>JBHOTE010000006.1:0-67005 GCA_042584125.1 Bacteroidota bacterium
TAATAGGGCTGTTGTAGAGCCTGTAATGGGATTTTGTACTAAAGAAGAGCATAACGATTTTATGTCTCAAGCACCTGATTTTGAACATATGCTTTATGAAGATGGGTTAATTATAATTAAGTTTTGGTTGTCGATATCAAAAGATGAGCAGCAAAAACGCTTTAATTCTAGAATGAAAAATCCTTTAAAAAGATGGAAATTTAGTCCCGTAGATCAAAAAGGACAGGAACTTTGGGATAAGTATACCTTATATAAAGACAGAATGTATAGTAAAACACATACAAGTTACAGCCCGTGGGTTATTGTAAAAACAAATGACAAGGAAGTTGCTAGATTGGAATGCATACGTTACGTGCTTTCAAAATTTGACTATGAAGGGAAAGATGAAGCTAAAATTAACTTATTTCCAGATCCAAATGTAATTATGCACTATTTCCGTTCATCTCATCAAATAGATTAATAATATGGAGAAATCAATAGAAAAATTAAATGCAATAGAAAAACTAAACACCAAAGTAGGTGTGCAAGCATTATTATCAAAAGAAGATATTAGTATTGATAGGTCTCTTCGTGTTGTTGGATATGCTAAGAGGTTAAAAAAGCTTCAAAGGGAATTGATAAAAATGCATACTTCTGTTATTGAAAACAACGAACGAGTAATTGTGATATTTGAAGGTAGAGATGCTGCTGGTAAAGGAGGGGCTATTCGAAGAATTACGGAAAGAATTAATCCTCGACATTTTAGAATAGTTGCGTTGCCAAAACCTACTAAAGAAGAGCAAACTCAATGGTATTTCCAACGATACATAGGAAAATTTCCAAAAGCAGGAGAAATTGTTTTTTTTGATAGGAGTTGGTATAATAGAGCGGTTGTAGAGCCTGTAAATGGATTTTGTACTAAAGAAGAATATGATATTTTCATGAATCAAGTAAATGATTTTGAACGTATGATTACTCACTCGGGTATTAGATTGGTTAAGATTTATATGTCTATTACAAAAAAGGAACAAGCGCAACGTTTTGAGGAAATTCAGAAAAACCCTTTGAAACAATGGAAAATGACTGATGTTGATTTGAAAGCACAAGATTTATGGGATGATTATACGGAATATAAGACTAAAATGTTTGAAAATGTAAATGAAGATAGTGTTCCTTGGAAAATTATTAAGGCAAATAGAAAATCTATGGCGAGAATCAGCTCAATTGAGTATTTGTTGAAACAAATACCATATGATAAAAATAGGGAGGTTTAAAACGTATATGTTTCGTGAAGTTTAAGATTGGAGATAAAGTAGTAGTATTGGAAGATACTGTTAGAGGTGTTGTTACTAAATTGGAAGGGCAAAAGGTTTTAGTAGAAGAAGAAAACGGTTTTGAACTATGGTTTAAAACTACAGATTTGGTAAAAGTTGAAACAGACCAATCAGTGCTATCCAGGTTTTCAGATATTAACAACTCATTATTTAGACAAAAATTAAATGAATCTCCAGAACCAAAAAGAAATATAAAAGCTCGTTCCAAGAAAGATACTTTTCAAGTAGTAATGGAAGTAGATTTACATATTCAGAACTTGGTGAAAAATTCTAAAGGAATGTCTAATTTTGATATGTTAAATTTGCAATTAGATACAGCTAAGTATAAATTAGAATTTGCGATAAGAAAAAGAATTCCAAGGGTGATTTTTATACATGGTGTAGGAGAAGGAGTACTTCAAAAAGAATTAGAGTATTTGTATGCAAAGTATCCTGTAACAACAAAAGAAGCTTCCTATCAAAAATATGGAATGGGAGCTACTGAAGTATATATACTACAAAACAAATAATTTAATTTGATTCAGGTAGGTCAGAAATAGTAAATGTTCCTGTTTTTGATCCAAACGTAAAACCGTCTGCATAATTAATTTCACTTTCTGAATTACTTAAACTCAAAGAAGTAAATGTAAAATCCAAAACATAATTCTGTTTGTAGTTATTTACGGGTGTGGTTACGGGTTCCACGAAAGTGGTTGTGTCAGCATCAAGGTAATCAACTAATAATACGTCTCCATCGCTGTCCGCTGTTTTTGATTCGTTTATAGAAAGTACGCCATCGTTGTCATCATCAGCATCAATAAAGTTAGGAATTCCGTCACCATCTGTATCATCATTGGTTGGGTCACCATCACCATTTAGATCTTCTTTTAGCGTTGTAATATTATCTCCATCATCATCAGTGTCAATGTAATTAGGGTACCCATCTCCATCAATATCATTTAAATCAACACTAACATCAAAAAGAGATGTATAAGTAGATAAATCAGTTTCTAATGAAGTAGGAGCTCCATCTTCATCGTCTAATGTTATTAGATTGTCAACTATTAGGGTCCCGGAGCCTTTCCATTCTTTGGCTACAGTTGGGTTTACTGATGGAATGTCTTGACAAAAATAATTATTGCTTACTTCACTATTAAAAATTCTATAGGTAAATGTATTGGAACCCGTTTCAGTAATGCTATAGGATTTGCTAGACAAAGCTGTGGTGAAATATTGATTATCATCATTATCCTCATCAATATTTAAAATCAATGCCTCGGTTTTGTTAGAGCTTATTTTATGTAAAACTAGATCTCCACAAGTATTTACTGAAATTCCATCGAAATCAAAAGAAGGTATTTCAAAATCACCGTCATCACAAGCGTTAAACAATAAAAGTAAAACTATAAAGCTAATTTTTTTCATTCTAAAATATTAATTACAAAGCAAATGTAATGGTTTTAAAAGGAATGGTAAAAGTGTTTTTTATTAATTTTAATTAGCATATTTTTGCTTAAGCATAAGATTTAAAAGAATGAGTTTTATGAGAGGATTTGTGTGAAAAGACAATGAATATGAGAAAAATTTATTTAGATAATGCTGCAACAACTCCAATGTTTGATGAGGTAATTGATGAAATTTCAAACTCCATGAAAACCATTTATGGAAATCCTTCATCAACGCATCAATTTGGAAGAACCGCTAAAGCTGCTATAGAAAACTCTAGAAAAAATATAGCAGGTATGTTAAATGTATCCGCTAGTGAAATTATTTTTACATCAGGAGGTAGTGAGGCGGATAATTTAATTTTAAATAATGCTGTTGTAAATTTAGGAGTTACTCAAATAATAACTTCTACATTAGAGCATCATGCTGTACTAAATACAGTAAAAGAACTTAGCTTGAATTACCAAGTAAAAGTAAGTTATGTAAACGTTGATAGCCATGGAATTATAGATTTGGTTCATCTTAGAACTTTGTTGGCCAATGATAATTACCAGTCTTTAGTTAGTTTAATGTTTGTAAATAACGAAATTGGAAATATTTTAAATGTTAAAAAAGTAGCTACTATATGTAAAGAATATCATGCATTTTTTCATTCAGATGCTGTACAAGCAATTGGTCATTTGCCAATTGATTTGAGAGATTTGTCTGTTGATTTTGTAGCAGCAAGTGCTCATAAGTTTCATGGTCCTAAAGGTGTAGGTTTTGCTTATTTTAGAAAAGGTATTGGCGTAAAGCCATTATTTTTTGGGGGTGAGCAAGAAAAAGGAGCTAGAGCGGGGACAGAAGCTGTACACCTGATATTAGGGATGGAAAAAGCATTAAGCATGTCTTTGGATACATTACAGAAGGATTTCCTGTATATAAAAAAGTTGAAACAAAATTTTATTTTTTTGTTAAAAGAAACGTTTAAGAACGTGAAGTTTAATGGGGGTTCTGAAAATTTAGAAACATCAACAGTAACAATCCTAAACGTACAATTTTCAAAGGAATTTCCTTTTTTATTGTTTCATTTAGATATGAATGGAATAGCGGTTTCTGGAGGAAGTGCTTGTCAGAGTGGAAGCAATAAAGGTTCACATGTGTTGAATGCAATTCTTCCAGAAGCAGAAACAGTAAATACTTCAATACGTTTTTCGTTTAGTAAATTTACTAAAGAAGAAGATTTACAGTATGTAATTAATGTGTTGAAAGAAAAAGTACTTTAAAATTAAGCACTTAATCTTCCTTTTAGTCTTTTTTCGAATTTTTGTTTGATAACAGTAATTCGTTTCATGATATCCATTATTTCTGGATCTTTATTTTCTTTGTAAACTTCATTTAAGCCAAGAACTAATTCTTTAGCCGTATGGGAAGCTCTAATTCTTTCATCTCTTGATTTAAAAGAAGATTCATTTTCCTCGAACTCTAAGGCTCTTTTTATAATATCCATGTAATGTGGTTTTTTATGCAATTAATTAATTCTGTACAAAACTAATTTTTTTATACTAAATAATGCTATTGAAAGGGCAATATAATAAAATACTTTGATTTTAGTTAAATACATAAAAAAAATAACATAATTATATAGTTAATATGTATAAATGTTAAATATATAGTGAATTTTCCCCTATTTATTTTTATGTAACAAAAAAGGTCTTGAAGTATATTTTCAAGACCTTTTTAAATATTTATTTTTTTACTATTTAAAATAGACAGTAATATCAATAGCTACATCACTCCAAGTTTTACTAATTCCATCTGAACCTTTGTGTAAATCAAAACAAGCTTTGTTGATTGAGGCTATTGCTGCTTGCGCTTGCCAAGAATCTGTATTCATAATTGCTTTTATTTGAATTTTTTCACCATCTATAATAAAAGTAAAAGGTAATTTTTCAATAATATCATTCATCTTAAAATCAACATATCCATTTGATTTGTCTGTTATGTGAATAATACCAGATAGTAATTCTGTGTTTTTCATTACTCCAAAGAAAAATTTTTGCAACTTGTTATCTCTGTCGGGGTTATTCGAAAAAATGCTACTAACAGGAATAGTGAATTCAGCACCATTTAAAGTTTCTACTATGGAGGTTGCAGTAGTATCTTTGGTTATTTTTAAAGAAGTAAATTTTCCTTTTACAGGAACTTTATCGGTGGTTTTATAAGCAGTCCAGTTAACTACGGTATTATTTGAGTCAATTGAAAAAGTTTTTGCAGCAGGTTTTACTTTTGCTACTTTCTTTTTACATGATTGAATGTTAAAAACAAGTAACAGCGCCAAGCTTATTTTAATTAGGTTTTTCATAAAATTTTATTTATTGGTGTATTCGTTAACTAAATCAATATATTTTTGTTTAGCCTCATCAGGAGAAATTCCTTTTAGTTGCATCCAAGCATTAAATTTGAAAGCGTTTCTTACTCCAAAATTAGCATTGAAGGAAAAATTATCACCCGAAGTAGCTTGCTTGTAATAGGCATAAAAATTAAGCATGACATCTTGTGGCAGTTTTTTAGTCATAGAGGAAGCTTTTTCAAAGGCTTCATTAAATTCTCTGTCTAGTTTTTTTGTCATGACTCTTTTAATAGATTCTTATTTTCTAGTAGCTATAATATCCTGAGCGCCTTTTACTTTTTGATTCAATACAACTTCAATATTTGCATCTAAAGGTAAAAATAAATCTACTCTTGAACCAAATTTAATAAATCCGGCATCGGTTCCTTGAATTACTTTCATGTCTTTTTTAGCATAGTTTACAATACGTTTAGCTAAGGCTCCCGCAATTTGTCGGTATAAAACTTCTCCAAAAATTTTATTTTCTACAACAACGGTAGTTCTTTCATTTTCTTCTGAAGCTTTAGGATGCCAAGCAACTAAAAATTTACCTGGATGGTATTTACTGAAATTTATTTTCCCTCCCAAGCCGTATCTCGTAACATGAACGTTTAATGGAGACATAAATATAGAAACCTGAATGCGTTTGTCTTTAAAATATTCCTTTTCAAAAACCTCTTCAATTACAACTACTTTTCCGTCAACAGGCGCAACCACATGGTTGTCTCCTATATTAGTTTTTCGTTTAGGGTTTCTGAAAAACTGTAATATAATCACCAAGAAAAAAGTGATGATTAAATATAGAACACTCTGCAACCAAGCAATGTTTACAAATTTATCTGTTAATAGTACACCTGCTGTAACAAGTACTAGTGTAATGGCAATAATTTTAAATCCTTCTTTATGAAACATTTTCTAATGAGATTTTTAAGTATAAATAAATAAATGGTGCAACAAAGATAATACTATCTAGTCTATCAATGATACCTCCGTGTCCAGGGATTATTTTCCCTGTGTCTTTTACTCCTGTTAACCTTTTAAACATAGATGCGATTAGGTCTCCTATCACACCAAATAAACTCGCAATTAATGCTATAATCATCCATTGCGTACTTGAAAGTACTTGGAAATAAATAGACAATACATAACCAACTATCATGGTTGCTATAAAGCCTCCAACAAAACCTTCTATCGTTTTTTTAGGAGAAATTCTTTCTAATAATTTGTGTTTACCCATGCTTTTACCAATTAAGTAAGCAAAGGTGTCATTAGACCATATTAGAATAAATAATCCTAATAAAATAATTCCTTCATATGTCCCTTTGAAAAAGGGAATTTTAATCATAAACAGAAAGGGTAAACAAGCGTATATTAAAGTTAAAAATGAGGCACCTAGCTCTTTTATAGCATTGGATTCTAAGGTAAAGAGTTGCTTAATAAAAAGACTTAATCCTGCCAAGACAATTATTACTTCTAAATAATTATGATAATAATTAGGAATGAGATGACTGTTTAAAAGAAAAAGTAGTGTTGCAATAATATACACCGTTGTGTTTTTTAATTGTAACATTTTTGACATTTCAAAAACACTGACAATCATAAAAAAATAAAACAAACCTAAAAAAGAGTAGGAGTTGTATAATATCGAGAAAACTAATAAAGTCACAAATACAGCACCTGCAATTGCTCTTGTAAGCATATTGTTCATAGATTATAGATCTTCAAATAATAATAAATATAAATTTTTTGAATTACTGTTTCCAACAGTCAAATAATTATCCTCATCGTCTTCTAGAGTGTAATTTTTAATGGCGCAAATATTTGTTGGAATATTTTCTTTAAAATTACTTTTAATACCCGTCAGTCCTTCTCCCATGTTTTTTACCAACTGACTTGTTCTTGCAAAAACAATAAAGTCGTTAGATAGTGTATTCAACTTGTTTTCTTTTAGTTGATTTGATGAAAGTAAAATACTTCCTGTATCAGCAATTAAATGTTCACAGGTTGAAAATATAGGTACTTGTGAATTAAAGTTTGAATTTATTTCAATGGACAACTGATCCGTAAATTTACATAAATTATTTTCCTCAATACACGTAAGGTTTTTCCAGTTATTTTCTTCGAGTACATTTATTAAGTGATTGATGATTTCTTCTGATGATGTTGAATAAAGAAATTTACCGCCTTTGTCAATGAAATTATGTACAAATAAGTCATCTAGCGAAAGATGAACATCTTGCTTTTTTATTTCCTTGTCTTTAGAAGACTCTGGGCTTTTAAATAATTTCTTAAAAAAATTCATTTACTTAACTTGTAAATTTTAATGTTTATTCAGTTGCTTCCACTTCAGCATCATCTTTTACATCTTCTATAGCTTCGCTAATAGTTCTTTCTTCAATAATTTCTTTTGGAGTATTGTCTACTAAAATATTTTCTTTAAAAGGTCTTTCTCCAAAAATTTTAATTAAATCGTCTTTAAAAATAACTTCTTTTTCTAATAGTAACTCAGCCAAAGTTATTAATTTATCCTTGTTTTCAGTCAAAATATTGATAGCTCTTTGGTATTGACTTTCAATAAGAGTAGAAATTTCTTGATCTATAATTTTAGCTGTTTCTTCACTATAAGGTTTTGAAAAGCTGTATTCACTCTGACCAGATGAATCGTAATAAGTAATATTACCTATTTTTTCATTTAAGCCATAAATGCTTACGATAGCTTTTGCTTGTCTCGTTACTTTTTCTAGATCGTTTAAAGCTCCTGTTGAAATTTTGTCAAACATTACTTTTTCCGCCGCTCTACCTGCTAAAGTCGCACACATTTCATCTAGCATTTGCTCTGTTTGTACAATCATTCTTTCTTCAGGTAAATACCAGGCAGCACCTAAAGATTGTCCTCTTGGTACAATTGTAACTTTTACCAACGGAGCAGCATGTTCTAGCATCCAACTAGCTGTTGCATGTCCAGCTTCATGGTATGCAATGGTATTTTTCTCTTTAACAGAAATAATTTTATTTTTCTTTTCTAAACCACCAACAATTCTATCAACAGCATCTAAAAAATCTTGGTTATGAATTTCTGTGTTCCCTTTTCTTGCAGCTATTAAGGCAGCTTCATTACAAAGGTTTGCAATATCGGCTCCAGAGAAACCAGGTGTTTGTTGTGATAAGAAATCAGCAACAACATCTTTCCCTAATTTTAACGGTTTCATATGTACTTCAAAAATGGCTTTACGCTCATTTAAATCAGGTAAATCAACAAAAATTTGTCTATCAAAACGTCCTGCACGCATTAGCGCTTTGTCTAAAACATCAGCTCTATTAGTTGCAGCTAATACAATTACATTTGTATCAGTTCCAAAACCATCCATTTCTGTTAATAGCTGATTCAATGTATTTTCACGTTCATCATTACCGCCTGTCATATTACTTTTTCCACGAGCTCTACCAATTGCATCAATTTCATCAATGAATATAATTGATGGAGATTTTTGCTGTGCTTGTTTAAATAAATCACGTACTCTAGAAGCTCCTACACCTACAAACATTTCAACAAAATCAGAACCAGATAAAGAGAAGAAAGGTACGCCAGCTTCGCCAGCAACAGCTTTCGCTAATAAAGTTTTACCCGTACCTGGAGACCCAACTAATAATGCTCCTTTTGGAATTTTACCACCTAAGGAAGTGTATTTTTCAGGGGTTTTTAAGAAGTCTACAATTTCTTGAACTTCTTCTTTTGCTCCTTGCAACCCAGCTACATCTTTAAAAGTAACTTTTACCTTTTGGTCTTGGTCAAATAATTTTGCTTTTGATTTACCAATATTGAAAATTTGACCTCCAGCACCACCTCCAGCACCGCCTCCAGACATTCTTCGCATAAAGAAAATCCACAAGCCAATTAAAAATATAAATGGTAAATAAGATAAAATAGAGTCAAATAAATCGGTTTGTTCACGGTTTACTTTATCAAACTCTAATCCTAGTTCTTGTTTTTTTTGTTCTAACTTTTTTTCGAAATTTTGAAGATCACCAAATTTGTATTCAAATAAAGCAGTTTTTCCAGAGAATAAACCCGCAGGTTTTTTGAATCTTTTGTATTCTTCTTTTTCAATTGCTTCGTCTTTTATAAATAATTGAGCAACTCGGTTATTGATAATGACAATTTTTTCTAGATCGTTACTTTCTAAAATTGTTTCAAATTTATTTTGAGTAATTTCTTTCTGCGGAAGATCACTTGCAGTGAAAAATTGATAAAATACCAATAAAACAAAAAGACCTCCGTAAATCCAATAAAAATTGAATTTAGGTTTGAAATTGGAGTCTTTAAGGTTTTTATTTTTTTTATTTTTTGTAGACATAGCGTAGAACTGTATTGGGTTATAGAGAAGAAGTTATTTTAGTGATTTTAGCATCACCCCATAGACTTTCAATGTCATAAAATTCTCTAATTTGTTTTTGAAAAACATGTACAACAACATGTACGTAATCAATTAAAACCCACTCAGCATTAGACTCTCCTTCAATATGCCAAGCTTTTTCTTGACCTTCCTTTCCTACGATTTTTTGAATAGCACCTGAAATAGCTTTTACTTGTGTGTTTGAATTACCTGAACAAACTATAAAATAGTCACATACGGTGTTTTCTATATCTCTTAAATCTAACAGCTGGATATCTTCTCCTTTGACATCCTCAATTCCTTTAATAATGATTGAAATTAGCTGATCTGTACTTATATTTTTTTTAGACATTAAAAATTATTTAATTTTGCTGCAAAGTTATTACTTTTTTGTTATTAAAATACTATATAATAACCTACATTTCGTTATATTTTATCTATGCATATTATCAAACTTGATGCCATTGGATCGACCAATACTTTTTTAAAAGATTTTGTTGTGAATGGCTTGGTTGAAAACTTTACTGTAGTAACTGCTGAAGAACAATTTTCTGGCAGGGGTCAAATGGGTGCTAAATGGCATTCCAAAAGAGGTGAAAATCTGATGTTTAGTATCTTTGTTGCTTTTGATGAATTTTTTTTAAAAGATTTTACTTTCCTAAATTATGCGGTTTCTTTAGCTATTTATGAAGTAATAAAAGAGTATGAAATTTTTAAATTACAAATAAAATGGCCTAACGACATTATGTCAGGGAATAAAAAAATAGGAGGGGTTTTAATTGAAAATGTATTAAACAAAGATAAGATCAAACATTCAATTATTGGGGTAGGTTTGAACGTAAACCAAACGGATTTCCCAAAAGAGTTAGGGGTAGCGAGTTCTCTAAAAACCATTTTAAATAAAAATATAAATAGAGAACATTTGTTGAATAAATTAGTTGAATCGATAAAGCAAAAAATTGAGTTATGTGTGTCCTCAAATTTTGATTTAATCAAGTCAGAATATTTATCAGTATTGTATAAAAAAGATATCCCCACTATGTTTAAAGACAGTGAGGATAAAATGTTTTTAGGTAAAATTAAAAATATATCTTCTCTTGGTTTGCTTCAAGTTGAGCTTGAAGACGAATCTATTAAAGAGTTTAATATAAAAGAGATAAGCTTTTTTTTATAAGCTATAGGTTTTTAATGTTTTCCGTTAATGTTTCAATAAATTTAGTCAATGGTTTTTTTGCCATCATACTAATCATTGGGTTGAAATCTCCATCAAATAAAAGTTGAACATCTGAATTATTGTCAGATGATTCTGAAAGATTAATAGCTAAGGTAAATGGCATTTTGCTACTTGCGGCACCTAAAATAATAGCTGAATTATCAATAGTTTCTTTTAGAACCAAACGAATTTCAGGCATACCTTTTAATCCGAAAATAAATGATTCACCATCAATTTCAAACTTCTCAGTATTTTCAGGCATTAATTGTTCGTAATTTTCAAGCTTTGTCAAAAAACTAAAAAGCTCTTTAGTGCTCTTAGAAACGCTGGTCTTTTTTCCTTCAATATGCATAAACGGTGTTTTTTATTGGTTCCAGGTGCTAGGAGATTTTCTCCATTTAGACAGTGCTTCTAATTCGGTTTCTGTAATATAGCTATCTTTTAAAGCTTGTTCTAGTAAGTGTTCATAATTACTTAAAGTAGTTAAGTCTACGTTTGCTTCTTTAAAGTTTTCATCAGCAATTTCAAAACCATAAGTAAAAATTGCAATCATTCCTTTTACATTCACATTTGCTTTGTTTAAAGCATCAACTGCATGTAAACTACTTTTACCTGTACTAATCAAATCTTCCACGACAACTACGTTAGATCCGGTTTCTAAAAAACCTTCCACTTGGTTTTGACGCCCGTGTTTTTTTGCTTCTGGTCTAACATATACAAAAGGTACTCCTAGTTCTTGTGCTACTAAAACACCTATTGCAATAGCACCAGTGGCAACTCCTGCAATAACATCTGGCTTACCGTATTTTTCAACAATAATTTTAGCCATGTTTTCTTTTAGAAAATTACGAATTGGAGGATAAGAAAGTGTAATTCTATTATCACAATATATTGGTGATTTCCATCCTGAAGCCCAAGTAAACGGAGTGTTTGGCTCTAATTTTATTGCTTTTATTTGTAAAAGCAATTTAGCTGTAGCATTTGCTGTATCTTTGTTCAAAATCATGTTGCAAATGTATAAAGTTTTTATGAATGATAAGCCAATTATTCTTACAGATTCATTAATAAATAGAAATAATTTTGACGTAATAGACCTTGAAAAGGCTAACCTAGAAAATCTCATTAAAATTCTTGCGAAAGATACAATAGATGGCGTTTTTTTGATCTGTGAAAACCTTTTGAATGGTTGGGAATTGTTTCAAAAGCAGTTCAAAGTAATTGAAGCAGGTGGGGGAAAGGTTTTGAATGAAAAAAAAGAAGTTCTTTTTATTTATAGGTTTGATAAATGGGATTTACCAAAAGGACATATTGAAAAAGGAGAAGATAAAGAAACAGCTGCTATTAGAGAGGTGGAAGAAGAATGTGGTATAGGACTGTTGAAAATAATTTCACCGTTAGAAACAACATATCATGCCTTTTATTTTAAGCAGGAATGGCGGTTAAAAGTTACTTATTGGTTTTTAATGAAAACTTCTTTTACTGGAGAGCTTATTCCTCAAAAAGAGGAAGGAATAACTGCAGTAGAGTTCAAAAGTACTTCAAATACAAGGCTTGCATTGAATAATACCTATCCGAATATTAAACTTCTTTTTCAATAGGGTATTGATAGTAAGGTTTTTAATTGTGTTTTTGATGGTTCGGATTAATGAGTCGTTTCTAATACTTGTCAATATAAATATTAAACGTATTTTTGCACTCTATTAAAAAATACACCCAAATGACTGAATTTATTAGAAAAGTAGTTCAAAATCCAAAAGATGATATTTTAGCAGGGATAACCGTTTCCTTGGCAATGATTCCTGAGGTTGTTGCATTTGCTTTTGTAGCTCAAATAGATCCTTTAGTTGCTTTGTCTGGAGCTTTTATGATTGGTTTAATTACTGCAGTTTTTGGTGGTAGACCAGGTTTAATTTCTGGAGCTGCAGGTGCAGTGGCGGTTATTTTTGTAAGTATGATTGCAGAAGGACATACGAAAGGTATGTTGTTTGACGCTCCTATTGAAAATATGGGGTATTTTTATTTGTTAGCTGCAGTTGTATTAATGGGAGTTTTTCAAATAGGTGCAGGGGTATTAAAACTAGGGCGTTTCGTTCGTTTAATACCACATCCAGTAATGATGGGATTCGTAAATGGTTTGTCAATAGTTATTTTTATAGCTCAAGTAAAAATGTTTACACATAAAGAAATGAATGTTTCTGCAGAGGGTGTAAAACAGTATTTAAATATTTACATGGAAGGTTCTGAGTTGTATTTAATGATAGGTTTAGTATCTATGACTATGGCGATAATATTTTTCTTGCCAAAATTAACAACAAAAATTCCAGCAGCGTTAACAGCTATATTAATTACTACTGGAGTGGTGGTCTTTTTAGATTTGGATGTTTCTACTGTAGGTTCTTATATAAGAGAAGGTGGTGGAGCTGGATTAGAAGGAAAATTTCCGACACCCAATATGGAGTTATGGCAAAATTTGCCTTTTAATTTAGATACTTTATTGTTTGTGGCTCCATTCGCATTTTTAGCTGCATCTGTTGGTTTAATAGAGTCATTAATGACATTAAATTTGGTAGATGATTTGACGGAAACTCGTGGAAACGGTAACAAAGAATGTATTGCTCAAGGAGCAGGGAATATAGTAAGTGGATTGTTTGGTGGTACCGGAGGATGTGGTATGATAGGGCAAACAGTTATTAATATAAATGCAGGTGGTAGAGGAAGATTGTCAGGAATAATTATGGCAGTAACTTTGTTGGTTTTTATCTTATTTGCTGATCAATATATTGAGCAAGTACCTATTGCCGCTTTGGTAGGAGTTATGTTTGTAATGGTTATTGAAACTTTTGCTTGGTCAAGTTTTAGAATTCTTCGTAAAATTCCCGTGGCTGATGCTGTAGTTTTAATTACGGTTTCGTTAGTAACTGTGTTTGAAGATTTGGCTATTGCTGTATTTGTTGGTGTTATTATTTCGGCATTAGTTTTTGCTTGGGAAAATGCGACTAAAATTAGAGCAAGAAAAAGAGTAAAAGAAGATGGTACTAAAATTTATGAAATTTGGGGGCCGTTATTTTTTGGTTCTATAACAGGGTTTAACGAAAAGTTTGATGTGAAAAATGATCCTGATAATGTTGAAATTGATTTTGTTGAATCACGTATAAGTGATCATTCTGCTATCGAAGCAATTTCCAATATTGTGGTTAAATATGAGCAAGCTGGAAAATCAATAAAATTAAAACACTTAAGTGAAGAATGTAAAGTTCTTTTGTATAAAAGTGATGATAAATTTCACAAAGTAGTTATTGAAGATATTGATGACCCACGTTACCATTTAGCAGCAGATCCTGAAAGATTCACTAAAGGAATACATTCTAAATAATAGTTTAAGCTCCTCTTATGAATCGTTACTCAAAATTATATTATCATTATTTAAGAAGAACAGGTTTGTTCACTTTTTTGGGTAGTAATTTAACCAAATTAGCGCTAGTGATTGGTGTGTTTTTTGGTTTGATTTTTTTGATGGAATCGTATGTTATTACATTAAAAGAAATATTTAGTTTTATTGTTGGTAATGTTGATACATGGGCGGTATTTTTTGTGTTTGCAGTTTCAGAATCGTTTTTAGGGATTATACCTCCAGATTTTTTTATCATCTGGACTAAAGAATTAAGCAGCTCAGTGCAGCTCAGTGCATGGGTTCTAGTGGGGCTTTTAGCTGCGCTTTCTTATTTAGGTGGATTGATTTCTTTTTATCTTGGTGTAAAGCTTATACATGTGCCTAAAATCCATGATTGGGCACTTCGTAAATACGAAGATCTTTTTAAGAATTTAAAGAAATGGGGTGGTTTTTTTGTTGTTATTTCGGCGTTGTTACCTGTGCCTTTTTCTATTGTAATGATGATATGTGGAATAACAGGATATCCTATGAAATGGGCGGCATACTTAGGGTTGTTCCGTTTTTTGCGTTTCTTTGTTTATGCTGTGTTTTTATTTACTTTGATATAATTCTTAATATCAACTCAAAAAAGTTTTTTTAATTGATATTCGTAAGGATGTAGAAATTTGTTGAAGGATTAATTTCAACAATAGATTGGCACATCAATATTTGTTTAAATAATTCCTTTTGGAATTAAAATAGATGCATCTCCTTTGTTTTTTAAAATATCTCTCACAATACTAGAGCTTATAAAAGATGTTTCAGCACTAGTCAGCAAGAATACGGTTTCAATCCCAGATAGTTTTCTATTTGTAATTGCTATCGCTTTTTCAAATTCAAAATCCGCTGGGTTTCTTAATCCACGTAAAATAAAATTAGAGTCTATAGATTTACAATAGTCTACTGTAAGTCCGCTATAACTATCTATTGATATTTTAGGTTCATGAGCATAGGTCTTTTTTATGAATTCAATTCTTTGTTCTAGACTGAACATGTATTTCTTGTCGGCATTGACTCCAATGGCTATGATAATTTCATCAAATAAAGGAATAGCTCTATTGATGATGTCAACATGCCCTAAAGTAATTGGGTCAAATGAACCTGGAAAAACTGCTTTTTTCATAAAAACTATTTAGCTATTCAAAGATAGTATTAAAAATTGAAATGTTTTTTTGGATGTAAGACCTCCCGGTGATAAAATATTAAAATAGACAAAAATAAATTAGTATTTCAAGCTTCTTTTAATTGTGTCTGTAAACAAGTCTTGCAGAGAAATCCCTGCAATTTGAGCTTGTTGTGGTAGTAAACTTGCTTCAGTCATGCCAGGTACTGTATTCATTTCTATGAAATAAGGAGTATCCCCAATAAAAATAAATTCAGATCTAGAAAACCCACTCATGTTTAATGACTTATATATATGTTTTGCTGCTTTAGAAACATTTTCTTTTTGAACTTCAGAAATTCTAGCCGGAGTGATTTCTTTAGATTTTCCCAAGTATTTAGCCTCGTAATCAAAGAAGTCGTTTTCTGAAACGATTTCTGTAATAGGCAATACCTTAATTTCGTTGTGGTATTGTATAACCCCAACAGAAACTTCAATCCCATCTAAAAAAGATTCAATTAATATTTCTGAATCTTCTTTAAAAGCAGTTTCTAAGGCTGGTAAAAATTCTTCAATAGCGTTTACTTTAGAAATTCCAAAACTCGAACCAGCATTGTTTGGCTTTACAAAACAAGGAATACCAACTTTTTTTATGATATTTTCTGTTTCAAAAGTATCCCCTTTATTTAAATAATAGGAAGTGGCTGTGTGGATTCCGTAATTTTTTGCGACACTTAAACAGTCTCGTTTATTAAAAGTTAATGCCATTTGGTAAAAAGGAGCGGAACTATAAGGAATATTCAATAAATCAAAATAAGCTAAAATAGCACCGTCTTCGCCAGGTGTTCCATGGATGACGTTGAAAACAAAATCAAATTTTAGATATGTGCCATTGATGGTAGCAGAAAAATCATGTTTGTTTACCGTAAACTCCTTTCCGTTTGAGAGTACAACCCATTTGTTTTTTAAAATATGAACACAATAAGCATTGTAATTATTTTTGTCGATGTGTTTGTAAACAACATTTCCACTTTTTATGGAAATTTCATACTCCGAAGAGTAGCCTCCCATGATAACGGCAATATTTTTCTTCATTTTTGTAGTGCTATATTTGTGTTTCAAAAATATCAAATATAAATTAAAAGTGAACCTATTCGTTTTATATCTTTGCTCAAAATTGAATCAATAATGAATTTTATAAAATTTATAGTAAGTAGACAGCTTTTAAAGCAATTAATAATAGCAGTTATTATTATAGTTGTTGGTTTTGTAGCCTTGTCAAAATGGTTGTTTGTAACTACTAATCACAACCAGAAAATACAAGTTCCCGATTTGTCAAATATGGAATTTTCAAAAGTAGAAGCAGTATTGCAAGAATTGAATTTGCGTTATGAAGTAATTGATTCTGCCAGTTTTAATCCAAATTATCTTAGCAAATCTGTAATTGAGCAAAGTCCAGAAAAAGGAGATTTTGTAAAGGAGAATAGAAAAATTTACCTAACACTAAATCCATCTAAATATGGTGATGTAAAAATAGTAGATTTTTATGGTAAAACTAAAAATGAAGTTGAAGCACAGCTAAGAGCAGTTGGTTTTGTTATAGGAAAGTATTATTATATACAAGATTTAGGGAAAGATGTAGTTCGCAAGCTTCAATACAAAGGAAAAACAGTTAATCAAGGAGATAATTTACCTAAAAAATCAGTAATTGATTTGGTGTTGGGTAATGGTAAAAGATAATAAAATGATTGAAGAACAAGGGGCAGAGGAGTTGGAGCAAGATGATTTATATGAACATTTTAGATTTGTAGCTAGTGATGGGCAAGTTCCATTACGAGTAGATAAGTTTTTAATGAATTTTATAGAAAACGCTACAAGAAATAAAATACAAGAAGCTGCTAAAAATGGAAATATTTTGGCAAATGATATAGCTGTTAAATCAAGCTATAAAGTAAAAGCAAAAGATGTGATTCGTGTAGTTTTGGAACATCCACCACATGAAAATTTATTGGTTGCTGAAGACATTCCTATTGATATAGTTTATGAAGATGATGCTTTGATGGTTGTGAATAAGCCTGCTGGAATGGTTGTACATCCTGGGCATGGAAATTATTCTGGGACATTGGTGAATGGTTTAATAAATCATATAGAAAACTTACCAACTAATAGCAATGAGCGTCCCGGCTTGGTTCATAGAATTGATAAAGATACTAGTGGTTTGTTAGTTGTAGCTAAAACAGAACAAGCGATGACGCATTTGGCGAAGCAGTTTTTTGACAAAAGTACAGAACGTGTATACCATGCTCTTGTTTGGGGGAATGTGACGGAAGATGAAGGGACTATTGAAGGAAATATTGGGAGAAGTTTGAAAAACAGATTGCAAATGTCTGTTTTTCCTGATGCTGATTTTGGAAAACCTGCAGTTTCTCATTACAAAGTAATAGAACGTTTTAATTATGTAACTTTGGTAGAATGTCGATTAGAAACAGGTAGAACACATCAAATTAGAGCTCATTTTAAATATATAGGTCACACCTTGTTTAATGATGCTAGGTATGGAGGAGATACTGTTTTAAAAGGAACAACGTTTACTAAATACAAGCAATTTGTAGAAAATACTTTTAAAGCTTTACCTAGGCAAGCATTACACGCCAAAACACTTGGTTTCATACATCCTGTAACGAATGAAATGATGCATTTTGACTCGGAAATCCCTGAAGATATTACCGCTGCACTAGAGCGTTGGAGAGCTTATACGATCAATACCAAAGAAGAATAATAGTAGAGGAATCTCTGTTGTAAAATCATTTGTAAAAGTAATTTAGTAATAGTCAACATACATGAAAATAGTAATCTCACCGGCAAAGTCATTAGATTTAGAAACAAAAATTCCTACCAATCGTTTTGGTAATTCATTGTTTTTAGAGGAATCAAAAAAGCTTTCTGAAGTTTTGAAGAAAAAATCTCCTAAAAATATTTCTGAATTAATGTCTATCTCAGCTAAATTGGGTGAGTTAAATTGGCAAAGAAATCAAGATTGGGCATTGCCTTTTACTACAGATAATGCACGTCAGGCTATTTATATGTTTAAAGGAGATGTGTATGTAGGTTTAGATGCTTATTCTATTTCTGAAGAAAAATTAGATCAGTTAAATGATAAATTAAGAATTTTATCTGGTTTGTATGGTATATTAAAACCTTTCGATTTAATACAGGCCTATCGTTTAGAAATGGGAACTAAATTAAAAATAGGTAGTAAGGATAATTTATACCAATTTTGGGATACTAAAATAACAGATGCCCTAAATTCTGAATTGGCAGAAGGAGAGGTGTTAGTGAATTTGGCAAGTAACGAGTATTTTAAAGTTGTAAAATCCAAATTAATAAATGCTCCAATAATTACACCTCAGTTTAAAGATTATAAAGATGGAAAACTAAAAATAATTTCTTTCTTCGCAAAAAAGGCTCGTGGTATGATGGTCCGTTATATTATTGATAATGATATAAATGATGTAGAGTCTTTAAAAGGATTTAATTATGGAGGTTATGAATACAGTGAGGAATTGTCTTCAGATAAAGAGTTTATATTTGTAAGGTAGTACTTCATTGAACTTAAGACAAAATAAATTTTTATTAAATGTCTCCTCAAAAAACACAACATGTTGCGGTTTTAAATAATCAAAAATCTTTAATCGATTTGACTGCCTTTTTAGTGCAGTATAATTATATACAGCCTACTAAGGGTTATAAGAAGTCTTTGCTTACATTTTCTCAAGCTACTTTAAAGCAAATGATTGAGGAGGAAGCTAGGAGAGATGTTTCCATGTTTGAGTTAAGAGATGGTCAAACATTACGTTCTATGTCTAGTGGTGAACGTAAAAGAGCACTATTACGTTATTTGTTGTCATTGCATAAAGACTTTTTGATTATTGAAGATTTATTTGACAATTTGGATATGTTAAATAGAGGGTTGCTAGTGGACTTATTAGTAAAGGCATCCGAAGAAATATCAATAATACAGGTGGTTTCAAGACAGGATGAATTGTTGCCTTTTGTTAAAAACTTGTTTGAAGTAAAAGGTTCTAAAAACATAATTCCTTATAATAATACAGTTGAAAGTTTTTTTGAAAGAAAAAAGAAACAGTTAGAGGATTTTTTAATTCCAGATACCACAACTAAATATGATTTTAAATATTTAAGGTTTGTTGTACTTAAAAATGTATCTGTTAGTTTTTACGAGAAAAAAGTACTAAATGCTATATCTTGGGAAATTAAATTGGGAGAATTTTGGCAGTTAATAGGAGCTAATGGGGCAGGTAAAACCACCTTACTTTCTTTAATTACAGGAGATAGTCATAAAGCATATGGCCAAAACATAGTGTTGTTTGATAAGTTAAAAGGAACAGAAGAAAATGTTTGGGAAATCAAACAGAAAATAGGATATTTCACACCAAATATAACAGAGTTGTTTAGTAGGAGAGATTCTGTTTTACATATGGTTTTATCTGGTTTTTATGATTCCATAGGTTTGTATGTTAAGCCTTTAGATCTTCATGTGAAATTAGCAAAAAAGTGGCTACAATTAATACAGTTGTCGCATTTAGCAAATAAAACTTTTTGTACGTTAACAATTGGGCAACAACGTATGGTTTTAATAGTTAGAGCTATGGTAAAGCATCCACCTCTTTTAATTTTAGATGAGCCAACCTCAGGTTTAGATAAAGACAGTATTGCTTTAATAGTAAGACTGATAAATAAAATAGCCCAAGAGACTAGAACTTCTATTGTTTATGTCTCACATACTATGGAAAAAGGTTTAAAACCTGATTATACATATAAGTTAGAACAAACTCCTAATGGAGCTATTGGCTATACTGTTAACAGTTAGGTAAGTTCACAGCAATAGCTAAGCCACCTTCAGAGGTTTCTTTGTATTTATGATTCATGTCTTTGGCTGTTTCCCACATGGTTTTAATAACTTCATCTAACGAAACTTTTACGGAACCTGGGTCTGTGTCTAGCGCTAATTCAGCAGCACTAATTGCTTTTATGGCACCCATAGAATTTCTTTCTATGCAAGGCACTTGTACAAGTCCTCCTATTGGATCGCAGGTAAGACCTAAATGATGTTCCATAGCTATTTCTGCAGCAATAGTGACTTGTTCAGGGGTACCACCAAGTAACTCTGTAAGCCCTGCAGCTGCCATCGCAGACGAAACACCAATTTCAGCTTGACAGCCACCCATTGCAGCTGAGATGGTGGCATTTTTTTTGAAAACACAACCAATTTCACCAGCAACTAATAAAAACCGTTTGATGTGTTCAAAATTTGCGTCGTGATTTTCAATTACTAAATAATACATAAGTACGGATGGTATAACTCCCGCACTTCCGTTTGTAGGTGCAGTTACGACTCTTCCTAAAGAAGCGTTTACTTCATTTACACTTAAAGCAAAGCAGCTTACCCATTTTAAAATTTGTCGAAATTTAACTTCCGTTTTTTTTATTGCCTGCATCCAAGAGTTGGCATCTGTATAAGAATTGCTACCTATCAATTTATTATGAATTTCAACAGCTCTTCTTTTTACCTGTAACCCACCAGGTAACATACCTTTTTTATGAGATCCTGTATACATGCAGTTTAGCATAGTTTCCCAAATACTTTTTATGTCTGTGTCTATTTGTTCTTCTGTTCGCCAATACTTTTCGTTGCTAAGAACTATTTCTGAAATTGAAAGATTTTTTTCTGAACAATGTTTTAGAAGTTCTTTTGCTGTTTGAACTGGGTAAGGTAAAAGGGCGATTGGTATATTTAGACCGTGATTAGCTTCTTCTTTAAGAATAAAACCTCCTCCAATAGAATAAAAAGTACTCCTATGTTTTTCTCCATTATTTAAGTAAGCAGTAAATGTCAATCCATTTGGATGAAAAGGCAAAAATTCTTTATGGAAAGAAATGTCTTGTTCTGGATTGAAGTCCACCAAAAAAGAATTCCCAAAATTAATTCTTTTGAATGTCTTAATTAATTCAATGGTGTCATCAATAGTGTCAGTATCAAAAGTAATGGGGTCTTTTCCAGACAAACCTAGAATTGTTGCAATATCTGTGGCGTGTCCTTTACCTGTTAGTGATAAAGATCCGTATAAATCAACTTTTATAGAAGTACATAGTTCAAAAAGAGCTTCTTCTTTGAGTTCTTTTATCCATTCTTCAGCGGCACGCCATGGTCCAAGGGTGTGGGAACTTGACGGGCCAACACCAATTTTAAGCATGTCGAATATACTAATACTAGTCATCTGTTTTTTTTGTAAAAGTAGATATTATCTTTTGAAATAAATGCGATTGTTATTTAAAAACACAAGTATCTTTTGTGTCATAATGAATGACAATATGGAAGTATAAAAGCAGGTCTTAGTTTCGTTTTGTGTCAAATTGTCATTTTAAATTAGTTTAATACTGCCAATAATAAGCTAAGATCTACTTGGCACAAAGATTGACTATTGTGTTTCTGTAAAAATGAAATAACAATATTAAATATAAATATTATGAGTAAGATTATTGGAATTGATTTAGGTACAACAAACTCTTGTGTTTCTGTAATGGAAGGTAATGAGCCAGTTGTAATACCTAATGCAGAAGGAAAAAGAACTACACCATCTATCGTTGCCTTTGTTGAAGGAGGAGAGCGTAAAGTTGGAGATCCTGCAAAAAGACAAGCAGTAACAAACCCTTTAAAAACGATTGCATCTGTAAAACGTTTTATGGGTAACAAGTTTTCTGAATGTTCTAATGAAGTAGGAAGAGTACCTTACAAAGTAGTAAAAGGAGACAATGATACGCCTAGAGTTGATATTGACGGTCGTTTATATACGCCTCAAGAAATTTCAGCTATGACACTTCAAAAAATGAAGAAGACTGCTGAAGATTATTTAGGACAAGATGTAACTGAGGCTGTAATTACAGTACCTGCATACTTTAACGATGCACAACGTCAAGCAACTAAAGAAGCAGGTGAAATTGCTGGATTAAAAGTTCAAAGAATTATCAACGAACCAACTGCTGCTGCATTGGCTTATGGAATTGATAAAAAAGGAACAGATCAAAAAATTGCTGTATATGATTTAGGTGGTGGTACATTTGATATCTCTATTTTAGAAATTGGAGAAGGTGTTTTTGAAGTATTGTCTACAAATGGTGATACACACTTAGGAGGAGATGATTTTGATGAAGTAATTATTGACTGGTTGGCTGATGATTTTAACGCTGCTGAACAAGTAGATTTACGTAAGGATCCAATGGCTTTGCAACGTTTAAAAGAAGCTGCTGAAAAAGCAAAAGTTGAATTATCATCTTCTGCTCAAACAGAAATTAATTTACCATATGTTACGGCTACTGCTTCAGGACCTAAGCATTTAGTTACTACATTAACAAGAGCTAAATTTGAGCAATTAGCTGCAGAATTAGTAGCTCGTTCTATGGAGCCTGTGAAAAAAGCTTTGCAAGATGCTGATTTATCTACATCAGAAATTGATGAAGTAATTTTAGTTGGAGGATCTACACGTATTCCTATCATCCAAGAAAAAGTAAAAGCATTTTTTGGAAAAGAGCCTAATAAAGGAGTGAACCCTGATGAAGTTGTTGCAATTGGTGCAGCTATTCAAGGAGGAGTTTTATCTGGAGATGTAAAAGATGTATTGTTATTAGACGTTACACCTTTATCATTAGGTATTGAAACTATGGGGAATGTGTTTACTAAACTAATTGAGTCTAACACAACAATTCCTACTAAAAAATCTCAGGTATTCTCTACAGCTGTAGATAACCAACCTTCTGTTGATATTCATGTATTGCAAGGAGAAAGAGCAATGGCTGCTGATAATAAAACAATTGGACGTTTCCAATTAACGGATATTCCACCAGCGCAAAGAGGAGTTCCTCAGATTGAAGTAGTTTTTGATATTGATGCTAATGGTATTATTAAAGTATCAGCTATTGATAAAGCAACAAACAAATCTCAAGAAATTAAGATTGAAGCTTCATCTGGTTTGTCAGAAGAAGAAATTGCTAAAATGAAAGCGGATGCTGAAGCGAATGCAGAGGCTGATGCAGTAGCAAAAGAAACTGCTGAAAAAGTAAATACTGCAGATCAAATGATTTTCCAAACAGAAAATCAATTGAAAGAAGTTGAAGGAAAACTTCCTGAAGATAAAAAAGCACCTATTGATGCTGCTTTAACTGAATTAAAAGCTGCTCATGCTGCTAAAGATGTAACAGCAATTGATACGGCTATTGAAGCTTTAAATACAGCTTTACAAGGAGCTGCTGCTGAATTCCAAGCTGCTGCACAAGGTGCGCAAGGAGGTGCTGATGCTGGTGCTGCACAACCAGAAGCAAATGCTGAAGGAGATGCTGTAGAAGATGTAGACTTCGAAGAAGTAAAATAAATTATTTTTAGAAATAGCAAAAAGCCGCTTGGGAATACCAAGCGGCTTTTTTATTTTCGTAGAAATAAATAGAAATTCAAATGAAATTTTATCAAAAAGAAATTAAACTGCAACAAAGAAAAAGAGGATATCATTTGGTAACCAATGAGGTTGAACAGGCAATGCCCGAATTGAAAGAAATAAAACAAGGGCAGTTACAAGTTTTTATAAAACATACATCGGCAAGTTTGACAATTAATGAAAATGCAGATCCAACCGTTAGGATTGATTTTGAAAGTCATATAAATAAAATGATTCCTGAAGATATGCCTTATTATAAGCACGATTATGAAGGTAGTGATGATATGCCTGCACATATAAAATCGTCTATGCTAGGTTGTTCTGTACAAATACCTGTTACTAATGGGGAACTGAATTTAGGAGTGTGGCAAGGGATTTATTTAGGAGAACATCGGAATTATGGTGGAGCAAGAAGTATCGTTCTTACTTTGTTTGGGGTTTAGGCTCTAGAGTGAGGAATTATTCAAAAAAAACATAGCATCTCTGAAGCAAAGGTTTTCAATAGATTAGCGTTCCAAATAAGAAAATAAAAATAATAGTTGGTAAAGCGTTATGTTAAACCTAATAAAGTCCTTATTTTTGCAGGGTTTCTAAAAAAATAGAGTTTGACAAATACGAACATCATTTCCGAGCAAAAATCTAATACAAAAGAGCTATACGATTATCAAAAAGAAGCTTTGCAACAAGTCTTTGAGAGACTCGAGAATAAGCCTGATAAATTTAATTTAGTATATCAACTTCCAACAGGAGGTGGTAAAACGGTTATTTTTTCAGAGATTGCAAGACGATATATAGCGTCAACCAATAAAAAAGTATTGATTCTTACTCATAGAATTGAACTGTGTAATCAAACTTCAAAAATGTTGTCCGAGTTTGATGTGAACAACAAGATTATCAATAGTAACGTAAAAGAACTATACGACCAAGATAAATACATGTGTTTTGTAGCAATGGTTGAAACGTTAAAAAACCGTTTGAATGATGATAAGCTTGAGTTGGATCAAATTGGAATGGTGATTATTGATGAAGCCCACTATAATTCATTTAGAAAACTATTTAAATATTTCGATAACTGCTTTATTCTTGGGGTAACAGCAACTCCTTTGAGTTCTAACATGAAACTTCCAATGAATGAAATATACGACGAGCTTTTAGTTGGTGAGCCTGTAATTTCACTTGTAGAAAGAGGTTTTTTAGCAAAAGCAACCACGTATACTTATGATGTAGCATTAGGTACTTTAAAAGTAGGAATTAATGGAGATTATACTGTAAAATCTTCTGAAGAGTTGTATTCAAATAACTTGATGCAAGAAAAGTTGTTATACGCTTACGAAGAAAAATCAAAAGGTAAAAAAACCTTGATTTTTAATAATGGTATCAATACTTCTTTACAAGTTTATGAAACTTTTAGAGCTGAAGGTTATGATGTAAGACATTTAGATAATACAAATTCTAAGACAGAAAGAGCTGCTATATTAAAATGGTTTAAAGAAACTCCAGATGCTATTTTATCATCTGTTGGTATTCTTACTACTGGTTTTGATGAGCCTTCTGTTGAAACTATTATATTAAACAGAGCTACAAAGTCTATTACTTTGTATTATCAGATGATTGGTAGGGGGTCTCGTGTATTTAAAGATAAAAAAGACTTTACCGTACTAGATTTGGGGAATAATGCAGCACGCTTTGGTCTGTGGGGAACTCCTCTGAATTGGCAGAAAATATTTAATTCTCCAATGTATTACTTGGATAATTTAATCTCTGATGAAGATATTGAACGTCAGTTTTCATATCAATTACCGCCAGAGGTTCTTGCAGAATTTCCAAACTCAACAGATTTTTCTTTTGATGTAAAAGCAGAATACGATAAAGCGATAAAACAAAATTTAAAATCAAAAATTGTTTTAGATAAATCTATTGAGCAGCACTGTAAATTATGTGTAGAAAATAGTGAAGATGTTTTTGATGCAAGAATTTTATCCAGATTGCTGCATGATGATATTTCAGATAGAATTAAGAAATATTCTTATTGTATTATAAAAAGCACTAAAAACTATGTGCAGTGGTTAGAAGAAGATTACAAGCGAAGATTAAGTACGATGATAAATCAAAGTTTTTCGTAAATAATAAATACAATAGATTAATTGTAGGAAAAGCACTTAAAATGAGCAGTTTTTTTATCAATAGATAAAAACTTAAACAGTAATATATTTTTCTAAAATAATATGTATACTTTTGTTCATTCCAAAAAATAATAATAAGTTAATTACATTGATAAGATGAGCGTTTTAGTAAATAAAGATTCAAAAATTATTGTACAAGGTTTTACAGGTAAGGAAGGAACCTTCCATGCTGGTCAAATGATTGATTATGGAACCAATGTTGTTGGTGGTGTTACTCCAGGAAAAGGAGGACAGGAGCATTTAGGGAAACCAGTGTTTAATACGGTAGCAGATGCTGTTGAAAAAGCAGGGGCTGATACAACATTAATTTTTGTACCGCCTGCATTTGGTGCAGATGCCATTATGGAAGCTGCTGAAGCTGGTATTAAAGTAATTATTTGTATCACTGAAGGAATTCCTACAGCTGATATGGTAAAAGTAAAAGCTTACTTAGAAGGAAAAGAATCTCGTTTAATTGGACCTAACTGTCCTGGGGTAATTACTCCAGATGAGGCTAAAGTTGGTATTATGCCAGGTTTTATCTTTAAAAAAGGAAAAGTAGGGATTGTTTCTAAATCAGGTACTTTAACTTATGAAGCTGCTGATCAGGTTGTGAAACAAGGTTTTGGAATTACAACTGCTATTGGAATTGGTGGTGATCCAATTATTGGAACCACTACTAAAGATGCTGTAGAGTTGTTGATGAATGATGATGAAACTGAAGCAATTGTTATGATTGGTGAAATAGGAGGTCAATTAGAGGCAGATGCTGCAAAATGGATCAAAGCTGATGGAAATAGAAAGCCAGTTGTTGGTTTTATAGCTGGTCAAACAGCACCTGCTGGTAGAACAATGGGGCATGCTGGTGCTATTGTTGGTGGAGCAGATGATACTGCACAAGCAAAAATGGCAATTTTAAGAGAAAATGGTATTCATGTTGTAGATTCTCCTGCTAAAATTGGAGAAATGGTTGCCGCTGTTTTAAAATAAATAAAAAAAAATTATATTGAAAGCTTCCTTAATTTTATTAAGGGAGCTTTTTGTGTAAAAAAAAACATAAATTAGACTTTTAAAAATTAAATATTATAGAATGGGACTTTTAGAAAATAAAACAGCATTAATTACAGGAGCAACTAGAGGAATTGGAAAAGGAATTGCTGAGGTATTTGCAAAACAAGGTGCAAACGTTGCATTTACTTATAGCTCTTCAGTAGAGGCAGCACAAGCCTTAGAAAATGAATTAGCAGCTTTTGGAGTAAAAGCGAAAGGATATCAATCAAATGCTGCAAATTTTGATGCGGCACAACAGTTAGCAGCTGATGTATTGAAAGAATTTGGATCAATAGATGTGTTGATTAACAATGCTGGAATAACAAAAGATAATTTACTGATGAGAATTAGTGAGGAAGATTTTGATTCGGTAATTGAAGTAAATTTAAAATCAGTTTTCAATTTAACAAAGGCGGTTATTCGTCCAATGATGAAGCAACGTTCGGGATCTATTATTAACATGAGTTCTGTTGTGGGAGTACAAGGGAATGCAGGGCAAACGAATTACGCAGCATCTAAAGCAGGTATGTTAGGTTTTACTAAATCAGTAGCATTAGAACTAGGTTCTCGTAATATCCGATGCAATGCCATTGCTCCAGGATTTATTGAAACTGAAATGACGGCTAAATTAGATGAAAAAGTTGTTGATGGTTGGAGACAAGCTATTCCTTTAAAAAGAGGTGGTCAACCTGAAGATATTGCAAATGCCTGTGTGTTTTTAGCTTCTGATATGTCTGCTTATATTACTGGTCAAACGTTAAATGTTGATGGAGGAATGATTACTGCTTAAGGATTGTGTGTTGTTGTTAAAGTAAGTTTTATATTCCTGTTTCTTTTAAATTAAATTTTTATGAAAAATAACATAGGTATTTTAAAATTTGATCCCATTTTTCAATATAGAATTTGGGGTGGAGAAAAACTGAAAAATGTATTAGGGAAATCTTATACAGAATCTAATATTGGTGAGAGTTGGGAGATTTCTGGAGTAAAAGGAAATCAAACAATTGTTTCTGATGGTAATTTCAAAGGAAAAACATTACCAGCTTTAATTAATCTTTTTGGAAGTGAATTGGTAGGAGATAAATGTTATCAAGAATATGGAAATGAATTTCCTATTCTTATTAAATTTATTGATGCTAAGACCCCTTTATCTGTTCAGGTACATCCAGATGATATTTTGGCAAAAGAAAGACACAACAGTCTTGGTAAAAATGAAATGTGGTTTATTATGGATGCCGATGATAAAGCCGATTTACTTATTGGTTTTAAAGAGGAGTTGGATAAGAAAAAATATATAGACCATGTAGAAAAGGGGGACTTAATGTCTGTGTTGAATACCTTTACTGTAAATAAAGGAGAGTTGTATTATCTACCTGCAGGTAGAGTTCATGCTATTGGGCAAGGTATTATGTTGGCAGAGATTCAACAAACTTCTGATGTTACTTACCGAGTTTATGATTATGATAGAGTGGATAGTAAAACTGGAAAGAAAAGAGAATTGCATGTAGGGCAATCTATTGATGCAATTGATTTTTCTTTGGTTGATAATTACGAAACAACTTATGATAAAAAGGAAAATCAATCAAATTTAATGATTGATACTCCTTATTTTAAAACAAATTATATTAGCGCTAGCAAGGAGTTGAAGATAAATTATGAAGAGAATGACTCTTTTAAAATATTTATCTGTACTTCAGGAAAGGGGATTTTAAAATCTGCTTCTCATGAGGTTTCTATTAAAAGAGGAGAAACTGTTTTGTTGGCTGCAAATGAAGAAAAATTAACAATTTCTCCAGAAGGAAGTATAGAGCTTTTGGAGGCATCTTATTAAAAGAAAAGTATATGGCTGCAGTTATTATCAATAGTTTTGAAGAGTACAAAACTTATGAAGGAAAAGAATTAGGTGTTTCTGAGTACCTACAAATCACACAAGATCAAATTAATAAATTTGCGGATGCTACATTAGATCATCAATGGATTCATTTAGATCAGGAGAAGGCAGAAAAAGAAAGTCCTTATAAAACTACCATAGCTCATGGTTATTTAACCTTATCTGTTTTACCTTATTTATGGGGTCAAATAGTAGAGGTTAGAAATAACAAAATGATGGTTAATTATGGAATTGAAAACTTGAAATTTATTTCTCCTGTTTTGGTTGATAGTAAATTAAGGTTAAAAGCTTCTTTAAAATCGATTGTAAATTTGAGAGGTACTTCTAAGGCTGTTTTAGATATTAGTATAGAAATAGAAGGACAAAGAAAACCAGCTGTAAAGGCAGATATCATATTTTTATATCATTTTAATAATTAATGGAGGTTTCAACTTTAAAACAAAGAGTTTTAGAGAATATCAAAAAATTTAAAGTTTCTGACTTTTGTCCTGATGGTGGTTGGCCTAAATTTGATAATTTGGAGTTGATTGTTTATTCTGAAATAAAAGAAGGTGATTTTACATGTTTTGCTGTGGAATTAATTTATGATTGTGAAAAAGCAGGTTGCTGTTTTATTCCTGGAGCTGATAATCACACTCGATTACAAAAAAAGATAAAATTATCTAAAACTTCTTTTGAGGTTCTTAATGAATCGGATAACTAATTAGTACATTTGAGTAATATTTAAAAATAGATAACGATGAGTAATGGACAAATAGATTTTAGATTCCCTAAAGGGGGAGCAATGTTTATAATAGTAGCTGTATTAGCTGTTGTATTTTTCTCTAAAGCAACGGTAACAATTGGTTCTGGTGAAGCTGGAGTGTTATATAAAACTTTTGATGGAGGGGTTGTAACAGATGAACCAGCTTTAGGTGAGGGGTTTCATTTAGTGGCACCTTGGAATAAAGTAATTGTTTACGAAGTACGTCAGCAAGAATTATTAGAAAAAATGAAAGTATTGTCTTCTAATGGACTAGATATTCTTTTAGAAGTAACAGCTTGGTATCAACCAGATGCAGAACAAATTGGTCTATTGCATCAGAAAAAGGGGCAAAATTATTTAGAAAGAGTAATTAAGCCTTCTATTAGATCTGCAGCTAGAAGCGTTGTAGGACGTTATACTCCTGAGCAAATTTATTCTAGTAAAAGAGATGCTATTCAGAAAGAAATTTTTGAGGAAACTAAAATAATTTTAGATAAGCAATATGTTCAGTTGAATGAAGTATTGGTAAGAGATGTAACTTTACCTCCTACAATTAAAACGGCAATTGAAAAGAAATTAAAGCAAGAGCAAGAGTTTTTGGAATATGAGTTTACAATTCAAAAAGCACAAAAGGAAGCTGAACGCCAAAGAATTGATGCAGAAGGTAAAGCTGCTGCCAATAGAATTTTGAACGCCTCCTTAACAACTAATATCTTAAAAGAAAAAGGTATTGATGCTACTTTAGAGTTAGCTAAATCTCCAAATTCTAAGGTAATTGTTTTAGGTTCTGGAAAAGATGGTTTACCAATTATATTAGGAAATAATTAGACTTCTATAAAGTTTATTAAAAACAAATAAGCACCTTTTTGGGTGTTAAAATAATCCTCAACAATATATTTTGTTGGGGATTTTTATTTGAGTTATCTATAAGCTGATTTGGTTTTAGAATAATTACTATAACATTAAAGAAAAAATATAAGTATTGACAGGCTTTGCAGTATTTGTCTGCGAAGCGAAAATATTTTTTTTGGGGTAAAATTTAATCGCCTACCTGTCACTACTTATAGGATATAATATTTGTTAGAAATAACTTTTGCAAAATTATTCAATAAAGAAAATTAAAACATTGATTTTTATCATTTTTTTGAAATAATTGTAAATGTGATACTTCATTTGTTTTAGCCCAAATGTAGGCTTAGTGAGGAAATAAAGTATTAAAAAATAAATTTTTGATACAACAAATTTATATAAGTGTTTAACTGTAGAGTGATAAGCTGCTAAATTATAAGAAGGTATATTAATATTTGGTTTGTTTTCTGGTTGTGGAATTGATTGTAGTAAAACAAGTTTATCTACAAATCCACCAGGTTTATTTCGAGAATTCTTATGAGTTATATGTCTTAAGATTTTTATTAAATATTGATGCCTTATAAAAATATGTATAAGAATTGATAGGTTTTTTCTGAGAAATGGAAGATAAATTTATTTGGGGGAAATAGAATCTTTCGCCTATCAATTGCTTATACAATATTTATGTTTAAAATCTTGTATATAAATTTACAACATAATTTTGTCAAAATTGCTGTTTTTCGGCAAAAAATATGATTATTGTCATGTTTTTCTTTTCAGAACAGTCGTGTTTATTGGTTTTAGTATTTAACCTATGGAAAAGAAGTTGCATTCAAGAAATATATAGTTGGTCTATTTTTCTAGAATACTTTTTGCGGCATAAAAGCCAGTAGCAAAACAAGCCTGCAGTAAAAATCCACCTGTTTGTGTGTCCCAATCAAACATTTCCCCAGCAACATAGATATTGGGTGTTTTTTTTAGTGATAAATCAAAGTTAAGTTCCTCAACGGCTATGCCTCCAACGGTAGAAATAGCTTCTTCTATTGGACGTAATCCTGTAATGGGAATTTCTAGTCGTTTTATTTTTTTTACAAAACTACTTGGGGTCAAATAGGTTTCCTTATCACTAAAGTTTTTAATAAGTGCCAATTGTAATTTATTCAGGTTGAATAGGTATTTGTAGTTTTTAGGTTTACTTGTTGGTCTAATTTTTTTGAGTAATTCTACTTCGGTGTTAAAAGGTTTTAAATCGATAAAAATAGAAGTACAAGAATTTGAATGTAAGTTTTTTCTTACTTCGGAAGCAATAGGGTAAATACCATTCCCTTCAAATCCATAATTGGTAATAAGAGCTTCTCCTTTAATTTTTTTACTATTACAGCTAACACTAATGTTTTTTAAGGGCAAGCCTTCAAAACTCGTTAAAAACTCCTTAGGAAAGTGATTGCATATAATTCCACAATTGGATGCTTCAAAAGGTTTTGTTTTGATATTATTTTTCTCGAATGCTTTGAGCCAATCTCCTTTAGAGCCTGTTACTGGCCAGGAAGCTCCTCCTAAAGCAAAAATACAGTAATCATATTTTATAGAGATTTTTTCTTTTTTTGAAATAAAATCTACTTTCGTTGTGTTAAAGTCTACAAACTCATGCTCAAAATGGAAGTGAACACCTTGTTCAATCATTTTATTTTTCAAAGCATTTAATACTTCAATGGGTTTTATTCCTTTTTCAGGAAATACTCTTCCACTAGTTCCTGTATAGGTTATAATTCCTAAATTTTTAAGCCAGTTGATTGTTGCTTGGCTATCAAATTTTTTTAAGATGGGTTCTAAAAAATTTTGTGGACTATATTTCTCATACAAAGATTTTTCAGTTGCACTATTGCTTAAGTTAAAACCTCCTTTTCCAGCCACTAGAAATTTTCTTCCTAGAGTTTTTCCTTTTTCAAATAAATGGACTTCATGTTTTTTACTTAATTCTATAGCTGCTGTCATTCCAGCAGGTCCTCCGCCAATAATCAGAATTTTTTTTCTTGAATGTATTTGTGGCATGAAGGGTGTTTTAAATAACGTTTACTTCAATTTCTAAATTAATTCCGAATTTATTTGCAACTGTTTGCTGTATTTGTTGTGCTAACTCATGAACTTCTTTACCAGTAGCATTTCCGTAATTGACTAATACTAGAGCTTGTTGACTGTGTGACCCTGTGTTTCCAATACGTTTTCCTTTGAATCCGCACTGTTCAATTAACCAACCAGCAGGAACTTTTGTTTCGGTTTCAGAAACTATATAATGTGGAATGTTTTTATGGTTTTCCTGAATTTTTTTAAACTGCTCTGTTGAAATAACAGGGTTTTTAAAAAAGCTTCCACTATTTCCAATTTCATCGGGGTTTGGAAGTTTGCTGTTTCTTATTGCAATTACAGCATTACTAATGTCTTTTATCGTTGGAGTTGAAATTAAATTTTCTGCTAGTTTATCTTGAATAGCTCCATAAGAAGAGTGTAGTTGGTGATTTTTTCTAGTCAGTTTAAATGTGACTGCAGTTAGGATGTATTTTCCTTTTAAATTATTTTTGAAAATAGAATTTCTATATCCAAAAGCACAATCTTTATTGCTAAATATTTTTGTAATTCCTGTGCTAATTTCAACAGCTTCTACTTCGGTTATAGTATCTTTTACTTCAACACCATATGCTCCAATATTTTGAATAGGGCAGGTACCTACATTTCCGGGGATTAACGACAAATTTTCCAATCCACCAAAATTTTGATCTACGCACCATAAAACAAATTCGTGCCAATTTTCACCAGCTGAAACTTTTACCAATACCTCTTCGTCAGAAATAAAATCTATTTGTTTGCCAGAGGTGTTTAAATGAATTACTAAAGGGGTTATGTTTTTGGTTAGTAATAAGTTACTACCTCCGCTTAATACGAATACGTTTTTTTCTGTAGCTAAAACTTCTTTTAATTCTTTAGTAGAAGTAACAGAAATGTATTTTTTAGCCAATACATCAATTCCAAAAGTATTGAATGTTTTTAAAGAAACGTTGTATTGGAAGTTCATAAAATGTTATTTATAATATTTATTTTTCACCTAATTCTACAGCTCTGTTTAAGGCTGCAAAGGCACCAACTTGTATCCATTGATTTACATTATTGTGGTCAAAAGAATCTAAGGCAGCTCTTGTTGTCCCTCCTTTAGAAGCGACTCTATTCATCCAAGTAGTTAAAGTGTCGTCAGATTGTTTGAATTGGGCAACAGCACCATCAAAAGTTTGACTTACTAATAATTTAGCTTCGGTAGCATTAAAGCCCATTTTTTCAGCAGCTTCTACCATGGCTTGCATGAAATAAAATACATAAGCAGGACCACTACCCGAAATTCCGGTAGCTGCGTCAATAAAAGGTTCTGTTGCTACAAATAATGATTTTCCAGTAGTTGCCAATAATTGTTGTACGGTGTCAATTTCGCTTTGAGACAGCTCTTTTGCACCAGTGAATGCGGTCATTCCTTTTCCTAACTGAGCAGGAAGATTTGGCATGGCTCTTGCAACTTTTTTTGTTCCTAAATTTTCTTGAATAGTATCAATGGTAACACCAGCCATAATTGATATATACAATTGATTTTTTGTAACCAAAGGTTTAATTTCTTTGAATAGTTCTATGCAGTGTTGTGGTTTTGTGGCTAATAGAATAATATCAGCGTTAGACACACAAGATGTAGAACTGTGAATTTCAAAACCTTTGAAAGTTTTCAATTCTTCAATTCTTGGAGGATAAGTCTCTAAAATTAAAATTTCACTATCTACTATTGCTCCCGAATCTAAAATAGATTTGGCATAGGTAAATCCCATATTACCACCTCCAATAACTAGTATTTTCATTTATTTACTTTTTTAGTATCGAATATTAATCAATTTTATTTAGATAAATAAACCGCTAATCCTTTTTTTAATATTTCTACAGACCTAATTAAGTCTTTTTGGTTTAATACATACGCAATGCGAATTTGATTTTTACCAATATGCTCAGAGGTGTAAAATCCACTTGCAGGTGCTACCATTACGGTTTCTCCATTGTCGCTAAATTTCTCTAACATCCATTGGGCAAATTTATCTGTATCATCTACTGGTAAAGAGGCTATACAATAAAATGCGCCTTTGGGTTTAAATACGGTTACACCTTTAATTTGACTCAAAGCTTTGTACAGTACATCTCTACGAGTTGTATATTCTTTTACAACATCTTCAAAATAACTAGTAGGAGTTTCTAAAGCTGCTTCAGCTGCAATTTGTGCATAAGTAGGTGGACTTAATCTAGACTGTGCCATTTTCATAATGGTAAACAGTAAGTTTTTGTTTTTTGATACCACGCATCCAATTCTTGCACCGCACATACTGTATCTTTTTGAAATAGAATCAATCATGATTGCGTGTTCATCAATGCCATCTTCACTTAAAATAGAGTAATGTACTTCTCCATCATAAACAAATTCTCTGTATACTTCATCAGCAATTAAGAACAAGTCGTGTTTGATAGCTAATTCTTTTAAATGAACAATGTCTTCTTTTGAATATACTACACCCGTTGGATTTCCAGGGTTGCATATTAAAATGGCTTTTGTTTTACTTGTAATTACTTTTTCAAAATCAGAAATTTTAGGCAAAGCAAATTCTTCCTCAATAGTGGTAGTAATAGGTATTACATTTACACCTTCTGCAATGGCAAAACTATTGTAGTTGGCGTAAAATGGCTCAGGAATTATTATTTCATCATGTGGGTCTGTAATGCAGGCTATGGTAAATAATAATGCTTCTGAGGCTCCGGTAGTAACTAATATATCATCCTTGTCAACATTTATATTGTTTCCTCTGTAGTAACTTGTTAGTTTTTCTCTATACGATTCAGAACCGTTAGAAGTAGAATAGCTAAGAATTTCTACATCGTTATTTTTTACAGCATCTAAGGCAACTTGAGGAGTTTTGATGTCTGGCTGTCCGATATTTAAATGGTAAATATGGGTACCTATTTTTTTTGCAGCTTCTGCGAAAGGAACTAATTTTCGTATAGGTGATTCAGGAGTCAAAAACCCTTTTTGTGATATTTTAGGCATGCGTAAATTTACTTTTAACTTGTTGATATTGCTCTTCTGAACAAAGCCAACAAATTTAAGATTAATCTGCTAAAAGTCTAGTTTTTTTGTTATTAAAAAAGAAGAACCTGAAATTCTTTTGTAACTTAGAAAAAAAATTAAAGTTTTGTTGAAAAATCACATTTCTGTTTTCTTTCTTTTTGTTTTCTTTTCTTGTTTCTCACAAGGCGATTTTTATTTGTTGCATCATAAAAAAAAGCACACTTTTTCATTTAAATCAATCAACAATTTAATTATTATTCCATTGGAGGTAAATGGAGAAAAGGGGTCGTTTATTTTAGATACAGGATTGAGTTCAAATATATTATTTAAAGCTAAAAGTAAAATAGATAGCTCTTTTGTAAAGCTAAGAACTGTAAAATTAAATGGTTTTGGTAATGGACCTACAATGGATGCTATTGTGACGATAGATAATACGTTTCGATTACAGAATATTAAAGCAACAAAGCAGAAAATGTTAATTATTTTAGATGAGCATGTTAATTTTTCTGCGAAAATGGGAATGACAATTGATGGAATGATCGGTTATGAGTTTTTTAAGAATTTTATTGTGAAAATTAATTTCAAGAGTAAAAAAATTACAGTTTACGATCCAAAGTATTTTAAAAAGAAAACCAGAAAGACTTACCATACATTTCCTCTTCAGTTTCATAAATACAAACCTTATATAACAGGGCATGTAAAAATTAAGGATAGTTTGGTTGAAAAAATTCCGGTAAAACTTTTAATCGATACAGGAGGGAGTGATTCTATCTGGCTCTTTGAAGATACTTCTGAAAATTTAGTACCAAGAGGGAAATATTTTGAAGATTTTTTAGGAGAAGGGATCTCAGGAAGTATTTTTGGAATGAAAAATAAAATTGAAGAATTTGTTTTGGGTGATTTTATATTTGAAAAGCCCATCGTTTCTTTTTTAAATACGGAAACTACAGTACTTGCTCGAAGGATAAAAGATAGAAATGGTTCTATAGGAAATGGTATGTTACGTCGCTTTATAGCATGGTTTGATTATGGGAACAAAGAAATTACTTTGAAAAAAAATAGTCATTTTAAAGATAAATTCACCTACAACATGAGTGGGCTTGAAATTAACTACAACGGAAATATTTTAGTAGTTGAAACTCAGGGAAATTCTTTTGTTGTTGATAGCATGGAAGAAAAATTAAAATTAACGAATGATTTTAGTTTTTCTTTAAAACCTTCTTATGTTATTGCTAATGTTAGAAAAAAATCTCCTGGAGACTTAGTAGGTATACAAGTAGGAGATGTGCTATTAAAAGTAAATCATACTTCAAGTTATAAAATGACTTTTGATGAGATTAGTGACCTTTTTTTTACTAAAAAAAACAAGTGGGTTACTTTGTTGGTAGAGCGAAACGGTAAAAAATTAAGTTTTAGGTTTAAACTTATAGACGAGTTGTAGGAATAATTATTTAAAAGAAATAATTAGTTTCTTGTTGTGGTGTTACTTGTTTATAAGACTAATTTATTCTTCTAATTTTTTGTTTTCTTCTTTTTAAAATCTCGTTAATCACGATAAGAATCAATATCAAGATAGAACAGATATAGAAAGTAAAGGTCATTTGTTCTTGTTCTCCAAATAGTATATAACCTAAAATAATAGCATATACAATTTCTAGGTTTAAGGCCAAATTAACAGAGAAAGGACTTAGTTTTTTTAGTATTTCTACACTTGCTATAAAAGGAAAAGAGGTACACGCAACTCCTAGTATGATTAAGTAAAACATGTCTTTGTTGGAAGGAGTGAATAGGTTTTTAGGTATTTCAAAAAACGAAAATAGACCAATCGTAATTAAAACTAGTGCAAAAAAAAGTTCAACAAAAGAAATGGTAAATGCATTTGATTTTAGAATTAATTTACCATTAATAGTTGAAAAGAAAGCTGCTGTTAATGCAGCTAATGATCCTAATAAAATTCCGGCAATAGGGTTCTTAGAGTTTTCAAATTCGCTAACACCAATAATACTTATAATAGCTATGATAAGAATTCCAATAACGACTTCATTACGATTAATTTTTCTTTTGTAAATCCAAGGTTCTATTAAAGAAGTAAAAAAAGTACCCGTAGAAAAAGAAATCATGGTAATAGAAATATTGGCTACTTTAATACCACCAAAAAAACAGAGCCAATGAATTCCAACAATACTACCAACACCTGCTATTTTGAGAAAAATAGATTTGTTAAGAATTAGTTTCTTCCTTTTTATTAGTAAATAAATCAAGAAACTGATATTTACGATAATTAATCTCCACCAAACTAATGAAATTGAATCATAGGAAATTAGTTTTCCTAAAACGGCTGTAAAACCCCAACAAATTACGCATAAGTGGAGTAATATAATAGCTTGGTTTCTTGTCATATTTTATTTGTTATTTTAAATAATCTACAGTGTAATTTACTTGAACAAAGTCGTTTGGAAAAGCGATGGCTTTTGCATGTTTAAGTTTAATGTTTTTTGAAGTCTTTCCGAACAACGAAATTCCTTCACCCAAGAGCACTGGAGCTTTGGTAATAGTAATTTCGTTAATTAATTTTAGGTTGATAAAGTTTTGAATTGTTGTTCCTCCGTCAATATATGCGTGTTTGAAACCTTTTTTAGTAAGATTTGCAATGAGACTTAGTATGTCTACTGAATACATTTCTACTTTGTTTTTTTAGTTTTTAGGCACTTCTTTTAGCGTATTGCTTAAAACAATTATTTTCAAGTCGCCATAAAACCATCAACACTTGTGGCAATAAATACAGAACATTTCATTTAGATAGGTTATTTATTTTTTATATAAATATGTTTAATGTTGTTTTCTCCAGTTTGTTTTTCTTCAATTTCAAATTCTCCAAGATTTTTAATCAAAGGATATAATTTTTGATACCCATAATTTCTAGGATCAAAATCAGTTTTTTTCTTAATAATAAAACTTCCTAGTGATCCTAAAAAAGCCCAGCCACTATCATCTGAAATTTCATCAATACTATTTCTAATTAAATTAATTAATTTTCTGTCGACTTTACTAACAGAAGGAACTTCTTTTTTGGGTTTTGCTTGTTTCTCAACTGTTTCTTGTTCTTGTTCCTTTTTTAGAATTTCAATGTATATAAATTTGTCACAAGCTGTAATAAAGGGTTTGGGAGTTTTCTTCTCTCCAATTCCTATTACAAACATAGCTGCTTCACGTAAACGAGTAGCCAATCTAGTAAAGTCACTATCGCTAGAAACAATACAAAACCCATCTACTTTTTCAGAATAAAGCAAATCCATTGCATCAATAATAAGCGCACTATCGCTAGAATTTTTACCTGTGGTGTAACTGTATTGTTGAATAGGAGTGATGGCATTTTCTAGTAATACTCCTTTCCATCCAGAAGCATTAGGCTTTGTCCAATCTGCATAAATTCGTTTAATTGTTGGGTTTCCATATTTGGCAATCTCATCAAGCATTTCTTTGATGTTTTTATAAGGTACGTTGTCAGCATCTATTAATACTGCAAGTTTTGCGTCTTTCATAATTTCACTTTGTGTTTTTTAGAAAATCTAAGATTATAAACATAAGCCTTTTTTAGATATGGTTAAAGAATAATATTTAGTTTTTATTAGGGTGTTTAATTTGTTTAGAAATAATTTAAATGATTTTTTTGTTTAGAACCTGACTTTATTGTCTTGGCATAAGAATTGACTTATACATTATGGAAAGTTATTTAGAATAACATAACATTCTTAAAATCAATTAGTTTTAGTTTTTCTGAATTTTGATTTTAAAAATAAAATAGGAATTAAATGTCATAATGACAGAAAACGAAAGAGATGAGTAATTCAAAAATAATAAAAATAGACAGTTTGTCGCTTCAGAATATGCTAGATGAAGATTCAGAGTTAATCCCTTTGCTAACTGCAGAAGATGAAGAAGAAATAAATAATGAAGTGGTTCCAGAAGTTTTACCAATTTTGCCTTTAAGAAACACGGTGCTTTTTCCGGGTGTGGTAATTCCAATTACAGCAGGTAGAGATCAATCAATTCAATTGATAAAAGATGTAAATAAAGGTGATAAAATTTTGGGGGTAGTTTCTCAAAAAGATCCTTCTATTGAAACACCTACTGCAAATGATATTCATAAAACAGGAGTAGTGGCACAAATTTTACGTGTATTAACAATGCCTGATGGGAATACTACGGTTATTATTCAAGGAAAAAAACGTTTTCAAATTAAAGAGGTACTTCAAGAAGAGCCGTATTTAAAAGCAACTACACAAGAGTTTTTAGAAGATACTTTTGTTGAAGATACAGAAGAGTTTAAAGAAATTATGGCTTCTGTTACAGAATCTGCATTAGAGGTGGTAAAGGAAAATCCGAATTTGCCTTCTGAAGCAGGGTTTGCCATTAAAAATATTCAAAGTCAATCTTTTTTAGTGAATTTTATTTCTTCTAACATGAATTTGAGTGTTAAAAAGAAACAAATTCTTTTAGAAAAAAACAGCTTAAAAGAAAGAGCAATCATGACTTTAAAAGAGTTAAATGTTGAATTACAACGTTTGGCTTTAAGAAATGATATTCAATCTAAAACACGTGTTGATATGGATCAACAACAACGTGAATATTATTTAAATCAGCAATTAAAAACAATACAAGAAGAACTTGGTGGAGTTTCTAATGATGAGGAATTAAATGAATTAAAGAAAAAGGCAAAAATAAAGAAATGGTCTAAAGAGGTTGGAGAGCGTTTTGATAAAGAAATGGGACGTTTACAAAGAATGAGCCCTCAAATGCCTGATTATTCTGTTCAAAGGAATTATTTAGAACTTTTATTAGATTTACCTTGGAATGAATATTCAAAAGATAAATTCGATTTAAAAAGAGCTCAAAAAATATTAAATAGAGATCACTTTGGATTGGAAAAAGTGAAGGAAAGAATTATTGAGCATTTGGCTGTTTTAAAATTAAAAGGGGATATGAAATCGCCAATAATTTGTTTGTATGGCCCTCCAGGTGTTGGAAAAACATCATTGGGTAAGTCGGTAGCTGAGGCATTAGGACGTAAATATATTCGTATGTCCTTAGGTGGTTTGCGTGATGAATCTGAAATTAGAGGACATCGTAAAACTTATATAGGAGCAATGCCGGGTCGTTTAATTCAAAACATGAAAAAGGCAAAAACGTCTAATCCTGTATTTGTTTTAGATGAAATAGATAAATTGGTTAACAATCATAGTGGAGATCCTTCGGCAGCAATGCTAGAGGTTTTAGATCCTGAGCAAAACACAGCATTTTACGACAATTATTTAGAAGTAGGTTACGACTTATCAAAGGTATTGTTTATTGCTACAGCAAATAATATTGGCGAAGTGCCATGGGCTTTAAGAGATCGTATGGAACTTATTAATGTAAGTGGTTATACCATTGAAGAAAAAGTTGAAATTGCCAAAAAACATTTGTTACCAAAACAATTAAAAGAGCATGGTTTAACTTCTGAGCACTTAAAAGTTGGGAAGGCGCAATTAGAAAAAATAGTAACGGGTTATACTCGTGAATCTGGAGTGAGAGGTTTAGAAAAACAAATTGCGAAAGTAGTTCGTTATGCAGCTAAATCAATTGCTATGGAAGAAGAGTATAATGTTAAGTTAAACAATGATGACATTGTTACCGTTCTTGGCGCTGCTAGATTGAATAGAGATAAATACGAAAATAATAATGTTGCTGGAGTAGTTACAGGTTTGGCATGGACAAGTGTTGGTGGTGATATTTTATTTATTGAATCTATTTTATCCAAAGGAAAAGGAGAACTTTCTATTACGGGAAATTTAGGAAAAGTAATGAAAGAATCTGCAACCATTGCTTTAGAATATATCAAAGCAAATATTGAAGAATTTGGAATTGATCAGCAAATTTTAGACGATTATAAAATTCATATTCATGTGCCTGAAGGAGCAACTCCTAAAGATGGACCAAGTGCAGGTATTACTATGCTAACTTCTTTGATTTCAGTGTTGACGCAGCGCAAGGTGAAATCTAATTTGGCAATGACTGGTGAAATTACTTTACGTGGTAAAGTTTTACCAGTTGGAGGAATAAAAGAAAAAATATTGGCTGCTAAGAGAGCTAATATTAAGGAAATTATTCTTTGTGCTGAAAATAAAAGAGATATTGATGAAATTAAAGAATCCTATGTAAAAGGATTGAAGTTTCACTATGTAACTGAAATGAGTGAAGTGGTTGCTATTGCCTTGATGAAACAAAAAGTAAAAAATGCTAAAAAATTGAAATAATTAGTTTTTATCATAAAATTAAAGCGAATGAAAATATCTTCATTCGCTTTTTTATTTAGTAAAGGTGATAATTTGTGTAAATTCGTTAAATCATGAAAAACAAACTAGGATTTTTAGTGTTTCTTGTATTTCAGACTTTTCTATTTGGTCAGACGGAAGATGCTTGGGTGTATTTTAAAGACAAGCCAAATGCTGCTACCTTTCTAAGCAGTCCATTAACGATGCTAACACAAAAAGCTTTAGATAGAAGAAATTTACATGGAGTTCCTTTAGATATAAAGGATGTGCCTTTGGAAATTACTTATGTGACTTCGGTAGCGAATAGTACAGGGGTTACTGTGAAAGCACGTTCCAAATGGTTTAATGCTTTGCACGTACAAGGAACAAAGGCTCATATAGATTTGTTACAAAATTTAAGCGAGGTAGATTCTATTCAATATGCAAGTTCATCATTAAATAAATCTACAAACACAACTAAAAGAAGTCTTCAAAATAAATTTGAGAAAACATATGCTTCTAATGATTTGAGTTACGGAATGGCTGCTAATCAGATTGAAATGTTGAAAGGTAATTATTTGCACAATATAGGATATAAAGGTGAAGGGATGTTAATTGCAATTTTAGATTCTGGTTTTAAAGGGGTAGAATCCTTAAATGCTTTTTCAAATTTACATGATGGAAATACAGCAAATGGAGAAATTCTTGGGGGCTATAGCTTTGTAGCCCGCAGTACTGATATTTATGCAGAATCTGGAAATACACATGGATTGTCGGTTTTGTCGACTATTGCAGGATATTTGGATACGGAATTTATTGGAACAGCACCGAATGCACAATTTTATTTGTTTTCTACTGAAGATCATTTTAATGAAACTCCTTTAGAAGAAAGTTTGTGGGTAGAAGCTGCTGAACGTGCAGATAGTTTGGGGGTGTCAATAATAAATACTTCTTTAGGTTATTCAGAATTTGATAATTCTAATTACAATTATTCTTATGCGGATATGGATGGGCAAACAACTTATATTAGTAGAGGTGCTGAATTGGCAGCTTCTAGAGGTATGCTGCTAGTTAACTCTGCTGGAAATTCAGGAAATGATGCCTGGCATTACATTACTGCTCCAGCTGATGCTCCGTCTGTATTGACAATTGGAGCAGTTGACGGAAATGAAAATATAGCAAGCTTTAGTTCTTATGGACCTACAGCAGATAATAGAGTAAAGCCAAATGTTTTGGCACAAGGACAAAGTGTTTATGTAATTAATGGAGCAGGTAATGTTGCTATTTCAAATGGAACTTCTTTTTCAGGACCTATAATCGCAGGTATGTCCGCATGCTTATGGCAGGCCTTTCCGGCTAAGACGGCACAACAATTAAAAACGTTGATAGAGCAGTCTTCCGATATATATAATAATCCTACAGCTCAAAGAGGCTATGGTATCCCAGATTTTGAATCTATTTACAGTTCTTTATCTATTGAGTCAAATAAATTATCAACCATTCAAATAATTCCATCATTAGTTACTTCAAGTTTTCAAATAAAGTCATGGGATTTTAGTGAGGTTTTTAATTTGAAAATTTTCGATATTTCAGGAAAACAATTAATGGAAATTAGAGAGGTAAATGGAAATACTTTAATCGATGTGTCAAATATTAATTCTGGAGTCTATTTTGCTGTCGTAAAAAATAATAAAAGAGAACAGGCTTTTAAGTTTGTGAAAAAATAATTTTAATTCATGTCTGTAAATTCTATTACAAAATTATTTAATATAAAATACCCTATCATCCAAGGAGGTATGGTGTGGGTTAGCGGTTATAAGTTAGCCGCTGCAGTGAGTAATGCAGGGGGCTTAGGCTTAATTGGCTCTGGATCTATGTATCCAGAAGTATTAAGAGAGCACATTCAAAAGTGTAAAAAAGCTACGGATAAACCGTTTGGAGTAAATGTTCCTATGCTGTATCCGAATATTGAAGAAGTAATGCAGATTCTTGTTAAAGAAGGAGTGAAAATTGTTTTTACTTCTGCAGGAAACCCGAAGATATGGACTTCCTATTTAAAGGAAAATGGAATTACGGTTGTACATGTGGTAAGCAGTGTAAAGTTTGCTCTAAAGGCACAAGAAGCAGGTGTAGATGCTGTTGTAGCAGAAGGTTTTGAAGCAGGTGGACATAATGGAAGAGAAGAGACTACTACCATGGCTTTGATACCAATGGTAAAGGAAAAAATAAAGATTCCTTTACTGGCGGCAGGTGGTATAGCAACAGGTAGAGGAATGTTGGCTGCTATGAGTTTAGGAGCAGATGGAGTACAAGTGGGGAGTCGTTTTGCGACAAGCATTGAGTCTTCAGCGCATATAGATTTTAAAAAGAGAGTGATTGCTACTTCAGAAGGAGATACCATTCTTACTTTGAAAGAAATTGCGCCTGTGCGTATGATTAAAAATGAAATGTATGATGAAATTGTAGCGCTCCGTCAAGCCAAGGGTACAGTTGAAGATTTAAAAATATTAATAGGGAAAAGACGCTTAAAAAAAGGAATGTTTGAAGGTGATTTGGTAGATGGAATTCTAGAAATTGGACAAGTAGCAGGATTGATTCATGCGATTGAAACTTCTGAAGAAATAATAAAGGATATGATGAAAGAATTTAAAAAAACAAAAGATGAATTTTTACTAGAAAAATTCACCTTTTAATTTGGTTTTAAATAGATTGGTAAAGTGTTATTTTGGAATTTTTATAAAATAAGTAACTCTAGTCTTATTATTCAACTTGTTCTCTCTTAACCAAGGATTGTGAATTTTTAATTCTTTGTAATTCGTGTTAAACTTTAAAGCAAAGTCGGCAATGTTTGAAATAGCTGTATCAACTTTTACACTTTTTGTTTCAGGTAAATTATATAAATCTTCATTGTCGTAAATAAACCCATAATTTTCTGCATGTGTTAAAATTTCTTTTAAAGCTATTATTCTAGGTAAATAACGTTGGGTTTCATCACTTAGTAACAAATCGTAATAGTTATTTACTTTTTGTTTTTTTAGCTGCTTTAAAACACCTGTGTTTCCAGCATTATAGGCTGCGGCAGCTAAAGTCCAACTACCAAATAATTCTTTAGAATGCTTTAAATAATCGCAAGCAGCTTGTGTAGATTTTTCTATATGATAACGTTCATCAATATTATTATTGACTTCTAATCCACCTTCTTTAGCAGTGCCTTTCATTAGTTGCCAAAAACCTTTGGCACCAGCAGGAGAAGTCACATTTTGCAAGCCACTTTCTATAACCGCTAAATATTTAAAATCATCAGGAATCCCATTTTTCTTCAAAATTGGCTCAATAACAGGAAAATATTTATGAGTTCTTTTTATTAGTAATAAGGCATTGGATTGCCAATACGTATTTACTAAAAATTCTCTATCAATTCTTTCTCTTATGTCTTCTAAATTGAGAGGAATATCTTCACCAGCAAAATTTAAATTATTCGGAATTTTTAAGGCTTTAATTACATAAGTTTCGCTGGTTCTTTTGTTCGTTTCTGAGGTGCTGTATATAAATACAGACATTATTGCTAGCGAACATATAACAAAGCTTATTTTTGTGATTTTTGACATGTAATTATGTATATTTTGTAGATAAAACTAATTTGTTTTAAAGTTACAAAAATATAGAGATTATAAAAGTTTTTTAACTAAAATACTTGATATTTCCTTGGCTTTGGTGATAATCATAACATGCGAACCTTTTTTTATTTCGATACAATCTTTAATGTATTTAATAGGAAAAATTGGATCAGTTGTTCCATGTATATGAAGAATATCTTTTAAGGATTTTTCTTGTGGCCAATCAATAGCTTGTTGCAAGGCCCAGTTTAAAAATAATGGGTTGCGCACAGATAAATAAGTTTGATACATTTTTATTCGTTTCTTGGCTTTTGCTCCAAAAACAGAGGCTAAAATATTTTCAATACCCGTAATGTGACTAGAAGGAAATAATTTATAGGCTTTTAAAAATTTCACAATTTTTAATCTCGTAGATAATTCATGTTTGTTTTTTACAGAGGATATTATAACAACTTTTTCACAAGGTATAATTTTACTCATTTCTTGTACTAGTATTCCTCCAAAAGAAACACCTATTAAAATTGGATTTTTATGTGGAATCAAATCACACATGCGTTTTGCATAAGATTCTATTGATTCTTTTTTTGTTTCAGGAAGAAACCACTCTAAAAAATGCAGTTCAAATTGCTCTTCAGGCAATTGTAATCGCTCAAAAATTTTAGGGCTAGCAGCAGTCCCTGGAACAAAATACAAATGCTTTTTCATGTTTTAAAGATACAGCTTTGTTTGGTGTTTGCAATGGTAAAAACTACTTAGGTTTTCTGGTTTAGATCTCTAAAAAATTAAAACGAACAAGTCCGTCATCATCAATTTTTGTTAGGTGGATTCTATGAGTAGTATTCACTAAAACAGGGTTCCATGGGGTTTTTACTTTTACATAATTTTCCGTAAAACCATGAATATAACCTTCTTTGTTTTCGCTTTCAAACAAAACACTGTGTTCAGTTTCTAATTGACTTTCATAAAATGCTCTACGTTTTTTTACAGACAAACCACGTAGCATTTTACTTCTCTTTTGTCGAACCTTTTGGGATACAACACCTTCCATTTCAACAGCCTCGGTATTTGGTCTTTCAGAATAAGTAAAAACGTGCAGGTAAGAAATGTTTAGTTCATTTAAATAATTATAAGTTTCTAAAAACAATTCATCTGTTTCGCCAGGAAAACCAACAATTACATCTACACCGATACAAGCGTTTGGCATTTTTTCTTTGATAGCTGTAACTCTATCTGTATAAACTTGACGCATATATCGTCTTTTCATGAGTTTTAACAAAGCATCGCTACCGCTTTGTAAGGGTATATGGAAGTGCGGTACAAAGATTTTTGAATTGGCTACAAAATCAATAGTTTCACTTTTTAAAAGGTTGGGTTCAATAGATGAGATTCTTAACCTTTTAATTCCTTCAACTTTGTCTAGTGCTTGTACTAATTCAAAAAAAGTATGTTCGTGTTTTTTGTTTCCAAATTCACCTTTACCATAGTCACCAATATTTACCCCAGTCAACACAATTTCTTGAATTCCTTTTTCAGAAATTTCTTTGGCGTTTTTTAAAACATTTTCCAAAGTATCACTCCTAGAAATTCCTCTTGCTAAAGGAATGGTACAGTAGGTGCACTTATAATCACATCCATCTTGAACTTTTAAAAATGCACGAGTTCTGTCACCAATAGAGTAAGAGCCCACATAAAAGTCGGCTTCAGAAATTTCGCAGGAATGAACTTCTCCCATATCATTTTTTGAAAGATCGTTGATATAGTCCGTGACTTTAAATTTTTCAGTAGCACCCAATACTAAATCTACACCATCAACAGCTGCCAATTCTGCTGGTTTTAATTGTGCGTAACAACCAACCGCAATTAAAAAGGCTTCCTCATTTTTTTTCAAGGCATTTCTTACAATAGTTTTAAAACGTTTGTCTGCATTATCTGTTACAGAACAAGTGTTTATCACATAAATATCAGCTACTTCATCAAATTCCACACGATCAAAACCTTCATTTTGAAAATTTCTAGCAATAGTTGAAGTTTCAGAAAAATTTAATTTACATCCTAAGGTATAAAAAGCTACTTTTTTATGTGAGTTCATTCTTGTATTTTTAGCGAATACAAAAGTAAGTTATATAGTTAAAGATTAAAACAGGAATTTCTCTTTTTTTGCTGATTATTTTCGTGTTTGTTTTTTGTTGAACTTTAGTTAGATGAAAAATCAATTATAACTTTACTAGGTTGATATAAAGTGAATTATCGATTGGTTATTTGGAGGTTATCGAATTTAAAATGAGAGATAAGTTGAAGAAAAATATTTACGTAATCCTGCTAGTTTTCCTAACCATTGCGTGTTCAAAAAAAACGATGGAAAGGGACTTGTCTAAAGTTTTTCGTTACAATGAGCATTCTAATATTAGCACACTAGATCCCGCTTTTTCTAAAGATATGCGCTCCATTTGGGCTACCACTCAATTGTTTAGTGGTTTGGTACAGTTAGATGAACAGTTAGAGGTATTACCAGATATAGCAAAATCATGGGAAATATCTGATGATGGGTTGAAATATATTTTTCATTTACGTTCTGACGTATTCTTTCATCAGCATAAATTATTTGGTAAAGAAAAGACACGTAGGGTAATAGCAAAAGATTTTGTTTATAGTTTAAATCGTTTGTTAGATCCTAAAGTCGCTGCACCAGGAAAATGGGTACTAAATTATACAGAAAGTTTTGAAGCTGTAAATGATAGTACTTTTAGGATTACCTTAAAACAAGCTTTTCCACCTTTTCTAAGTATTTTAAGTATGAAATATTGTTCTGTAGTTCCGAAAGAAGCTATTGATTATTTTGGTGATGACTTTAGATCTAATCCTATTGGTACAGGACCTTTTGCGTTTAAGTTATGGATTGAAAACACCAAATTAGTCTTTCGAAAAAATACCTTGTATTACGAAAAAGATACAGATGGTAGCTCATTGCCTTATATGGAAGCTGTGGCAATTACATTTTTACCAGACAAACAGAGTGAGTTTTTACAGTTTATTCAGGGCAAAACAGATTTTTTAAATAGTATTGATGTTTCGTATAAAGACGATTTGCTAACACAAGAAGGAGGCTTACAAAAAAGATATCAATCAAAAATAGAAATGCTAAAGAGTCCTTATTTAAATACTGAATATTTAGGTGTTTATTTGGATACTGAAGTAGAAAAATGTTTGCATTCAAAAAAAATTAGACAGGCAATTAATTACGGTTTTGATCGTGAAAAGATGATTTTGTATTTAAGAAACGGTATTGGAACTCCTGCAATTAACGGATTTATTCCAAAAGGGTTACCTTCTTTCAATAATGCGAAAGGTTATACTTATCAACCTGAAAAAGCTAAGTTATTAGTCAATGAATACAAAATAGAAACTGGTGATGAAAATCCAGAAATTACGATAAATACAGATAGTCAATATGTAGATTTGTGTGAATATATTCAACGACAATTAGACAAAATAGGATTAAAGGTAAAAATTGAAGTGATGCCTCCTTCAACTTTACGACAAACTAAAAAAAATGGACAACTAAGTATTTATAGAGGTAGTTGGGTTGCCGATTATCCTGATGCAGAAAATTATTTATTTATTTTTTGTAAGAATTATTTTTCTCCAATCGGACCAAACTACACACATTTTAGTAATAAAAAGTATGATAAGCTGTATGAACTAGCGATAAAAACAACGAATAGAAAAAAAAGAAATTTAATTTATCAAAGAATGGATAGCTTACTTATAGAAGAAGCTCCTATAATTCCTTTGTATTATGATGTAGCGGTTCGGTTTATGCATAAGAATGTAAAAAATTTAGGAATTAATCCTATTAATCATTTACATTTAAAAAGGGTTAAGAAAATGAAATTATAGGGCATAAAAAAAACCCATCGAAAAAGACAGGTTTTAAGTAGCTTTTACAAAAAGTAAAATTAGATAACTTTTACGTTTACTGCATTCATACCTTTTTTACCTTCTTTCAATTCAAACTCTACTTTGTCACCCTCACGGATTTCATCGATTAAACCTGAAATGTGAACGAAATGATCTTCACTAGATCCTTCTTCTGTTATGAAACCAAATCCTTTAGTTTCATTAAAAAATTTTACTGTACCTGTACTCATTTATAATAAATTAAATAATAATAGTAACAAATTTAACCTTTATCTACAGATATCACTAGTTTTTAACAATTATTATTGAAAAAAAACTCACCTTTTTTTCTGAATGATTAAAGTGAATTAATAATTAATTAAAAAGCTAATGATTATTAGTGTTTGGTCTTCTTCTTTTTTGTTTAGGTTTCCCTTTAAAAGGAGATGGTTTTCTTTTTGCTTGTTGTTTTTGTTTTGACATAGCTTGGGGAACAGAATTGTCTACATACTCATGTTCTTTGATTACAGGTACTTTTTGGCCAATCAACTTTTCTATGTCTTTTAAATAAGCTCTTTCTTCACCATCACAAAATGAAATGGCAATACCACTTGCTTTTGCTCTCCCTGTTCTACCAATTCTATGTACATACGTTTCAGGAATATTTGGTAAATCAAAATTAATGACTAGTGATAATTCAGAAACATCAATTCCTCGAGCTGCAATATCCGTAGCTAAAAGAACATTTAATTCTCCTTTTTTAAAAGCACCTAGAGCTTTTTGTCTTGCATTTTGAGATTTGTTTCCATGTATGGCAGCAGATTTTATTCCTTGTTGTGCTAATTTTTTTACAATTTTGTCGGCACCATGTTTTGTTCTAGAAAAAACCAGGGTAGACTTATCTTGTTGCTCATTTAATAAATCGGTTAACAGTTTTATTTTATCTGATTTTTGAACAAAATAAATAGCTTGCTCCACTTTTTCAGCAGTGGCTTGTTTAGGTTCAATAGAAACTCTTAGGTAATTAGTTAAGATAGTATGTGACAAATCTGCTATTGTCTGTGGCATGGTGGCAGAGAAAAATAACGACTGTCTTTTTACAGGCAACTTGGTTAGAAGTCTTTTAATATCATGTATAAAGCCCATGTCTAACATTTGGTCAGCTTCATCCAATACAAAATATTCTACATCCTTTAAGTTTATAAAGCCTTGTTGCATTAAATCTAGCAATCTTCCAGGAGTTGCTACTAAGATATCCACACCTTGTTTTAGGGTGTCAGTTTGTTTTCCTTGTTTTACTCCTCCAAAAATAACGGCATTTTTTAAATGAGTATGCCTTGAGTAAGCTGTAAAATTATCAGCAATTTGAATAGCTAATTCCCTAGTAGGAGTAACAATTAATGCTTTAATTTTTTTTCTTCCGTGTTGGGTATTTTTATCTAAAAATAGTTGTTGAATAATAGGTATCGCAAATGCTGCTGTTTTACCTGTTCCTGTTTGAGCACAGCCTAATAAGTCAGTTCCTTTTAATAAAATAGGTATTGCTTGTTCTTGTATTGGTGTTGGTTGTGTGTATCCTTGTGCTTCCAACGCTTTTAAGATGGGAGCAATAATGTTAATTTCTTTAAATGTCATATAATGTTATAAGCTGCAAAGGTAGTCATTCCTTTTTTGCAAGACATTTAAATTTGAGGGAGGTTTAAAAACCTCCCTCTCTAAGTTTTTATGTGAAATCTAAGAGGCTAGATTAAGATTTGTATTTTCTTTGAATGTATATCCAAAAGTTGCGTCACAAATTATTTCTAGTTCCTTTTTATGTTCTTTAAACACAAATATGTGGAGTATGATTTCTTCTTTGTTCAGTTTTTGAACTTTATGCGTTATTTTTAAATGATCTTTTAAATAAGCATTTTTTAAAAGATTTAATTTGAATAAATTTTGATCAACATTAAGATGATCTTTAATAGATACTAAAGATTTCATTGCTGTAGATTCCATGGTATTGAATAATACATTTGGTAGCAATGCTTTATTTTCGTTAACGTCTTTTTTAGTTACAGTGTAACTGTATTCTTTGATAGGAGTGGAGCTGTTTGTTCTCATAGTGCTTTGTGTTTTATCGATGATGTAAATGTATGGGGCGAATGTGTTCTTTAAGTTTTAGAAATGTTAATTCTATAATAATCTGGTTGACTAATAATTGAATGTTCTTGGCGATTTTCTTCATAATGTTTGTTTTCATAATACTTGTTTTTTAATTTAATTAATGGATATAAAAAAAGGTGCTTTTTGTTAAAAAAGCACCTTTGATATTATTTAGTTTCGTATTCTTTATTTTCTAAAATAATGATGAGGGCTTTTATGGGCATGTTGTTTTTGTTGCTTTATGTATACCATTGACATAGCAAAATTGTCCATATTAAAAATTGCTTTTAATGTGGATAAAACCTTGATTGTAGCTGTTGCTATGTAAAAGTTTTCTTTCATTATAAAACAAATGTAGTAAAATAATTAGAGTATAGAGTTAAACTTTGTTAAAAGATGAAAGAAATAAACATAAAAGAAAAGTAATCATATTTGGAGATAATTTTTAATTCAAAAAAAATATTTGGAATGCTGTCTTTTTCAATATCTTTGATATGAATTATCTAAGAAATTATATTTTTTTCTTGAAGAAACTATTTCCATTTTATGAAAGTAATAGCAATGATTCCTGCTCGTTTTGAAGCTTCTCGGTTTCCAGGAAAATTATTAAAAGATTTGGCGGGTAAACCGGTCATCATAAGAACTTATGAAGCTACAAAAAACACAAAATTATTTGACGAAGTTTATGTGATAACTGATAGTGAAGTTATTAAGGAAGCGGTTGAGAAAAATGGAGGTAAAGTTTTTATGAGCTTAACAGAACACGATTGTGGCTCTGATAGGATAGCGGAAGCAGCAAAAGAAATTGATGCAGATATTGTGGTTAACGTACAAGGTGATGAGCCTTTTACTAGAAAAGAGCCATTGGCTGATTTGATAGAGGTTTTTAAAAAAGATATAAACGGAAAAATTGATTTAGCTTCTTTGGTACATCCAATGACTAAATGGGAAGATATTGAGAATTCAAACAATGTAAAAGTGGTGATGGATAAGGACAATCATGTTATGTATTTTTCTAGAGCACCAATTCCATTTCAAAGAGATAAAAGTGTAGCAACTAAATATTTTAAACATATTGGGATTTATGCCTTTAGAAAATCTGCCCTAATAGAGTTTACAAAAATGCCAATGCAACAAAACGAAGCAACAGAAAAACTGGAAGGAATTCGTTTTTTAGAATATGGGAAAAAAATAAAAATGGTAGAAACACAATTTACTGTCATTGGAATAGATACACCTTCTGATTTAGAATTAGCAAACAAATTATGGAAATAAACCCTACATCTATAAAAGTTATTGCTTTTGATGCCGATGATACTTTATGGGTAAATGAACCTTATTTTAGAGAAGCAGAGGAAAAGGTAGCGAAATTATTATCTCGTTATGAAACAGAAAATAAAATTAATCAAGAACTGTATAAAATAGAAATTGATAATTTACCGTACTATGGCTATGGAGTAAAAGGGTTTATTTTATCAATGATAGAACTTTCTATTAGCTTGTCTAACAAACAGGTAAACCCAAAAGTTATTGAGGAGATTTTAAAAATTGGAAAAGAGATGCTTTTTAAACCAATTGAACTGTTAACTGGGGTAAGACAGGTGTTAAAAGATCTAAGTAGTAATTACAAATTAATTGTAGCTACTAAAGGCGATTTGTTAGACCAGGAGAGAAAACTTAAAAAATCAGGTTTATTGGAGTTTTTTCATCATGTTGAAGTAATGAGTGATAAAAAGGAAAGTGATTATTTAAAAATTATTAAGCATCTAGATGTAGAACCTCATGAATTTTTAATGGTGGGGAATTCTTTAAAGTCAGATGTATTGCCCTTACTTAAAATAGGGTCATATGCAGTACATATTCCTTTTCATACAACCTGGGAGCATGAAAAAGTTTGTGAGCTAGAGAAAGCCAAGAATAATTATACAACATTGACTTCTATTTTAGAGTTAAAAAGCTTCTTACTATAAAGTAAAAGAAGTAAATTTGCAGAGTAATTAAAAATTAAGATAATGGCATCAATTAAAAATTTAAAAAAAGATATACATAATACTCTAGGAGATTTAATAGAAGCATGTTACGTTTGGGAATTTGTAACTCCAGATGCAGATGTTAGTAAATCACAAGGTATTATTGCTGAAGCGATTGAAGCTTTTGATGGTTTAATGGATAAAATTCATGTAAAAGATGTTGAAAGTAAAAAAGCACATTTTAAATCTATCGAAGCTGATTTAGAAAATGTAGCTAATTCTTTAGCGGAAAAAGTATCGAATCTATAGGAAGCTATATAAACATTTGTTAAAAAAAGGGCTAAATTTTTATTTAGCTCTTTTTTTGTTTAAATTTGGGATAATCAAAAAAAAATAGTTTAAAAAATGGCTAGACAAGTTTACGATTACACTAAAACCGTACTAAAAAAGGTGAGTTTTAATGCTGAATTGTTTTATAAAGAACTGGAAAAAGCAGTAAAAAAATTATTACCCCATGAATTAAAAGAATTAAAAATTTGGTTAACAGAATTTACTAGTAACAAACCAGAATTATATTATTGCTTGGCAATAATAGAATAAAAAAAGAGGCTCTAATTAATTAGAGCCTTTTTTATTTTTTATAAATAGGGCTAATTATCTTTACATCATTAAAAGATATAGCACCCCTAATAACACTATCTATTGTAGTTTTTAAAGCTTCAATTAATTGCATTTTTAATTGTGATTTATGATAAAGTAAACTAACCTCTCTGGCAGGAACAGGTTTTTCAAATTCTCTTAAATACTTTTTATCAGATTCATGAATATCTAAAGTATGTAAATATGGTAATAAGGTCATGCCCATTCCTTCTTTAGATAATTTTATAAGTGTATCAAAACTTCCACTTTCTAAACGAAATGCTTTGCTATTATTCGTTCCAGAATTGCAGATATTTAAAATACTGTTTTTAAAACAATGTCCGTCTTCTAATAAGAGTAATTCATCTACATCTAAATCGTCTACACAAAGTTTTTGTTTTTTAAATAATTTGTGATTTTCAGGGATATAACCTAAAAACGGTTCGTAATACAAAGGCCGTTCTTTTATTTTCTCATTTTCTAATGGAGTTGCAGCTATAGCGACATCAATATGTCCATCGTTTAACTTATTAATAATTTCTTCAGTCGTCAATTCTTCAATTTGCAAGTTAACTTTTGGATACTTTTTATTAAAAGTTTTCAAAAACATAGGCAAAAGTGTTGGCATTATAGTAGGAATTATGGCAATTTTAAATTCACCACCAATAAATCCCTTTTGCTGGTCAACAATATCATTGATACGATTACTTTCGTTAACAATAATTTTTGCTTGTTCAACAATTTTTTTTCCTATTTCTGTAAGCTGAATGGGTTTTTTAGAGCGATTAAAAATTTGAACATCTAATTGATCTTCTAATTTTTGAATTTGCATACTTAATGTAGGTTGCGTAACAAAACTATGCTCTGCTGCAATTGTAAAGTTTTGGTATTCAGCAACTGAAAGAATATATTTTAGTTGAGTAATTGTCATTGTATCATTTTTGACAATAAAAATACTAAAATCTATTGATAATGCTTATAGTGAAACGAATTATTTATCAAAACACACGACTAAGATTCTTTCCAGAATTTACGTTTTTTGTTTAATTCGTCTTCTTGCTTTTTGTAGTCGGCAACAGAAATTACTTTAAGAAAAGAAGGGTGTTGCTCTATGGCATATTCAATTTGCTTTACTATATCGTCAAAAGAATCATTTTCATAATCAATTTTCAACGGTTTTTTAATGACCATAGTTTGTAAAACACCACGTTTTTTTATTAGCAATCCTTTTTTATCAAAGGACCTTCTGAATCCATCAATTACAATTGGAATTACAATAGGCTTGTAGGTTTTTATAATATGAGAAGTTCCTCTTCTTATTGGATTAAAGGGTTTTGTAGTTCCTTGTGGAAAAGTAATTACCCAACCATCATTTAATGCAGTTCCAATATTACTAATATCAGACATTTTTACTTGTCTGTTTACGTTTTTGCCATCACTTCTCCAAGTTCTTTGTATAGAAACAGAGCCCATGTAAGCAAATATTTTAGGAAGTAAACCAGACCTCATAGTTTCTGCTGCGGCTATGTAATATAAATTTAATTTAGGATTCCATATATATCCAATATTTTTAATAGAATCAACTCTTCCTTTTAAGGCAGCATTAAATACGTGAAACATGGCTGCTACATCAGCAAAATAAGTTTGATGATTGGCAATAAATAATACATTGGTATCTGGCAAATCTCTTATGATTTCAGAACCTTCAATTTGTAACTTATTAAATTTATTATACCTTCTGTGTGAAATGACCCCTAAAATTCTGATAAGCCATTTCTTCAAAATTAAAATATGACCAAAAGGATTTCTTTCTAAAAATTTCATGTGAACGGGTTGGTTTAGCAAGAGCAAATTTACAAAAAGAAATGAGTTATTAAAGAGATTTTAAAAGTTCTTTAATTTCGCTGATAATCATAGCGGTAGCTCCCCAAACTACATGATTGTTCAAATTAAAATAAGGAATATTAATTTGTTTCGCATAGGATGTGTCTCGTATCATGTATTTAATTGATTTGTCATTCAAGACATCTTTTATAGGTACTTCAATAATTTCTGCAACCTCTTCATTTGTATTATATATTGGTTGATGAATAGTGTAACCAATAAAGGGAGTCACTAAAAAATTGCTAGGAGGTATATATACATCTGTTAGTTCTTTTATAATTTCAATATTTTCCAATAATATTCCTACTTCTTCGTAACTTTCTCTTAAGGCGGTGTGTTGTAGGTTTTTATCACTAGCTTCAACTTTTCCTCCTGGAAAGCTTACTTGTGCTCCATGTGTTCCTTTATAATTGGCACGTAAGGTTAGCAAAAGCATAGTTTCGCCATTTTTATTAGGATAAAACAAGGCTAATACCGCAGCTTTTTTTGCGTTTTTTACTTTGACAGATTCTTTTGATAATGGTTTTCTTAACTCAGGAGCTAAGTTCAATTGTGCTTCAATACCACCTAAATCAGCTTCTTGTATGGTGCCAATTAGCTTTGTGAATTTATTGTATTCCATAGTTGTTCTTGCGCTTTTTTACAAATATAGCGAGTGCAATTAATATTAACGAAGGTATACCAATCCAAATGAATTCACTTATAAGGACCTGTAACCCCCAATTGCTGAAGAATTTTTCTATTCCAATAGGTGAAACTTTTATTGGTCTAAACGGAAAAAAATATCTGGTATTGTCAAATGGAGCCAGTAAGGCTACGCCACGTCCTCCTGAGGTCATAGCATCTAATATGCCATGTGAAGCCGTACATAGAAATAAATAAATTACAATCCATATTTTCTGAATTCTATTAGTTTTCTTATTAAAAAAAAGAAACATAAAAAATATAGAGATGATCAAAGCAAATACAAAAGAATGCGAAAAGCCTCTATGTCCCCAAAAACTTTTATAGGGAATACCAAACTGAAAACTAACAACATCAGCATCAGGTAGTATAGAACAAATAACACCTAAAAGATAGAATTTCCAGTTGTGGATATTTTTTCTGAAGTTATTTCCCAGTGCATATGCAGTGAGGGCATGACCAAAGGCTGAAGCCATAGTTATTTATTTTATGAAATAATTATAAAAGAGAGAATAATTTTATGTTGTAAAATATAAAGATATGGTTAATCAAGTATATTTATTGACTATTTATACTTAATTAATTTGTAATTACAGTTTAATAGACAAAAAAAATCTCTCCCTTTTAACACATAAAAAGGGAGAGACTAACACAGGGTAATTAAACAATAAACAAGATTTATACTGCTGTTGCAGGTTTTAATTTTTGTGCTTTATAAGCTTTTGTAATTTGTATTTTCATCAATATTGATATGATAAGTGCTACGACGAATAATCCTGAAAAGACGACTAAAGTACTGTCTAATGAACCCGTACTAGACTTCACCATATCGTAAATTGTTGGGCCAACAACTCCAGCTAATCCCCATGCAGCAAGCACCATTCCGTGTATAGCTCCTAATTGTTTCGTTCCAAACAAATCTCCTAAGAAAGCAGGTAATGTTGAAAAACCACCACCATACATAGTAATAACCGTAAACAAGATGATTAAAAAGGTTAGTTCCATACCTATTTTAGGTAAAAAGTAAAATGCTAAAATTTGAAAAGAAAAGAATATAATATAGGTATTTGCTCTTCCTAAATAATCAGATAGGGTAGACCATAGAATTCTTCCTAGACCATTGAATACACCAATTAAACCTACAATACCGGCTGCTTGCATAGGAGTGTAGTTTAATTTTTCTTGCATCATAGGGCTGGCTGCTGAAATAATAGCAATACCACAAGAAATATTGATAAACATCATAATCCAAATAAAGTAAAATCTTGGACTTTTTAAAGCTTCATCGGCGGTACTATTTGAGATATCAGCTTTGATGTTTTTTCCTTCACCTTCTTTGTATCCTTCAGGAGCATATCCTGCTGGAGGTCTTTCTATATATCGTGCAGATGATAGGATAAGAACGGTATAAATTGCTCCTAGAATATAAAAAGCATTGGCAACTCCAACTGAATCAAATAATTTTTGCATGATAGGTCCAAAAATCAATGCTGCAAATCCAAATCCCATAATAGCCATTCCTGTAGCTAATCCACGTCTGTCTGGAAACCATTTTACCAATGTGCTTACTGGAGTAATATAACCTAGTCCTAAACCAATACCACCAATAATTCCGTAACAAATAAAGAACATAGGTAAAGATTCTAATTGAACAGCCAAACCAGAACCTAAAATTCCTAGACCGTAAAATACTCCTGCAGTTGTTCCACTAACTTTTGGTCCAACTTTTTCTACCCAACGCCCAAGAAAAGCAGCAGATAGACCTAATAGCAATATAGCAATTTTAAAAGACCATTTGATAACGCTACTTTCTACGCCAAAAATATCTTTAACTGGGTTGGTCATTACAGAATATGCATAAACAGATCCTATTGAAATATGAATTCCTACTGCTGATGCAGCAATTAACCAACGATTTTTTATTTTTTGTACACTCATTTTGTTTTTATTTATTAAACAGCTTCTGTTAAACTGTTTAGTTTACTTTTACCTCTTTAAAGTAATTATCAAGAATTGCAACTGCTTCTGCAATTTCTCTTGGCGTATTTTCTTTTGCATTTTCAAGTTCATATTTCCATCCTAATGCTTCCCATTTGTGGATTCCAAGCTTGTGATAAGGTTGGATTTCAATTTTTTCAATGGTTTTATAATCTTTAAAATGCTCACCTAGTGCATGTAGTAATTCTGGTTTGTTTGTAATTCCAGGAATTAATACATATCTCAACCACATTTTTTTACCAGAAGCTTCTCTGTGCTCAGCAAACTTAAAAGTTGTTTGATTGTTTTTAGCACCGGTTAAAGCTTGATACCCTTCTTCTGTCATGTGTTTAACATCTAACATAACTAAGTCGGCATATTTATCTAAAAGTTCTTCTGTAAAATGATTTAGGACTCTACCATTAGTATCTACATTGGTATGTATACCTTCTTCTTTTAATCGTTGAAAAAAATGAACTAATTCTTTAGATTGTAATAAGGGTTCACCACCAGAAACAGTAACTCCTCCCTTTTTTCCAAAGTAAGATTTCATATTTATGGCACGCTGTACCAATTCTTCTATATCATGTTCAGTACCACCATGTGTGTCTATAGAATCAGGATTGTGACAGTATAGGCATTTTAATTTACAGCCTTGTAAAAAAACGACCATTCTAATTCCTGGTCCATCGTGAGTTCCGAATGATTCAACGGAATGAATTCTTAATGTATTTTCTGTAGTTTTGATAAGAATACTCTTTAAGGTAAGGGTATCCAACAAATATGACTGAGTTGGATACCCATAAATTTATGTTTCTAATTACATTGATTCGTGGAACGAACGAGTAATAACTTCCATTTGTTGCTCTTTTGTCAATCTGATAAAGTTAACTGCGTAACCAGATACACGGATTGTCAATTGTGGATATTCTTCAGGATTTTCCATTGCATCTAACAATGTTTCTTTGTCAAGTACATTCACATTTAAGTGTTGTGCACCTCTGTCAAAATACCCATCTAAAGTTCCTGCTAAGTTATCAATTCTTTCTTCTTCTGTAGCACCTAAAGATTTAGGAACAATAGAGAAAGTATTTGAGATACCATCTTGAGAATCATCATAATTAATTTTTGCAACTGAATTCAATGAAGCAATTGCTCCATGAGAATCACGACCATGCATTGGGTTGGCACCTGGAGCAAAAGGAACTCCTTTATCTCTACCATCAGGTGTTGCTCCTGTTTTCTTACCATAAACTACATTTGAAGTAATTGTCAAAACAGACATGGTAACCGCAGCATTTTTATATACAGGTAATGTTTTCAACTCATTGTTGAAATCAGCAACGGCATTTGCAGCTAAAATATCTACTCTGTCATCATCATTACCATATTTAGGGAATTCTCCTTCAATAGCAAAATCAACAGTTAAACCTTCTTCGTTTCTAATTGGTTTTACTTTTGCATATTTAATGGCAGACAATGAATCAGCAACAATTGATAAACCAGCAATACCATAAGCAATGTTAATAGCAGGATTGGTGTCAATCAATGCCATTTGCGCTTTTTCGTAGTAATATTTATCATGCATAAAGTGAATGATGTTCATAGAGTCGTTATAAACTCTTGCAACTTCTTTCATTGCAATTTTAAAGTTAGCCATTACTTTGTCATAATCTAAGTACTCATCTTCATAAGCCTCAATACCATCAACCATTTGAGTTCCTGTGTTTTCACAACGACCTCCGTTGATAGCTAATAATAAAGTTTTAGCTAAGTTTGTACGAGCACCAAAGAATTGAATTTGTTTACCAATTTCTTGGAAAGATACACAACATGCAATTCCATAATCATCCGAATCACGTGTAGATCTCATCAATTCATCATTTTCAAATTGAATAGAAGAAGTGTCGATAGATACCTTTGCACAATAGTTTTTAAAGTTTTGAGGTAATCCATATGACCAAAGGATTGTAATATTTGGTTCTGGTGATGGGCCTAAGTTGTATAAAGTATGTAAGAAACGGAAAGAAGTTTTAGTAACTTTTGTACGTCCGTCAGCAAACATTCCACCAATAGCTTCAGTTACCCATGTTGGATCTCCAGCAAAAATTGCATCATAAGCTTCCATTCTTAGGTGACGAACCATTCTTAATTTCATCACAAACTGATCAATATATTCTTGTGCTTCTTCTTCAGTAATAATTCCAGCTTCTAAATCTTTAGAAATATAAATATCTAAGAATGAAGAAACATTTCCTAAAGACATTGCAGCTCCATCTTGCTCTTTAACAGCAGCTAAATAAGCCATATAAGTCCATTGAACAGCTTCTTGAGCGTTTTCTGCAGGACGAGAAAGGTCTAGGTCATAACGTTTACCCATTCCAATCATGTCTTTTAAAGCAGCTATTTGAGATGCAACTTCTTCTCTTAAACGAATTACAGCATCGCTCATAGGACCTGTAATGTTTTCTAAATCTGCTTTTTTACTTTCAATAAGGAAGTCAATACCATATAAAGCAATACGACGATAATCTCCAATAACTCTACCACGAGCATAGTTATCAGGTAAACCTGTTAAGAAACCTAATGATCTGAATTTTTTAATCTCTGATGTGTAAGCAGAGAATACACCGTCATTATGTGTTTTTACATATTTAGAGAATAATTCATTTACTTGATCACTTGGTGCTAGTCCGTGTTCTGATAATGCTTTTTGAACTACTTTATAACCTCCAAAAGGTTTCATAGCTCTTTTTAAAAGTTCGTTAGTTTGTAAACCAACGATTGTTTCGTTTTCTTTATCTATATATCCTGCTTCAAATGAGTCTACTCCTGAAATAGTTTCAGTGTCTATAGATTTTACACCGTTGTTTAATCTTTCTTCTTTTACTCCTGCTTTACATATTTCCCATAATGCTTTAGTTTTGTTTGATGGTCCAACTAAAAAATCATGTGTTCCATAATAAGGAGTGATGTTTTTGATAACAAAATCTCTGACGTTAATTTTTTCTGTCCAAATTCCGTTTTTAAATGCAATTGTTTCCATGTGTTTTTTTTTAATATAATTGTTTAATTATAGTTCAAATTTAATACTTTTTTCCGAATAAAAGGTTTTTTAGTCTCTTATGTAATCAGGTGTTCATTCGATTGAACAGTTTTGTTCTTTAATGAGGATAAGAATAAACATTTTTATCGAAAATAAAAAGATATATAATCTTTAAATGAATTTAATCTGAATTATTTAGTTCAAATATTTTATACTGTTATTTTAGGAAAAAGATACATTTTTGTAAACTTTATTACAGGATTATAAATGGGAGTGATGTAGTGTATTTATCCGTAATAAAGAGTATTTAGTCTTATTTAGAATCGATATAAATTTCAATTTTATTCTCTAAGAAATTTAGATGTTAAGTTTATGATAATTTCCATTAAAAGTAATCAGTTTTAAGTTTTTATGATTGATGTCTAATAAATACTTTTATTTGTTGGAGCTATTAAGGTGTTTCTTTTTATTGGTTGAGAATTATGTAAAAAATAATTTATATATTTACACTAGTTATATTGCTTAAAATAAGGCCCCCAATGTGACTCAAACTTAAATTTTTATCGAAATGAGTAAAAAAAATATGTTAAAAGCTGCAGCTTTAGCAGCGGTAACTTTATCAGTTATTGCAGCAAAAGGAAATGATGAAGTAGGAGAAAAGGTAAAAGTTCTTCATAATGGACATGTTATTACGGTGTCAGGAAAAGCTTTAGATGCACATTTAAACCATGGAGACGAGCTAATGGTATTTCATGAAGGAGAATGGATTACACAATCTCAGTATGATGCTGCAATGGCAGAACTTGAAGATTTAGCTGCTTTAGAAAAGGATTATGAAGAAGTAGGTGCCGAAAGTGCTGATGTTGAAGGTGAAGGAGATGAAGAGGAGTATTAATTTATTCCTAAATTAATTGTTATAGAAAGTTATAAATTTTTAAACTTATTGAAAACCGCAAATTTTGCGGTTTTTTTTTATTGTAAAATAATCCTGTATAAGAATGACCAAAATATGTAAGTTTGATAAAATGCCTTCGCAACGGTATCTAGAGATATTAAACAGGAACGATTTAGAAGTAACTTTAGAAGCTGAAAAATGGGAGGTTTATTTTCCTTTGACGGATAAATCTGAAGGTAATCAATTGATAGGTTTAGAGCGTATAAAGGCTAAGCATATAGGTGTTGTTACAGGAACTGATTGTCTTATAAATAGAAGTCTTGTTTGGATAAATTTGGTAAATTCATTAGGAAGACAAGAAGCTTCTTCCATTATGCCAGAAACTTTTGTTTTAAGTAATAAGAAAGACTTGAGGCGTTTAAAATCGGACTCAAGAAATCATTTTATATTAAAAAACAATAGGCATAGAAGGCAGGGGTTGTTACTGGCAGCGTCTGTTGAACAGGTTTTGGATGAAAAAGATAAGTATGATGTTGTACAGCCATTAATTACAAATTTGAAACGTTATAAAGGAGCTTCATTTAATTTAAGAGTCTATTTATTGTTAACCTTACATGAAAATGAATTAAAAGCATATATATATTATGAGGGAGTTTGTGTTTATGGGAAATCTCCAGAAAAAGGAATAGCATTTTTTGATAGAATGGTAACACACGCTAGAAACGGTATCCCTCAAGGTTTTCCTGAGTTAATGAGTGATTTGTTAGAGGAATTGGAGATTAATTATCAAACTTTTTTTCTATCGCTAAGTTTGAAAATAAATAAATTGTTAGATTCTGCTGTACATCAATTTGGAAAATTAGAGAATTTAGAACAAGCACATTGTTTTCAGGTATTTGGTGTTGATATTTTGATGGATACAAATAACACACCAATCATATGTGAAGTGAATAAAGGTCCTTCAATGAAGTCAAAAAACGAAAACCATGGAAATCTTAAAAATGAAATGCTAGAGGATATGTTGTCGGTTGTAGGTTTACGGGGAGTTGAAAATGAAGGTTTTATTGAATCGTCCTCTTGGAAAATAATTAAATAAAAAAAGCCATCCGAATGGATGACTTTTTTATGTATATAATAAGGAGTTGAATTATTTCAACAACTCAACTATTTGAGATGCTAATTCTGTTCCAATTCTATCTTGAGCTTCACCAGTTGCAGCTCCAATATGAGGAGTTACAGATACTTTAGGATTCATTAATACTTGAACAGCAGGTTTTGGTTCTGTTTCAAATACATCTAAAGAAGCTCCACCTAGTTTTCCACTATCTAATGCAGCAATTAAGGCAACTTCATCAACAACACCACCACGAGCAGCATTTGCAATAAAAGCTCCGTCTTTCATTAGTTCAATTTCAGCAGCACCAATTACGTACTCTTTTTGAGCAGGTACATGTAGTGTTAAGAAATCAGCTTGTTTTAAAACTTCTTCTTTAGAAATAGTATCTACAGTAATATCTATTTTTTGACCATCAATAAAGTCTAAAGAAATAGTTGCAGATTCCATAAACGGATCAAAAGCAACAACTTTCATTCCTAATCTAAGAGCAATAGCAGCTGTAGCTTGACCAATACGACCAAAACCTAATACACCTAAAGTTTTTCCTTTTAATTCAATCCCTGAACCATAAGCTTTCTTTAACCCTTTAAAGTTTGTTTCTCCTTCAAGAGGCATGTTTCTATTTGAGTCATGTAAGAAACGAACCATTCCTGATAAGTGTGCAAAAACTAATTCAGCAACAGAGTGCGAAGAAGCAGCAGGTGTATTAATTACATGAACACCTTTGTCTCTAGCATATTGTACATCAATATTATCCATTCCAACACCTCCACGACCAATAATTTTGATAGAAGGGCAAGCGTCAATTAATTCTTCACGAACAGTAGTTGCACTACGTACTAAAATTACGTCAATATTTTCTTCGTTAATGTAGTTTTCTAATTGCTCTTGAGCAACGGTAGTTAAGATTACTTCAAAACCAGCAGCCTCCAAAGCAGTAACCCCACTTTGTGCTAATCCATCATTTGCTAATACTTTCATTTTTTTGTTTTTTATGTATAAAAATTAAAGCGACACTCTGTTAAAGTGTCGCTTAAAAATTGTTTAAATTATTTATTCAAATCTTGCATTGCTTTCACTAAGACTTGGACGCTTTCAATAGGCAGCGCATTGTAAATACTTGCTCTATATCCTCCAACAGAACGGTGACCATTTAGAGCACTTATTCCAGCTTCAACACATAGTGCATCGAATTTTTCTTTTAACGATTCGTCAGCTAGGGTAAAAGTAACATTCATATTAGAACGGTCTTCTTTGGCTGCAAATCCATTAAACGAAGGGTTGTTGTCTATTTCTCCATATAATAAATCAGCTTTCGCTTGATTTTCTTTTTCAATAGCCGCAATTCCACCTTTTTCTTTTAACCATTCTAGGGTTAACATAGAAACGTAAATTGGAAATACAGGAGGTGTATTAAACATACTTCCTGCTTTTGCATGTGTAGCATAGTCTAACATTGCAGGAATAGTTCTACCAGAATTACCAATAACCTCATCTTTAATGATCACAAGTGTTGTTCCTGCAGGTCCCATGTTCTTTTGAGCACCAGCATAAACAATGTCAAATTGTGTATAATCTATTTTTCTTGAAAAAATATCAGAACTCATATCAACAACTTTTAAAACATTGTCTCCAGGGAATTCGTTTAATTGCGTTCCAAAAATAGTATTGTTTGATGTAAAGTGAATGTAATCTGCATCTGAAGGTACATTGTATCCTTTAGGAATATAGCTGTATCCTTTATCTTTTGAGGAAGCGATAACTTCCGTTTCACCAAAGTTTTTAGCTTCTTTAATTGCTTTTGAGCTCCATGCACCAGTATCAACATATACTGCTTTACCATCAACTTTCATTAAGTTGTAAGGTGCCATTAAAAACTGAGTACTAGCACCACCTTGTAAAAACAATACAGAATAACCTTCTGGCAATTCTAATAATTCTTTTACCAAAGCTTGTGCTTTGTCCATAACTGCAATGAAATCTTTACTACGGTGAGAAATCTCTATTAGAGATAAATCTAATCCATTAAAATTAACAATTGCTTCACTTGCTTTTTTTAAAACTTCCTGAGGAAGAATTGAAGGTCCGGCACTAAAATTATGTTTTTTCATTGACTTTAATTTCTTTACTTGAATTGGTTTAAAACAGATGCAAATTTTAGTTTTTTTTTTGGAAAATCAACGATTTTTTCTTTAAAAATTTTGCTATAATTCCAATAAAAATTCAATAGAATCAACGTTATCTGCATAATCCCATAATCGAGGTTTCTGAGTGTTTCCAAGGGGTACAGCGTTGTTGAAATCTAGATTTGTACTAATACACTGAATTTTACTCCTGTTTAATTCTATTTTCGTATTTAAAGAGGTGGTGTCTTCATAGTATTCGTAAAATAAAGACGAAATAGGAGAGGAGTAACTCTCGTCTTCTTTTAGCATTAAGAAACCATTTTCAAGTATGCTAAATAAGCTCATTAAATAGACAGCTTTGTTGTAATCGTAATTATTTGCATAACGTTCATATGAAATGATGTTTTTATGACGGTAGGCTGCTTTAAAAATTTTATTTAAGTCGTAACCTTTTGGTAGAAATAGTTTAGATATGCTTCTACATCCTAGTCCAAAATACCTAAAAACATCATCTAACATTGCTTCAAGTTCTTCTTCAGTTTCTTTTCCAGATAAGATAGCTATTGTATTTCTGTTTTGTCTTATAATATGTGGGTGTTTTCCAAAATAATAATCAAAATAACGAGCGGTATTATCACTTCCTGTTGCGATTACCGCATCAAATCCTTCTAGTTTTTCTTCGGTGAATTTTATTTTTCCTTTAAACTGAGGTTGTATATGTTCTAAGTATTTCGCTACAAGAGGAAGAAAATATTTGTCGTTAGAGGATAATTTTGCTAAAACATTATTTCCGGTTATTAAAACACTTAAAAAATCATGAAATCCAACCAAAGGAATATTACCTGCCATTATAACAGCAACTGTTTTTGGTGTTGATTTTTTAAAAGAATAAGCATTTGTCCATTGATCAATATTTTCTTTTGTTAATGCTTTGCTCCAGCTTTCTAAGGAAAATAAAACATTGTCATCAGTAAACCATCCATTAGATTCTTTTGCTCTTCGAATTTGCATTTTAAAAGCGTCAAAGAATAAATCGTTAAAAGGAATGTTTTCTTTTTCTTCAATTTTTTTACAAGTAAATTGACTTAAAAATTCTCCTAGCTCAATAAAGGCTGTTTTTCTTTCT
>JBHOTE010000007.1:0-64170 GCA_042584125.1 Bacteroidota bacterium
ATCCCCTATGAACAAAAGCTTATTTTTAATAATATAATTTTTTCAAAGAAAATAAAAAATGGTTCGCTACAACCTGGGATCTATTATGATTATCAATTAAATTTAGGTCAAGAAATATTTTCTAAAGGTTTAACATTAAGAACCTCTTCTTATGATTATTCTAAAAACTTAATTACCTCTCTATTTTTAAAAGGAGGTTACAGTAAAACAATTATCGATGCACCTGCTAAGGATTTATTTAATGCTGAAATCTCTGGTCTTGTACGGTATAAAATTTGGAATTTAGCAATGAAATATAATTATGGTACATTCTCATCCATCAGTGTAAAAAGCGATACCGATGAAATAATCACGCCACAATTATTCAGAATTTCATTACAAAATCAATATGTTTTAAAAAACAACAAACTCGTATTTGAATCAAGTTTCAATTACAATTATCAAAATACAACTAACAGTAACTCTGTTGGTGTTTATCCTGAATTATATTATTTTTCAGATAAAGGTTGGAGGTACAGTCTACGTATTGGATACTCTTACAGCAGCATTGATTATAGCAATTTAATTACAAATCAATTTGACCCTACAGAAATACCTGATACTAGATCTAGACAGAATGTAAACTCTTACTTAAATATTGGTTTTTCATTGAGAAAAAACTTAGGAATAAGAATTCCCTTTCTTAAAAAGAGATCTTCAAATCTGGAATTTATATCCTTCCTCGATATTAATGGAAATGGTTTAAGAGATGATGATGAGACACCTCTAAAAAACGTTGTTGTAAAACTAGATGATCATGAACTAATAACCAGTTCATCAGGTATTGCCAAAATTACCAAAGCTCCGCATAAAAAATACTCATTAGATATTTTCCCTTTGGAAGAATTGGAAGGATGGTTCCCTAATGTTCAAGATTCATTATATGTAGGTAAAGATGAAAAAATATACCTTCCATTTGTAAGAGGTGTAAAAATTTATGGTGATGTTATTCTTGATCGTCAAAAAATAGCTGTAGCAGATGAAAAGCCAATAGATTTATCAAGAATAAAAATAACAGCAACCAAAGAGCAAACATACAGCACACTAACTGATTCTAATGGACATTTCGAATTTTATTTACCAAACGGAAAATATATTCTGACTATGGATGACAGCATTTTGGCAAAAAATCTGAGATTATCTAGAAACAACATTCCTCTAGTTCTAAAAAACTCTCAAGACGGTGCCTATGTCTCCTTTTATATAATAGAAAAACGAAGGAAAGTTATTATAAGAGATTTTTCTAAAAAGAAAAGATAGTACCTCACAATCTGCTTTGATTTAAGTACCTTTGCATTCCAAAAATTACGAAATGCGATTACATAGAAATTTAGTTTTTACCGTTATAGATTCATTAAACGCAATATTTAATGAAGGAATTTATGCAGATAAAGCTGTTGAATCTGCCTTGAAAAAAGATCCTAGATGGGGTGCCAGAGATAGAAAATTTGTGGCAGAAACTATTTATGAAATTGTTCGATGGAAAAGGTTATACAATGAAATTGCAGAAACAAAAGAACATTACACAAGAGAAAATTTATGGAAAATTTTTACCGTTTGGGCTGTTTTAAGAGGAATTAAACTTCCCGATTGGAAATATTTTGAAAATGCTCCTGAGCGTAGAATCAAAGGAAAATATGATCAAGTTCAATCAATTCGAAAAATTAAAGAATCTATCCCTGATTGGATGGATGAATTATGTTCTAAAGAACTTGGCAAACAATGGGATAAAGAAATTGCTGCTTTAAATATTCAAGCTCCCGTTGTTTTAAGAGCAAACACACTTCGATCTACAAGGTTAAACCTTGAGAAAGCTTTAAAAGCTGAAGAAATAGAAACTATTGTTGATGCAAAATATAAAGATGCTTTGATTCTTAAAGAACGTAAAAACGTTTTTAGAACAGATGTTTTTAAAAGTGGATTCTTTGAGGTACAAGATGCTTCTTCTCAATTAGTGGCAGAATTTCTAGACGTAAAACCTGGAATGCGAGTTATTGACACTTGTGCTGGTGCTGGTGGAAAAACGTTGCATTTAGCTGCATTAATGGAAAACAAAGGGCAAATTATTGCCATGGACATCTATGCAGGTAAATTAAAAGAATTAAAAAGACGCGCTAAACGTGCAGGTGCTCATAATATAACACCTCGTGTCATAGAGTCTACAAAGGATATAAAAAAATTAAAAGAAAGTGCTGATAGAGTTTTAATTGATGCTCCTTGTTCTGGATTAGGTGTCTTAAAAAGAAATCCTGATGCCAAATGGAAATTGCAACCAGACTTTATTGATAACATCAAAAAAACACAAGCTGAAATTTTGGAGAGTTACTCTAGAATGGTTAAAAAAGGCGGAAAACTAGTTTATGCAACTTGTTCTATTTTACCTTCAGAAAACCAAGAACAAGTAGCAAAATTTCTAGCAAACAATCAGAACTATGTACTTGTAAAAGAACAGAAAGTATCCCCTGCTAAAAGTGGTTTCGACGGATTTTACATGGCATTGATAGAAAGAAAAGAATAATTTTATTCGCAATAAAAAATAAAAAAGGACTATCAAATAAGATAGTCCTTTTTTATTTTCTCAATTGGCGTAAACCCTCTCCTAATGCCATTGCAACAGCATTTCCTAAGTTAAAACTTCGCACAGTTCCTGGAAAAGGTATCTTCACACAATTATTCATATACTTTTTTACAATCTCTTCAGGTAAGCCATCTGCTTCTCTCCCAAAAATCAACCAATCACCTTCCTGGTACGCTACCTCATAATAAGTAGCATTGGCGCGAGTAGTAAAAAAGAAAACTCTAGACATATCTTTTATCGAAGAGACCAAGTCTCCAAAATTATCATGGTAGGTCAAATCTAAATCACCCCAATAATCTAACCCAGCTCTTTTAACTCGACTATCTGTTATTTCAAAACCAAGAGGTTTTACCAAATGTAGTTTACTTAAACTTCCCACACACAAACGCCCAATGTTTCCAGTATTATTTGGAATTTGAGGGTTGACTAAAACAATATTAAAATTGGTTTTTTGCATTACATACAATGATAAATAAAAAATATTTTAATCGAATAGCACTATTTATAGCTCATAATGAGTTTATTTGATTTGGGTCTCTAAATAATGCTCATCTATTCCATAAGCTTCTTTAATTCCTTTTATCTTCTTATTCAACCCCTTTTCATCTACTTCTTTTGTAGATTTTGTTGCTACTAGCATGATGTTTTTACGAGTATGCTCATTCGATACAAATTCAAATATTTTTGTTTGATAATGTCTCTTTTCAAGAATCAAAGCTCTAATCGTATCTGTTACCATTTCAAATTGACGCTCTTTAAAAATACCATATTTTAAAATTGGATCTTCTTGTTCCTTCCCTTTTAAGGATTGACGTACTTGTTTATGGCAACAAGGAGCACAAACAATCAATCCTGCTTTTGCAACAATTCCTTTTGTTATCGCATCATCAGTGGCTGTATCACAAGCATGTAATGCAATTAAAATATCAATTTTTTTATTTGCATATTCTTGAATCGGCTTGCATTCAAATTTCAAATTTTCAAACTCACATTTTTCAGCAACTCCATTACAATAATCTACCAATTCTTTTCGCAATTCAATTCCAGTTACCGAAACGTCCATTTTTCTTTGAACCACCAAATAATCATACAAGGCAAATGTCAAATACCCTTTTCCTGACCCCATATCAACAATTTGAATATGTTTAGGCAATTTCGCATTTGAAATCAATCCTTCCATTATTTCCAAATACTTGTTGATTTGACGAAATTTATCCGCCATTTTGGGAATGACATTATTATCGGCATCCGTAACTCCTAAAAATCTTAAATAAGCTCCCATATCAGCTCTTTTCTGCTTTGGCTTGTCATGAGTAATTGGAGGTTTATTCGTAAAGCTAGGTGCACCACTTTTAAATGAAACTGCTTTTTTCTTTGAAACAAAAACTTGCAAGTCTTCTTTCAATGTAAATACCACTGCTGTTCTAAAAGTACTTAGTAAAAATTCTTGAAGAACTTCAATTCCTTCAGAAACGCCATAATTCTTGACCTGATCATTTGTTTTATAATGATAAGTAAAAGACATTTTTACTTCATCTTGAATCAACACCAAACGAACATAAATATTCCTCAATCCGTCGTTTTTGCGTAAGGGTTTACTCAACGTGATTTTCACAAAATCATCTGCTGCAATACTTGTTTGAATAACTTCTGAAAAGGTATTGAATATGTCCATGATCATGTTTTTATTTGATGGTGAATTGTTCTTTTATTTGAACGAATTATCAGTTCGAGTGTTTTTTGAAAATATGATAAAATTATACATAGAACCATTTAAACGTATGCTTCTCAACACATCTCATTTACACTTCAACAAGCTTAACGTACAAAAATACTCGAACTGACAATTATTATTTTTACTTTGTATTAGCTACTAAATACGTAATTACAATGCTTTTAAACTTGATTTCAATGTTTCTATTTTTGCCAGAGCATCCGCTTCTTTTTTACGTTCATTTGTAATTACTTGCTCTGGAGCATTGTTTACAAAACGCTCATTGCTCAATTTCTTTTGAACGGACTTTAAAAATCCTTCTGTATACTTTAATTCTTCCTCTAAAGTTGCTTTTTCCGCTTCTACATCAATTGCTCCCGCAATAGGTATAAAATATTCATTAGACTTGATACGGAAACTTAACGCTCCTTCCACTGCTTCTGAGATGGTCTTAATTTCTGAAGTGTTTCCTAATTTCTGAATTACAGAATTAAATACTGAATTTGCTTTTTCATTATCTAAAACTGACATTTCAAGAACATCTTTAAAAGCTATCTTTTTATCTTTTCTAATTTTTCTTACTCCTGAAATTACCTCCGAAGCAAACTCAAAATCAGCTATTAATTTCTCATCAACAGAAACCAACTCTGGGTACTCTGCAATAATCAAGGCCTCTTCTGGTGTTCTTTCTGAAATAGTTTGCCAAATTTCCTCTGTTAAAAAAGGCATAAATGGATGTAATAGTTTCAAATTAGCTTCCAAGCAAGCAATTGTTTCTTTATAAGTTACCGCATCAATTGGTTGCTGATATGCTGGTTTAATCATTTCTAAGAACCATCCAGAATAATCATCATAAATCAATTTGTAAATCGTCATTAACGCTTCACTAATTCTATATTGTTCAAATGAAGCTTCAATTTCAACCAAAGCTTTTTGGAATTTTGCTTTGTACCATGCAATTGCCGTTTTAGACGATTCTGGTTGCTCAATAGTTTCAGAAACTTCCCATCCTTGTGTCAAAGAGAATCCACTCCAAATTTTACTAGAAAAATTACGTCCTTGTGCGCATAAATCTTCATCAAACATCAAATCATTTCCAGCAGCAGCACTTAATAGCAATCCTGTACGAACTCCATCTGCACCATATTTCTGCATTAATTCGATTGGATCAGGAGAATTCCCTAAAGATTTAGACATTTTTCTTCGTTGCTTATCTCTAACCAACCCCGTAAAATACACATTGCTAAATGGTTTTTTATCGGCAAATTCATAACCGGCAAAAATCATACGTGCAACCCAGAAGAAAATAATATCTGGACCTGTAACTAAATCGTTTGTTGGATAATAATAATTAAATTCTTCGTTATCTGGATTTTTAATTCCATCAAACAATGAAATTGGCCACAACCAAGAAGAGAACCAAGTATCCAAAGCATCTGGATCCTGAGTTAAATCTTCAATTGTTAGGCTCGAATTTTTAGTTATTTCAATAGCTTTTACCAAGGCTTCTTCCTTCGTTTCAGCAATCACATAATCTTCCAATCCTTCTCCATAGAAATAAGCTGGAATTTGATGTCCCCACCACAATTGACGAGAAATATTCCAATCACGAATATTTTCTAACCAATGTCTATAGGTATTGTTGTAATGTTTAGGATACAACTTAATTTCTTCATCTTTTAATACAGCATCCAACGCGGGTTTTACAATATCTTCCATCTTCAAGAACCATTGTACAGAAATTTTAGGTTCTATAACCGCTTTTGTTCTTTCAGAAACTCCCACTTTATGCATGTGCTGTTCAACTTTTACTAAAGCTCCCAACGCTTCTAATTCTTTGGTTATTTCTTTACGAACCACAAAACGATCTTTTCCTTCGTAATGCAATCCTAATGAATTTAAACTTGCGTCGTCATTCAATATATCAATAACTTCTAAATTATGCTTCTCTCCTATTAGCTTATCATTTTGATCGTGTGCAGGAGTAATCTTTAAGCATCCTGTTCCAAATCCAATATCAACATATTCATCTTCAATAATCGGAATTACTCTATTTGCAATAGGAACAATAACATTCTTCCCTTTTAAATGTGCAAAACGTTCATCCGTTGGATTGATACAAATTGCAGAATCTCCTAATAAAGTTTCAGGACGCGTAGTTGCAATCATTACTTTTTCATCAGAACCTTCTATTTGATAATTGATATAATATAAGTTTCCTTGTTTTTCAACAAACTCAACTTCTTCATCAGATAAAGTTGTTTTCGCTTCAGGATCCCAGTTTACCATACGGTAACCTCTATAAATCAATCCTTTTGCATACAAATCAACAAAAACCTTAGTTACCGCTCCACTTAGATTGTCATCCATTGTAAAAGCAGTACGCTCCCAATCACAAGAAGCACCTAATTTTTTTAATTGTTCTAAAATAATTCCCCCATGCTTATCTGTCCAATCCCAAGCATGCTTTAAAAACTCATCACGTGTTAAATCTTCTTTGTTAATACCTTCCGACTTCAACTTAGCAACCACTTTTGCTTCTGTAGCAATAGATGCATGATCTGTTCCTGGTACCCAACAAGCATTGTATCCTTTTAAACGCGCACGACGAATCAATACGTCCTGAATGGTGTTATTTAACATATGTCCCATATGTAATACTCCAGTTACGTTTGGAGGAGGAATGACGATTGTGTATGCCTCTTTTTCGTTTGGTGTTGAATGAAAATATCCATTCTCCATCCAATAGCTATACCATTTGTCTTCTACGTTTTCTGGATTGTATTTATTTGGAATCATATTGATGTTTCTGTTTCTAAATTGAAAATATCTTAAATTTGTTCTCAATAGCTCTAAAATAAAGTGAAAAAGCTATTTTACAGTTTGCAAAAATACAATTATCTACTTTAACTAAAAAGTAACATATTCATATTTTATATACTTAAAATATTGTTTACTTTAGAGGCTTTAAAATGAAACTAAAATGAAAAAAATAATTCTAAGTATCAGCATCCTTTTTATTGCTGTATCATCATTCGCTCAAACAGTTAAACCTACTGAAGACTTTGATGCCAACGCTCCTGTATTCAAGTTTGTAAATGAAGTAATTGATTATGGGAAAATTGCTCAAAATGCAGACGGAAACAGAGAGTTTGTATTTAAAAATATTGGAAAATCTCCACTTGTTATTTCAAACGCTAAAGGAAGTTGTGGTTGTACGGTTCCAACCTACGATAAAAACAAACCTATTATGCCTGGTGAAACAGGTGTTATTAAAGTAAAATACGCAACCAACAGAATAGGTCGTTTTTCTAAAACTGTTACTATAACTTCTAATGCTACTGAAAAAAATAAAGTAGTTAGAATTAGAGGAGAAGTTTTAGCACCTGAACAGAAAAATTAATTTTTACCAAAACACAACTTTAGAAGCCGTTAAAATCAATATTTTAACGGCTTTTCTTATTCTATAAAAAATTTAACATTTATTAGTTTCTAAGTCCTACTTTTAAAAACAGTGTCAAAAATAACCTCATCAAATACTGAAAACACTTGATGTTTAAATTCCTTTATTTTTTTTGCTGAAATTTTAGCTTTTTCTAAATCATATAAATTTGATGAGTCTCCCCAGCTAAAGCAGGGTAAATGTTTTTCTGAAAAACCTGCACCAAACACATGACAAGCAACCCCAGTAACGGTTCCTGTATTTAACGAGGTATTTATCGCTGTTTTTGTATAATCACCCAAGACAACACCAAATTTCATGGAACCTGAATCTTCAAAATTTTCAGTTTCATAATTCCACACTTTTACATTAGAAAAGGTGTTTTTTAAATTAGAACAATTGGTATTAGCTCCAAGATTACACCACTCACCTATTACAGAATCTCCCAAATAACCATCATGACCTTTGTTTGAATTTGCAATAAAAATAACGTTCTTTATTTCTCCTCCAACAGTACAATTCGGTCCAACTGTTGTCGCACCATAAATTTTCGCTCCCATTTTAACAACCCCATTTTCATTGATAGCAAACGGTCCACGAATCATACTACCTTCCATGATCACACTATCTTTTCCTATATAAATAGGACCTGTAGTTGCATTTAATATGGCAAACTCAACCGAGGCGCCTTCTTCAATAAAAATATTTTCAGTACCTATTATTTGATTTGTAGGACTAATTTCTATTGACTTTTTATCCTTAGTTAGCAACTCGTAATCTAACCGAATAGCTTTGTCATTGAATAAAAATAAATCTTTCAAATTTGTAATCTGAAATAAATCACCCTTATACTCTTTAACTTCGTAAGAACTAAAGTCTACTTGCTCTTGTTTTAAACCTGTAAAAAAAGCAATCACTTCTTCCTTATAAACTAGTAATTCATTTTCTCCTAAAAATTCAATTTCCTCAACTAGTTCTGGTGATGGTAATAAGCTGGCATCAATAAAAACATTTTGCTCCATTTCTACCATAGGAAATTTCGCTTCTAGATAATCTTCAGATAGAACCGTACAAGTATTTCCTAAATATTTTTCCCATTTTTCCTTAATTGTTAAAATTCCAATTCTTAATTCAGCAACCGGTCTTGTAAAAGTCAAAGGCAAAAACCGATCTCTAAAAGCGCCATCAAATAGTATATAATTCATTTTTCTGATTTAATTAATAAATATAATTAATCCACGTAATAAAAGACTAAAAATTACGACAAGATAATAGATCTCTAAATTTTAAAATAAAAATGTAACTTTAAAGCAACTAAAAAAAAGCAAATTTATTATGAAAAAATTCATTTTACTATTACTTAGCACTGTTCTTATTTGGTCATGCTCTTCTTCTGGAGGAGATGAACCAATAGAAAAAAATACATTTACTATTTCTCTATCAACATCTAGTATTACTTTTCCTGATACTAAAATTAATGAAACCTCTGAATTAACTTTCAAAATAAACAATACAGGAAATCAAACAATTACATTTTCTGACATTGCAACTCCCACTGGTTTTAGTGTAACACCAATTTCAGGCTCTATTGCAACGGGTGCTAGCAAGACCATTACACTTACTTTTGAACCAATAGATGTTAAATCCTATAGCGGAGGTATTTTCATTACTTCTAACGCAACGAACAACAACAATTTAAACTGCTCAGGAGATGGAGTTTCAAACAGTGCTATCATTGCAAATTATGAAACGAATATAAAACCAATAATGTCACAAAGTTGTGGTTCTACAAACACAAACAGTTGTCATGGAGCTGCAAAAGCTAGTGGTGTACAGTTAACAAGCTATGCCTTGGTAAAGGCAGAATTCCAAGATAATTCCTCAGCAGGACCTTTGGCACAAATCGAATCTGGCTCGATGCCAAGAAATTCTTCAAAGCTTCCCCAATCAACAATTGATATCATTAAAAACTGGATCAACAATGATTTTCAAGAAAATTAACTAGAAAATATCAAAAAATAAAAAAGGCTTCCACAATTAGAAGCCTTTTTTTATGAAATAAGCCTTGGGCTATTATTTGTTCAAATACATTTTTCTTCTTGAGTACAACTCATAAAAAGCATCATCTTTCAAGCTATCAATAAACAAGATAGACTCTCCAGTAGATTTCATTTCAGGTCCTAAAGTTTTATCAACATTCGGGAATTTATTGAAAGAGAAAACTGGCTGCTTAATTGCATATCCATCTAATTTAGGGTTAAAGTCAAAATCAGTAACTTTATTTACACCTAACATCACTTTGGTAGCATAGTTAACATAAGGTTCACCATATGCCTTTGCTATGAAAGGAACCGTACGAGATGCTCTTGGATTTGCTTCAATAATATAAACCGTATCATCTTTTACAGCAAATTGAATATTAATCAATCCTACAGTTTTTAAAGCTACCGCTATTTTTTTAGTATGATCTTTAATCTGAGCCATTACAAACTCTCCTAAATTAAAAGGAGGCAATGTTGCGTTAGAATCACCAGAGTGCACTCCACAAGGTTCAATGTGCTCCATAATTCCGATGATATAAACATTACCATCTGCATCACAAATTGCATCAGCCTCTGCTTCTATTGCACCTTCCAAATAGTGATCTAATAATAATTTATTACCAGGAATTGAACGTAACAACTCAACAACATGAGACTCAAGCTCTTCTTTGTTAATTACGATTTTCATTCCCTGCCCACCTAATACATATGAAGGACGAACTAAAATTGGGAAATCTAAACTATCTGCTATTTCCAAAGCTTCATCAGCATTTGTTGCTGTTCCAAACTGAGGGAATGGAATTTCTAATTTTGTTAACATATCAGAAAAACGTCCTCTGTCTTCTGCTAAATCTAATGCTTCAAAACTAGTTCCCATGATTTTAACACCATAAGCTTCTAATTTTTCAGCCAATTTCAATGCAGTTTGACCTCCTAATTGAACAATTACCCCTTCTGGTTTTTCATGACGAATGATATCATAAAGATGCTCCCAGAAAACTGGCTCAAAGTATAATTTATCAGCCGTATCAAAATCTGTAGAAACCGTTTCAGGATTACAATTGATCATGATTGTTTCATATCCAGCCTCTTTAGCTGCTAAAACACCATGTACACAACAATAATCAAACTCAATTCCTTGACCAATTCTGTTTGGACCAGAACCCAATACGATAACTTTTTTCTTATCTGAAACTATCGACTCATTATGAGAATAAGGTTTCCCATCAGCTAAAGTCATTGTGTTTTCAAAAGTTGAATAAAAATAAGGTGTTTGCGCTTCAAACTCAGCAGCACAAGTATCTACTAATTTATAAACACGATTTACATTCAGCTCTTCACGTTTATTATATACTTCAGACTCTAAACAACCTAGCATATGTGCTATTTGTCTATCACCGTATCCTTTTTGTTTCGCTTCTAACAACAACTCTTTAGACAGGGTATCTAATTTGAACGTAGAAATTTCTTTTTCTAAAGTAAATAATTCTTCGTACTGTTTTAAGTACCACATATCAATCTTAGTAATATCATATATTTTCTTTAATGATATACCTGCTTTGATTGCATCATAAATCGTAAATACTCTATCCCAAGAAGGGTTGGTTAATTTAGATATTATTGTATCATAATGTGTTTCTTCTTTACCGTCAGCTCCTAAACCATTACGTTTAATTTCTAACGACTGTGTTGCTTTGTGCAATGCTTCTTGGAAAGAACGTCCAATACCCATTACCTCACCTACAGCTTTCATTTGAAGACCTAAAGTTCTATCAGCTCCTTCAAATTTATCAAAGTTAAAACGTGGTATTTTTACAATTACATAATCTAACGTCGGCTCAAATAAAGCAGATGTAGTTTTCGTAATTTGGTTATTCAATTCATCTAAATTATACCCTAAAGCTAATTTAGTTGCGATTTTAGCAATTGGATATCCTGTTGCTTTTGATGCCAATGCAGAAGAACGAGATACACGTGGGTTAATTTCAATTGCGATAATATCTTCTTTATCGTCAGGAGAAACTGCAAACTGTACGTTACACCCTCCTTCAAAGTCTCCAATAGAACGCATCATATGAATGGCCATATCACGCATTTTTTGGAAAGTAGAATCACTCAATGTCATTGCTGGCGCAACTGTAATTGAATCACCTGTATGAATTCCCATTGGGTCCATATTTTCAATAGAACAAACAATAACAACATTATCATTTCTATCGCGCAATAATTCCAATTCGTATTCTTTCCATCCCATCATGGCTTTGTCAAGCATCACTTCATGAATTGGAGAGATTTCCAAACCTCTTCTTAACAAGTCATCAAAATCATTTTCATCATAAACAATTGCTGCTCCCGCTCCTCCTAAGGTAAAAGAAGAACGAATACACAATGGAAAACCAAACTCTTGTGCAATTGTTTTTCCTTGTAAAAAAGAAGTTGCAGTAGCTTGAGGCGCCATATTCACACCTATTCTTCCCATTAGTTCACGGAACTGCTCTCTGTCTTCCGTAATATTAATGGCGTCAATATCAACACCGATCATATTCACATTATGATCTTCCCAAATTCCTTTTTCATCTGCTTCAATACACAAATTCAATGCAGTTTGTCCTCCCATAGTAGGCAATACTGAATCAATATTAGGATGTGCGGTTAAAATTTCACGAATTGAATTTGTAGTTAAAGGTTTCAAATAAACATTATCCGCTAATGACGGATCTGTCATAATGGTTGCAGGATTTGAATTAATTAAAGTAACTTCAATTCCTTCTTCCTTTAAAGAGCGTATAGATTGTGAACCTGAATAATCAAACTCACATGCTTGCCCAATAATAATTGGACCAGAACCTATAATTAAAACCGATTTAATGTTGTTGTTTTTTGGCATGCTTCTAATTACGTTTAATGAATTAATGTTTTATTTTTTGAGCATTATTAAAAAGCTACTTTATAAAACAATAACTACATTTATTCTTACTTCTTTTATTTTTATTGCTTATTGACAAATATATTCAAAAAAAAGGTGTTACTAAATATTAGCAACACCTTATATATGAATTAAATATTCATTATTTCTTTGGTCTAGGATCTGAAGAAACAGATAATCTTTTTCTTCCTTTAGCACGTCTTCTAGCTAAAACTTTACGCCCATTAGCTGAAGCCATTCTTTCTCTGAAACCGTGTTTGTTTCTTTTTTTTCTTTTCGATGGTTGGAATGTTCTTTTCGGCATTACTTATATTTTTAAAATCTTTATTTTATTAATCATAGCTTCGGCATAAAACCATCCACTAAAAGCGATGGCAAATATACAATTACTTTTGTGTACTGCAAGCGCTTTTTATAAAAAATAAATAAATTATTTTTATTGCTGTAAATATCTGATAATAATGTCATTTTCTACTTATTTAACACAAAAAAACATCTTATGAAAATTAGCTATAATGGATTAAATGCCATCTTGTCATTTAAATCTGTCTAGTCGTCATAAATAATACTTTGGTATTTTATTTGACAAGTACCTATTTGTAAAAAATAAATTTAAAATTAAACACATACTTATGGCTAAAGGAAACATTAATGTATCGGTAGAAAATATTTTCCCGTTAATTAAAAAATTCTTGTATTCAGATCACGAAATCTTTTTGAGAGAATTAATTTCTAATGCAACAGATGCAACTTCTAAAATGAAACATTTAGTTGCTATGGGAGAAGCAGAAGGAACTGAATACGGAGATCCTCAAATTGAAATTATAGCAGACAAGGAAGCAAAAACGCTGCGTATTATTGACCAAGGTATTGGTATGAGTGAAGAAGAGGTTGAAAAATACATCAACCAAATTGCTTTTTCTGGTGCTGAAGAGTTTATCGATAAATACAAAGACAAAGTAGAAGATTCAGGAATTATTGGACATTTTGGACTAGGTTTCTACTCTGCTTTTATGGTTGCTGAAAAAGTTGACATTATTACAAAGTCTTTTAAAGATGCGCCAGCAGTTATCTGGTCATGTGATGGTTCTCCAAACTACACTATTGAACCTGCTGAAAAAGAAACTAGGGGTTCTGAAATTGTTTTACATATTGCTGATGATTCATTAGAGTTTTTAGAAGAAGCTAGAATTACTGAGCTATTAACAAAATACAATCGTTTTAACCAAATTCCAATCAAATTTGGAACTAAAGAAATAAACGATCCAGAGTTTACCCCTAAAACAACAAAAGACGAAGAAGGAAAAGAAACAACAGAACCACACAAAAAAATTTCTGTTGATAACATCATTAACAATACAGCTCCAGCATGGACTAAAAAACCTGCTGATTTAGAAACGGAAGATTATAATAATTTCTATAGAGAATTATACCCATCTCAGTTTGAAGAGCCTTTGTTTAATATTCACTTAAATGTAGATTACCCATTTAACTTAACAGGTATTTTATACTTCCCTAAGTTGAGTAGAAATATGGATATCCAAAAGGATAAAATCCAATTATACCAAAACCAAGTATTTATTACGGATAATGTTGAAGGAATTGTGCCTGACTTCTTACAGATGTTAAAAGGTGTAATTGACTCTCCAGACATTCCATTAAATGTTTCTCGTTCATACTTACAAGCAGATGGTGCTGTAAAGAAAATCTCAGGATACATTACTAAAAAAATTGCTGATAAGCTGATTTCTTTATTCAAAAAAGACCGTGCTGACTTTGAGCAAAAATGGAATGATATTAAAGTAATTATTGAATATGGAATGTTATCTGATGATAAATTCTATGAAAAAGCTCAGAAATTTGCTTTATTACCAACTGTAGATGATACGTATTTTACGATTGAGGAATTAAAAGAAAAAATAAAAGACGCTCAAACAGACAAAGACGGAAATACAATTGTATTATACGCTGCTAACAAAGAAGCACAACACGGATACATTCAAGAAGCAAAAGAAAAAGGATACGAAGTACTATTATTAGACTCTCCTATTGTTTCTCACTTGATTCAAAAATTAGAGGCTAGCAACGAAAAATTAAAGTTCACTCGTGTAGATTCTGATCATATTGATAACCTAATCAAAAAAGATGAGGAAAAAATCAGCAAACTTTCTGATGAAGAAAAAGAAGCTTTAAAACCAATTATTGAAGCAAACGTTCCTAAAGAAAATTATACTGTTCAATTAGAGTCTTTAGATTCTTCTGCAAATCCTTTCAGCATTACCGTTCCTGAATTTATGCGTAGAATGAAAGAAATGAGTCAATCTGGTGGTGGCGGAATGTTCGGAATGGAGAACATGCCAGAAATGTACAACTTGGTTGTAAACACCAACAACGACTTGATTAAAGATATTTTAGACACAAAAGACGAAGCTGCTCAAAAAGAGTTGATCAGTCAAGCTTTTGATTTAGCAAAATTATCTCAAAACCTATTGCATGGTGAAGAGTTAACTAACTTTATCAAACGTAGCTATCAAATGATAAAATAGTGTCCTAGACACTTTTAAATATAAATCCCATCTTGGTTTTTCTGAGATGGGATTTTTTTTAAACCTTCCTTACTTTTTCAACACAAATTAATTACCAATTATTTACTTTTAACGTTCAACAAAAGACCAACAACTAAGAGCTAAAAAAATAAAGTACATTTGCAACCCAATTACCAACTATCAGTTACTAATTACATAAAAAATGTTTTCTAAAGAAGAAGCGGCAATCATACGAAAAGACTTTTGGACAAGTTATGGAAAATCATTTCCTAGAAAATGGTTGAAATACGATACCAAAATAAAAGATTTTAGCTTTAAGTTTTATGCCGATAATAAAATTGCTCGGGTAATGCTAGATATTGAACCCGCTAGTGAAACAAAAAGAGAATTGCTTTATCAACAAGTTCTTGCGTTAAAAACCGTTTTAACAGAAGAATATATTCCTGAAATTATTTTTGATGAAGATCATTATTTAGACACGGGCAAATGTTTATCCAGAATTTTTGTACAACTTGATGCCAAATTTAGCATTTACAACAAAAACACTTGGGGAGCGGCTTTTGAGTTTTTTAATGAAAACATGCATCAGTTTGAATTGTTCTTTTACGAATTTGAAGATTTTATCAAACAGGCAGATATTTAATTACTACAAAGCGGGACTTCATCAAACTCAATTTCCTTTTAATGAAATAGTTTGAAGTGAAATGGAAAACAGTTTCGTCTAGAGCAGTCTTTTTAGATAACATTTACTCGTTCTGTATACTAATTCTTAGCTCCTCAGAAATCACTCGAACTGACATATTTATAATTCTTATTAATTATCTTTGCCGCATGAATCAACAAGATACCATCGTTGCCTTAGCAACTGCCTCTGGAGTTGGAGCCATTGCTATAATCCGTTTGTCGGGATCTGATGCCCTAAAAATTGCAGACGCACATTTTCAATCTATACACAAAGAAAAATCTTTATTAGATCAGAAATCTCACACCTTACATTTAGGACATTTAATGGATGGAAAAAGAACGATTGATCAGGTTTTGGTTTCTATTTTTAAGAATCCTAATTCTTATACAGGTGAAAATACCGTTGAAATATCTTGTCATGGCTCCGTGTATATTCAACAAGAAATCATTCAACTATTCTTAAAAAACGGTTGTAGAATGGCAGATGCAGGTGAATTTACTTTGCGTGCCTTCTTAAACGGAAAATTAGATTTAAGTCAAGCCGAAGCTGTGGCTGATTTGATTGCTTCTGATTCTGAAGCTTCACACCAAGTAGCCATGCAGCAAATGCGTGGTGGTTTCTCTAATGAAATTCAATTATTACGTGAGCAGCTATTAAACTTCGCTTCTTTAATAGAACTAGAATTAGACTTTGCCGAGGAAGATGTAGAGTTTGCAGACAGAGAGCAATTCAAAGAATTAATTGCAAGAATACAATTGGTCTTAAAAAGGTTGATTGATTCTTTTGCTGTAGGAAATGTGATTAAAAATGGAATTCCAGTGGCTATTGTAGGAGAACCAAATGTTGGAAAATCTACTTTATTAAATGCTTTGCTTAATGAAGACAGAGCTATTGTTTCTGAAATTGCTGGAACAACAAGAGATACCATTGAAGATGAGATTATTATTGATGGTGTGGCTTTTCGTTTTATAGATACTGCTGGAATTCGTGAAACAGAAGATGTTGTTGAAAATATTGGTATTAAAAAAACCTTTGAAAAAATTACCCAAGCACAAGTAGTTATTTATTTATTTGATTTATCGAGTACTAGGTACAAAGTATCAAGTATTAAGTCTGAAATTGAATCTATCAAAAATCAGTTTCCTTTAAAACAACTAATTGTTATTGGAAACAAAGCCGATACGGTTTCTTCTGAAGAGTTAGAAATTTTAAAAACAGACATTCCTGAATTATTAGCTATTTCAGCCAAACAAAAAATGGGAATTGAAACCCTAACAGACCAATTAACAGCTTTGATTCATACAGGTGCCCTTCAAAACAACGAAACTATTGTAACCAATTCTCGTCATTTTGATGCTTTACTAAAAGCTTTAAATGAAATAAACAAAGTTGATGAAGGCATGCAACTAGGTTTGTCTGGCGACTTATTAGCCATTGATATACGTGAAGCTTTGTATTTCTTCGGACTCATAACTGGTGAAGTTACAACTGACGATTTGTTAGGAAATATTTTTGCGAACTTCTGTATCGGCAAATAAAAGCACCAAAACAACACAAAACAAACCTCAATAAAACATAATAAACCCTGTAGAATAAAGCTCTATAGGGTTTTTTGTTGATTTCTTCTTTTTCGTTATTTATCGATATTTTGACTCCTTTTGTACCTTTATTGTACCTCAAAATCATAAAAAATTTGAGGGGGAGTTAAAATGAGAGCTGCTGACACACTATGACACAAAGGCAAGTTGTTCTTACAAAAGAGCAAAATATATTCATTTTAAAGCATTGGTATGAAATTAATAAAAGTGTTGCTTTTTTTTAACTCTGTTCTTTGTTAGGTATTGTTTTTATTATTCTTTTACCAAGATTCTTGCTTTAAAAAGTAATATGTATACTAATTACTTGGTAGCCAACCATCAAAATATGGAGTATTAACTATCTACATCGTTTATGTATATGGAAAGTTGCGTGTTTGTGTGCGAGGATTTTCCGAAGGAAAATCAGAAACTAGCAAACAAAGCAAATAACATTGATTATAGGATAAAACTAGCATTTTTTTATATAGTCTGTTGTAGGTAGTTTATTTATTTCTCTATTTTTACAAATGCAGGAATAATAAATTTTCTTACTATTTCATTAACTCCAATTTCACTTCCAGTAGGGCTATTTGTTGTTACAATTATCAAGTCAAGTTCGGATACGATGGTAATAGTTTGTCCACCAAAACCTCTGGCGGAATAACCATATATGCTTTTTTCTTCAATAGACTCATTAAACCTCCACCAAAAATAATTGTATTTAAAATCGGTAATATTTTTATCCGTAGCTTTTTTTACCCATTCTTCACTAAGAACTCTCTTATGGTCAAACATTCCTTTATCTTTATACAATATGCCAAATTTTAGCATATCTCGCGGAATCATAACCAGACCTGTGCCACCATCTATAGTTCCTGTTTGGTCTTTAAGCCAATAATAATTTTTGATATCTAAAGGCTCAAAAAGGTATTTGTTTACAAAATTTAGACCTTGTATATCTGAGTTCCTAAAGACGGTATGAATTATAATCTCAGGGTTCAATTCATTATAATTAAACACTCCAATTTTACATTCAGTTTGGCTCGATACAATTTGAGGAATCCATTCTTTTTGAGTTCTAAATTTTTCATCAATATCTATAGGAAAAATCCCAGATTTATGATTTAATACGTGTTTAAGTGTAATACTATCTATACAAGGAGTATTTTCAGATTCGTATCTGTAATGGTACGAAAGTCGAGTATCTTCATTTTTAATAAATCCTTTATCTATAGAAATACCTAAAAGGGTTGAAGTAAAGCTTTTAGTTACAGAACTTAAACCGTGAAGCGAATTGAGCGTATGTCCATGAAAATATTCTTCTAATACTAGTTGATCTCCCTTATATATTAAAAGGCTTTCAAGGCTTGCATTATTATCATTTAGTTGATTTTCAACTACAGAAAAAATTGAGTCAAAATTACAAATTTTAGTACGGATATCTCCAACAATAATTTTATCATTTCGTTTTTTAGGAATTGTATATACGTATTCTTTTTTAGTTGTAGCTACTTTTGATTTTATATTGACCTTTTTAGTTTTAGTAAATGTTTTAAATATTTTTTTTATTTCAGTTTCTGAGATAACCTCGTTAAAAAAGATAACCTCGTCCATGTAACCATGATAGAAAATATAATCATCCCATTGTAATCCTAGAAAAACAGAATCTTTGGAGGGCATATATTTTTTTAACTCATATTCATGTTCAATTTTACCATTGATATAAAGTTGTCCCTTCTTATTTTTTGGAGAAAGGGTGTATACTAAATGAGTCCACTGATTTAGAGGGAGGGCATGCTCAAGCGTTTCATCTTGCCAAAAATTATCGTAAAACGCAAAGTTTAAGTTTTTGTTTGCTGGCCAACCAAATCCAAATCTAAATTGTGATTTAGAATTACCATTATTAGGTTTGGATATCCAAGATGCGGCTTGCTTATATCTTAATGGTGCCACCCATAGACTAATAGAAAAATCGTTATTAGTATTGAGATGTGGTACCTGAAATGACATAAAATCGTCAACACCATCAAAAAAAGCAACTTTGTTATTTCCTTCTCCTACTGTAGTAACTCCTTGGCTAGAAATATTTTCTATTTTTTTATTATTAGAATCAAAGTTTTGAACTAATAGGATATTAGAATTGCTTTGACCAACACATATTAAAGATGTTAGAAGAGTAAAGAAAAATAATATGTATCTTGTCATTTTGTTTGATTGAGCATCTTTAGTAAAAATTACCTACATCTTAGTATTAAGAAGTTCACTTAGCTGTATACACGTTTCAATGTATGCAGAATCTTTAGCTACATTCACATTCTCGTTAGGATCTTTGTTTAAATCAAATAACATGCGTTCTCCATTGTTATACTCTGTGTAACTAAAATCTATAGTTGTTATAGATTTCCCTTTTCCCCAAAATGTATACGCCGCTTCTTTGCCTTTTTTATCAGGGTTTTCCATCAGTTGAACTAAACTTTGTCCATCAAGATGTTTCGGAAGATCAAGACCAGTCAATTCACACAAAGTTGGATAGATGTCAATAAACTCTACAATACCATCTGTTTTAACACCCTGATTTAATCCTGGAGCACTAATAATTAATGGTGCGTTTTTACTGGTGTGAAGTAAATTGTGTTTGCTCCAGAAGCTATGTTCTCCAAGATTCCATCCATGGTCGCCCCATAATACAACGATGGTATTTTCTTTCAGTCCAAGTTCATCAAGGGTAGCAAGGAGTCTACCTACTTGTGTGTCAACATAACTTACACACGCATAATATCCATGTTTTGCTATTTTTTGAAACTCTTGTGAATTATATTCAATGTTCCTATCATGATAGCTTTTGAACTCACCAGATCCATTAAGAGACTTTGGAGCACCCTTTGGTATGTAATTGTTTTTTGCTAATTCAATCTTATCCCTATCGTATAAATCCCAATACTTTTTGGGCGCATAGAAAGGAAGGTGAGGGCGTACAAATCCACATGCCAAAAAAAACGGCTTGTCCATTTTAGAAAGGCGCTTTAAGTCTCGGATTACTTTATTGCAAGTTTGACCGTCTATATACGTACTATCAGGTACATCTGGAGCTTCATAAAACGGCCCTCGATTGTTTTTCTTTAGAATAAATTTGGCTGAAGCACTGTCGTGAAATGTCAAGTGATTGTTTTCATCGGGTCCGTTTACTAATGAGAACGGTGGTTCCGACCAGCATTTTTCCGCCATGTTTTCATTCTGATGAAAGATTTTGCCATTGCAAAGAGTATGATATCCTGCATTACGAAAAGTCTCGGGAAGAGTAGGTGCATTATCTGCATATTTTTCAATTTCAATAAAAAGATTAGCTTGGGTTTGTTGAATGCCAGTTAGCATAGAAGCTCGAGATGGCAGACAATGAGGAGCTTGGCAGTATGCTTTATTGAATTGAACACCTTCTTTTGCTAGTTGATCTATATTTGGTGATATAATATGATTTGAACCATATGTGCCAAGTTCAGGGCGAAGGTCATCAATTGCTATGAAGAGAATGTTAAGTTGTTTCTTTTCGTCCTGCTTGCCAGCAACTTCATTTTTAGCTTTCCTAGAATTCTGACCGGAACACGATCCTAGGAATCCAATAATCACTATTGTTACAATACTTAAATAAAATACTTTCATGTGTTTATTTTTTTTATTTGCACTTACCTTACAATTTACTACGTGCGAATTTAATTTTTGGATGCCATTAAAACAAGTTTTATTTCTGTTAAGAAATTAAGTTTTCGGTACTTTGAGAACTTACTGCTGTTTTAATTTACCGCTCGAATTATATTCGTAAATTGTTAGATCCTTATTGTTCGTTTGATACGTAGATGGTTTGCATTGTTATCTTGTCGGTAAAGTGTTTGTAGTTTGGTCTCTTTACATATAGCACATTTAGATTTGCTGATAGAGATAAATCAACAACAACTGTGGTTTTATGATAAAATTCGACAGTCTTCCTAATAAATCCTTTTCCTCCAATTTTTTATTGCATATCCAAACAGTTAAAAAAAACTTAACGCTACATTCCGTCAATTTTACTCACCATTGTTAATCTAATAGGAGTTTATAATTCGCTACGCTAATCCTTAGCCCCTATTTTCAAATGCGATTTAGTTAGTCCCAGCAACGTCATGCTATGTTACATGTAAACTAAGATGTATTGTTTTAATAGTTATGTATGGATGACTTGTAATCCATAGTCGTTTATTTTTCAGCCACTGTCTTAATTTTTTGTTTCAGTAAAGCTTCTCTTCTTTGTCTAAGGGTTTGCGATTTTCGGTAGCTTGCCATTCCTGAATATTGCGCGCTGTCACCTGGACTATATACCATATTAGCTGTTGGCATTGGAGCATCAGTTTCTAACAACCACTTGGTTAATTGTGTATTCAGTATGTTTGTAATATCGGATCTTTTTTTGGCCAAATCATCCTGTTCATTGGGATCGGTTTTTAGATTAAACAACTGCGTTGTACCCTCTTGAGTGTTGTAATAACGGTATAACTTCCACGATTGGTAGCGAATTGCACTAAAGGGAGTACAGCCTACACCACTATAATGCGGAAAATGAAAAAATAAAGGACGTTCTTCAAGCTTTCCATTATCCATTAAAATGGGTTTCAAACTAACTCCATCGAGGTGCTGATTTGGATCGGGTTCTATACCTGCCAAGTCAAGCATTGTAGGGTACAGGTCAACCTGAACTGTTGGAGTAGAGTCTTTTGCTGCGGCTTTAATTTTGTTTTTCCATTTAAAAATTAAAGGCACACGAGAGCTTCCCTCGTAGGGCATCGCCTTGGTACCAAGCAAGGGATATGTTGATGTTGCAACGTGATAACCTCCGTTATCTGATGAAAAAATGACTATTGTATTTTCATCTAACTTAAGCTCTTTTAAGGTGTTCATAATATTACCAACACTTTGGTCAACGCTTTCAATCATGGCTGCCATGGTTGGGTTATTCTGATCGGTAGTTGGCACTTTCTTCCACTTTTCCAAAAGCTCGGGCTTAGCCTGAAATGGCGCATGTACAAGGTAGTGAGACAACACCAATAAAAACGGTTGCGCTTGGTGCTCTGTAATAAATTCTTGTGCTCGGCGTGTTAAAGCATCCGACATGTATTCATCTGCAGTTAAACCCTTTAAGTCCCATGACAGTTTCGGAATGTAATCTCTTCCGTAATGCCCATGTGTTCTCGTTGCAAGTGTTCTAAAGCCTTCAGCCATTTCGAAGCCTTGCTTATCGGGCCATTGCGACTCGTGATATCCACAATGCCATTTTCCCAGGTATCCAGTTTTGTATCCAGCACTTTGCATTACTTCGGCAAAAGTAATCTGGTCGGGGTGCAAACAACCTCTTCTAGCAGGACTTCGGGTAGGAAGCAACTCGAGGTTTTTTCCTTTATTATCATTTTTTACCATAAGCGAATCTGGCGACGGGCACATTTCTGGTCCTTCTGTCATTTTATTTCGTGCAGGATATTGCCCCGAGAGGATGGCTGCTCGCGAAGGAGAGCATACCGGACCGGCTGAATAAGCTTGTTCAAAAAGCATCCCTTCAGACGCCAACTGGTCGATGTTGGGTGTAAGGTAGTATTTACTACCCATGCAAGCCAAATCCTTCCACCCCATGTCATCAATAAGAATGAATACAATATTGGGCTTTGTTGCGTTTGTTTTTTCTTCTTTTTTTGTCGAGCACCCTTCTAATAGCGCAAAACTTACAATGAATAACAGAATGAATTTCGAGGTCATAATTTAATGGTTCTAATGGTGTTGATAATCGAAAAATTATCGATTTAGCACTAACTAAACTTATACTTATTTTGTGTTGTTGTCTTAGTCGACCTAAAAATACTTAAATAAGCATAAGAGACATAGTAAAAAAGCCTAAAACTTTGTAGAGAAATAAAACCTCACATCAAACTTATGTGGTGTTAGATTTTAGTGCTTCTTATTCCATATTTAATCTTTAAATCTGTTTTGTTCAGCAAAGTTTGATCTGCCTCTTTTTTATTAATTTCGGATGAGTCATTATTATTCATATATATATGAATAAGTTTATCTAAATGGTTCTATTTATTAAACATCAGAAAATTCAAAACAAAAACTAAACCTTAAATACACCTTAACCCATTAAAACCCTTACTATATTTGCAAATAACACTTACTGTATTGAGGAAATAAAAGCACTAAGGTTTTCTGTAAGAAAAATAGTTGATACATATTAACTTGAGAGTTGGTTTATAAATATTTAATTATGAATAATTTTTTATTAAAATACATTCAATATTTCTCAAAATTAAGAAGAGCATCTCCTAAAGATTTAGGTAAAGCACCTCATAAACCTATTCTGTTATTATCGATAATTCAACTGATCAAATCAGGTAGTATTAATTCAAACAGAATATTTATCACACCTGAACTAGTATTAGCCTTTAAATCTAACTGGAAACTCCTAGTAGAAACAAACCATACTCCTAATTTTGCACTTCCATTTTTTCATATGAGAAGTGAACCCTTCTGGAGATTAGTTTGTAAACCAGGTATGCAACTTTCGATAACTAAATCAAAAAGTATAAAAAGTTTTAAAACCTTAAATGATGCTATTGCTTTTGCAGAAATTGACAAAGCCTTATTTGAATTATTAAGCGACCCTAAAAACAACTTTATAGTAGAAGAAATCTTAATTAAAAATTATTTCAATACCTCAAGTTTACAGTTAACAGAAATACCTCAACTTCAATTAGAAATTGAATATCAAATTTTAAATGATGACCGAGAGACTTATTCTACTAAAATTAAAAATTTACAAGAAAATTTAGATGAATCGAGTTTTCAGGAAGAAATCTTTGTAAGAGGTGGTATCTTTAAAAAAACTATTCCAGAAATATACAACCAGCAGTGTTGTATATCTGAAATGAAAATTCAATCGTCAATTAATGCACAAATGATAGATGCCTGTCATATCGTTCCATTTAGCATTTCTCATAACGACACAGTTCAAAATGGCATTAGTTTATCTCCTAATCTACACAGAGCTTATGACAGAGGCTTAATTACTATTAATAAAGATTATATTGTTAGAGTTTCACCAACTGTAATAGATAATGATTCTGTGTATTCAATTTCTCAATTTAATGGCAAACAAATAGCTTTACCTAATGACCTAAAAAATTATCCCTCACCAGAATCCTTAGAATGGCATACAAAAGAAGTTTTTCAATTATAATTATTTTCTATTATAGCATCTAATTAATATTTGAGCTCTAACCTATTTTCAAATATCTTATCTTAATAAAACTATTCCTTCTTATTCATTTTGTAAATTAAATAGCCAAATCCCACTATAAAATGTAGTACTATGATGGCGGCAACAATATAGATGGTGGTGTTAGAATTATTCATGCTACAATAATATTAAAATTAAAAAAAAACTCATGTAACATTAGTTACAGTGATACTTCTCGAGACTTCTGCTAATCTTAGTAAAAGTATTGTAGCCAGTCCAAATAACAAACTAATTTATGCTTGGGTGTTTTTAAGGAGTACAGTGAAATAAAAAGACACCTATCCTTAACTTATCGAAGTATCGAAAACAAACTAATTGTGTTTTTATCTATTAAATGGAATAACTTATTTCTTAGGCTTTTTAATAATAACATTCAAATAATAAGCTACTTTCAGTTAACTTTACAACCATAAGACTTTGCTATGAAAAATAAAATTCTTCTTCTTTTATTTGCCTTAATGCTAATTGGTTGTTTTCTAATAAAAAAGAAACCCACAATTATAAAAACCAAGCAGAACAGCATCACTTTTACAGAACCTTTTGTTAAAAATGGTGAATTAGTAGAGCATACCTATTACAAATTACAATATTCAGAACCCCACGAACAGGCTTATTGGGTAGCCTATAAATTAACACCCGAATTTTTAAAAGGAAACACCAAAAGAAGCAACCGTTTTAAAAGTGACCCGTTGATTGCTACAAAGTCTGCAAGTTTAAAAGATTATAAACATAGCGGTTACGATAGAGGTCACCTAGCGCCTGCGGGCTCTATGACGATAAATAGCATAGCCATGAATGAAAGTTTTTACATGAGTAATATGTCGCCACAAGAAGCCTCTTTTAATAGAGGTATTTGGAAAAAACTTGAAAGTCAGGTTAGAACTTGGAGCTATGATTCTGATTCTTTATTTGTAGTTACCGGTCCTGTTTTAAAGAATATTGAAAAAAGTATTGGTGCTAATAAAGTTTCTGTTCCCAAACAGTTTTACAAAGTTTTATTACGCTTTAAAGATAGTACGGTTAGCTCTATTGGTTTTTTATTAGACAATACTGCAAGTACAGCTACTTTACGTTCTAAAGCAGTTGCTATTGATGAAATTGAAGAGATATCTGGAGTCGATTTTAATGCTGGTTTATCTGAGGCTTTGCAGAATAAAATTGAAGGAAACTTGTATTTAAGTGATTGGGAGTTTTAGAGATAGGTTTTCAGCAACCTGTCGGTTCTTGTACTTTTAGATCCTAGCAGAATAAAGTTGTATCATGAGCTACCAATTAAAATACAGTATAAAGAGTTGTTACAATAACTCCCTTTTTATCATCTAATTCAACAGATAAGAGTTGTTTTTCTTTTTTTACTTGAAAGTTAAAAGGTGGAGCTGTTAAATTAATTCCACTCTGTTTTTTTAAACGAATTCCCTGTCCAGAAATAATATCTTTATTAGGAATAAACGCTCCTTTTGGTAGGTGTTCCGTGAGTATTACATATTTAAATTTCGATAATTTTGACACGACCTTTGCTACCTCTGCATTTGATAAATGTTGCAACACTTGTCTGACCAGAGCACAATCTCCCGAGGGCAAATCATTCTCAGCTATGTCCAAAAAAAGAAACTCTAACTTTTTGTCTTTGAATTTTTCTTTGTTGGATGCAACTAACCTCTCTACAATATCTACTGCAATATATTTCTGAGAATATTTCACCAATTCTTTGCCTACATTAAAATCTCCACAACCTAAATCACAAATTACAAGTGGTGTTTTAAATGATTTTAAAAATGCTATTAGCGTTTCTGTATAAGGTTTTACAATTTCTAGATTATGTGAACCATCTCCTGAATAAAAATCCGACAGACCACTACCCCACAATTTTTGTTCATAAACTTGATTCATGGCAGCCTTGGTTGGCCAAGGATTCTTTGCCTTTTTTACATCTTTTTTATTATTCATAAAATTTTCCTTCTATAACTCACAAAAATAAAAATATATTTGTCACACAAATAAACACAGAAAAACTGAATTACTTTTAGCTTCTATAAGACAACGTTTTAAACAACCTCTATGCTAACAATTCTTTTTGAAGACGAATACATCCTAGCTATCCACAAACCAAACAATATATTGGTACATCATTCTGTGATGGCAAACAATCAAATAGAAGAAAAGTCTTTGGTACAACTATTATCTGATGAGTTGGGTAAAAAATTTTATCCCATTCATCGGTTAGACAGAAAGACTTCAGGAATTATTTTATTCGCAAAGAAAAAGGAATTTGTAAACTATTTTCAAGAATTATTTATCACCAATCAAATTCAAAAAACCTACCAAGGGTTGGTTCGTGGTTTTATTCCTGAAACAGGAAAAATTAACAGTCCCGTTAAAGGCCGTGATGCCAATATTCATAAAGAAGCATTGACGTACTTCAAAAGATTAGAAACTTTTGAAATACCTATAAAAGTAGGGCCCTATGATATCTCTAGATACAGCTTAGTAGAACTTTCTCCGAAAACAGGTCGTTTGCATCAACTTCGGATTCATATGAATAAAATTAGTCATCCACTCATTGGAGATCCAAAATATGGAGATCGTTTTCATAATAGAATGTTTGAAAACGAATTTAATAATGAAGCGCTATTTTTACACGCACACACTTTAGATTTTATACATCCTTACACCAAGCAGAAACTCTTTTTAAAAACTGATTTCTCTGAGAATTGGAAACGTATTTTAAGGCTTTTAAAAGCTTATTAAACAACAAGTTTTTTATTCTTCGACCCCACCCAATACCAGTTCAGAATACTTTATTTCATTATGTAATTCACTCAAAACATCAATAGGAAGTGACCATTTAACAATCTGTTCAAACTGATATATATCATACCTAATTAGTATCCATTTTAATATCTTCAATAAGAGAAATCGGATACCCTAAAAATTTTAGATATGAAAATAGAACATCTAGAAGAACATATTAATGATTATAAAGCATCTATTAAAACAGTGGTAGATAAAAAAACGTTTTGGCAAACCAAAACTAAAATTTTAATTAGCACTACATTAAACACCATTTGCAAAAAATACGACATCGGTTGGAAGGTTCAAGAGTTAAATTGGATTGGAACCAATGAAGCCGTAAATATCACATTTGATTCTTTCCCAAAAGAACTAATAGATTGTACCAATCAAATTCCGGCCTATCAATTTGTTCAAGGAGGAGCCTTGGTTTTTGCACAGTCTTATAGCGGTGATGTACATACCTTTATTTTATTTCCATACATAGAGCAAATCCCAGCAGAAAACAGCAGTGTTGAATTGGGAATTTATGACCCTAAAGAAATTACCAGAAAACTAATTATTGAAAAAGTAGATGATTTTTTAAAAGAAATGGTCAAATGGGAAATACCCAATATTAAAAATAAATTAGGATATTAGGCTGAACTTCCATCAGTCAAAACAAATGTTAAATAGTCAATTGTTTTTTTTAGACAACTCCTTAAAACACACCTATGGAAAATGAAAATTTTGACATTACAAAATCATCAGGAGAAAAAGTAAAATTCTCACTAAATAAATTACGTTCCTCATTAAATAGAACTGGTGCGGATATACATACTATTGACCAAATAATAAACAAGGTTCGCGATGAACTGTATCAAAGCATCCCTACTAAAGAAATTTACAAAAGAGCGTTTGCCCTACTGAAAAAGGAAAAAAGCCATTTGGCTTCAAAATACAAACTTAAAAAAGCAATTTATGAATTAGGTCCAACCGGATTTCCTTTTGAACTTTTTGTCAGCGCTATTTTAAAATACTCAGGTTATGAAACTGAGGTAGATAAAATTTTACAAGGCCAATGCATAACACATGAAATAGATGTTATTGCTCATAAAAACAATGAAACGACCATTATTGAATGTAAGTTTCACGGAGAGCAAGGGCTAAATTGTAATGTTAAAATTCCATTGTATATAAATTCTCGCTACCAAGATGTCAAAACCTATTGGAACTCAAATCCTAATAACAACACTTCGCTAGTTGATGGTTGGGTAGTTACAAATACCCGATTTACAAAAGACGCCATACAGTACGGAAAGTGTTGTGGTTTGTATTTATTAAGTTGGGACTATCCCGAAAATGATGGTTTAAGAGATAGAATTGACCGGCTGGGTCTCTACCCTATCACGGTTTCCACTTTACTTACAAACAGAGAGAAACAATATTTATTAAGTAGAGATGTTGTTCTTTGCCGTCAACTTATTAGTGATTCCTTTTTTCTAAATCATTTAAGTATTTCTGAGATAAGAAAGAAAAAAATACTTAAAGAAATCGAGCAACTATGTAATATTCAAAACCAATAATATGGAAAATCTTGTACGAATTAATTTTTTAGGAGCTTCAAGAGTGGTCACTGGATCTAAATTTTTTATTGAAACTTCAGAAAAAAACATATTGATAGATTGTGGTGTATTTCAAGGACTTAAAGAACTGCGAGAACTTAATTGGTATGATCTTCCTATAAATGTTAGCGCTATAGATATTGTTTTACTCACACATGGTCACCTAGATCATATTGGATACCTACCCAGATTGCTACAACAGGGTTTTACTGGTGAAATTATAGGTACAGCTCCAACTCTAGCCATTGCTGAAATAATACTAAGAGACAGTGCTAAAATTCATAAAGAAGAATCTGAAAAAGCGAACAAAGAAAAATACACAAAACACAAACCTGCATTGCCTTTTTACACAATTGAAGATGTAGAAAAAACAATTCAGAATTTTCAAATAACAACAGAAGGCAATTGGATTGATTTATCTGAAAACATTAAATACAGGTTTCAATATAATGGACATATAATTGGTGCTACATCAATAGAATTAGATATTCATAAAAAACGATTTGTATTTTCTGGTGACATCGGAAGAAAAAATGATTACCTACTACATACTCCTAAAAAACCAGAATGGGCAGACTTTTTATTTATTGAAAGTACCTACGGAGATAAACTACACCTAGATGAAGACGTAGAAGCTAAATTAACCACATTAATAAAAAACACAATTGATAAAAAAGGCAATCTTATTATCCCAAGTTTTGCCGTAGAACGCTTGCAAACACTTATGTACATTCTCTGGAAACTGTACAAAAACAATAAAATTCCTGATATACCTATTTTTGTTGATAGTCCTATGGGTAATAATGTTTTAGAGGTATTTAATCGCTTTCCCAAGTGGCATAAATTATCAGCACAAGACTACAAAGCTATGTGCAATCATATAAATATTATTCAGTCTTATAAAGAAACCTGGAAAACTATTGACGACAAACGTTCTAAAATAATAATTGCAGGAAGCGGAATGGTAACCGGAGGAAGAGTACTAACTTATTTGCAACAATTAATAAAAAAAACAAACACAACCGTTTTATTGGTTGGCTACCAAGCAGAAGGAACACGGGGCAGACAGTTACAGGATGGCGCTCACGAAATTCGTTTTTCTGGAAAATATTACCCTGTAAAAGCAAGTATCGAAAATATTGAAAGCCTCTCAGCTCATGGCGATCAAAATGACTTATTAAATTGGATGAGTGACATAAAAAACACGCCCGAAAAAGTTTTTTTAATACATGGTGAGCCAACCACATTAGACACATTCAGAGTAAAAATAAAAGAAACGTATAACTGGAATGTATCAATACCAAAACTTACAGATATTGAAGAACTATTTTTTTGATTACCGATTACTTATCCACAACTTTAACAAGTATTTAAAATATATTTTATACATTTAAACTACCTTTGTTTTCAACATGAAAAAAATCATCCATAAAATAACCGCTATCCTAATGACTTTCGTTGTAGTATTATCTACGATGTCGTTTACTGTGGATATGCATTTTTGTGGAGATACCATGGTAGATTACTCTATTTTAAACAAAGCAGAATCTTGTGGAATGGAAATGGACATCAATAAAAACAACTGTCCTACTGTTCAAAATAAAAGCTGTTGTACTGACAAGCAAATCGTATTTGACGGACAAGACAACTTAAAACCTTCCTTAGAAAAATTAAGCCTTGAACAACAACAATTTATTTTTTCTTTTGTATACACTTCATTAAATTTAACGGAAGTAACAAGAAACAATACCACTTATGAGGAATACGCTCCTCCTCTAGTCTCCAAGCAACTATTTAAGCTTGATGAGTCTTATTTAATTTGATTTTTAAACAATAGACTGTTTTATCCTATGACTGTATGATGTCATAAGGATAATTTGCTGTATTCGGTGTTTTCTTAACACCAATGTCTAACTATTTAATAATCAAAGCTAATGCTAAATAAAAGCATCAAATTTTTAATAGAAAACAAACTCGTAGCAGTTCTGCTACTCGTCCTTTTTGTTGGATGGGGAACTGTAAACGCACCTTTTAATTGGGACACAGGATTTTTACCTAGCAATCCTGTGGCGGTTGATGCCATTCCAGATATTGGAGAAAACCAACAAATTGTATTTACCAAATGGGACGGTCGTTCTCCTCAAGATATTGAAGACCAAATTACTTATCCTTTAACGACTTCTTTACTCGGTATTCCAGGAGTAAAAACCATTCGTAGCTCGTCTATGTTTGGGTTTTCAAGTATCTATATCATTTTTGAAGAGGACATAGATTTCTACTGGTCACGTAGTCGAATTTTAGAAAAATTAAATTCTTTACCTTCTAACTTACTACCCGAAGGTGTTAATCCTGCATTGGGACCAGATGCCACAGGTTTAGGGCAAATATTTTGGTACACTCTTGAAGGTCGAGATGAAAACGGAAATATTACTGGTGGTTGGGATTTACACGAACTGCGTAGCATTCAAGATTACTATGTAAAGTATGCTCTATCATCGGCAAGTGGGGTTTCTGAAGTAGCTTCTATTGGTGGATATGTTCAGGAGTATCGAGTTGATGTCAATCCAGAGTTGATGCGTCAATATAACATTGGTTTAAATCAGATTGTAAAAGCGGTTAAAAGTAGCAATCAAGATATTGGTGCGCAGACTTTAGAAATCAATCAAGCTGAATATTTAGTGCGTGGTTTGGGTTATGTAAAATCTGTTGAAGACATCGAAAATGCTGTAGTTACTTCAGAAGATTTTACTTCAATTAAGATTAAAGACATAGCTAAAGTATCATTAGGTCCAGCAACACGAAGAGGTATATTAGACAAAGAAGGTGCTGAAGTCGTTGGAGGTGTTGTAGTAGCCAGGTATGGTGCTAATCCAATGGAAGTCATTAACAATGTAAAAGCTCAAATTGGGGAACTGAAAGGTGGATTACCTTCAAAAGTGTTGGCAGACGGACGTACTTCTCAAGTAACCATTGTTCCTTTTTATGATCGTACCGAACTTATTCAAGAAACATTAGACACACTAAACGAAGCATTAACACTAGAAATATTAATTACCATTTTGGTTATTATTGTTATGGTTTTTAATTTAAGAGCTTCTATTCTAATTTCAGGTTTATTGCCTGTTGCAGTATTAATGGTATTTATTACCATGAAGTTATTTAATGTAGATGCTAATATTGTGGCACTTTCCGGTATTGCAATTGCTATTGGAACCATGGTAGATGTAGGTGTTATCTTGGCTGAAAACATGATTCGCCATCTTGATGATGACAAATTGCGACTAAGTGCAGATGGTACAGCTTTAACAACAAATGAAGTGGTGTACAATGCAACTGCCGAAGTTTCTGGAGCTATTTTAACTGCTGTATTAACTACTATCATCAGCTTTGTGCCTGTATTTACCATGATAGGTGCAGAAGGAAAATTGTTTAGACCTTTAGCATTTACCAAAACGATGGCTTTATCAGCATCTTTGCTTATTGCTTTATTTCTAATTCCACCATTTGCAGCTTATTTATTCAGAAAAACAGCACTTAAAAGCTCATTCAAATACATCATAAATGGTGCTTTAATAATTGCTGGAATCTCAATTATGCTTATTGGTTATTGGTTAGGGATTATTTTAATTGCTTTTGGTATTACAGGTTTACTCGGAATTTTAGGTAAACTAAATAAGAAAAATAACAATCTTGTAAATATTATTATTTCAAGTACTGCCATTATATTTTTACTTGCCGAATATTGGCGACCATTAGGTTTTGACAAAAGCATTCTAGTAAACTTAATTTTTGTAGCAGTTATCTGTTTTGGAATACTAGGTGTTTTCTCTATTCTAAGAATTTATTATGGTAAAATTTTACAATGGGCTTTAGCAAACAAGTTATTGTTTTTAATTATTCCTACAACTGTGCTTGTTTGTGGAGGATGGATAATGAACAACACAGGAAAAGAATTTATGCCGTCTTTAAACGAAGGTTCTTTTCTGTTAATGCCAACCTCATTACCGCATTCAGGAGTTGAAGAAAACAAACGTGTATTACAACAATTAGATATGGCAGTGGCTACGTTACCTGAAATAGAAACTGTTGTTGGAAAAGCAGGCAGAACAGAATCGGCTTTAGATCCTGCTCCTTTGTCTATGTATGAAAATATCATTCAATACAAATCTGAATACATGCGTAATTCAAAAGGAAAAAAACAACGCTACAAAGTAAACGACGATGGTGCTTTTGAGTTAAAAGATGGAACATTTATCGCCAACCCAAACAATTCGAAAAACACAATATTTAATAAGATTAAGCATTATCAATTAATAGAAGATAACAACGGAGAGTTCTACAGAAACTGGCGACCAAAAATACAATCTCCAAATGATATTTGGAATGAAATCGTTAGAGTAACCAAATTACCTGGTGTTACTTCTGCACCAAAATTACAACCGATAGAAACCAGATTGGTCATGCTTCAAACAGGAATGCGTGCACCTATGGGAATAAAAGTAAAAGGGCAAGATTTAAAACAAATTGAAGCGTTTGGATTGCAACTAGAAACCATTCTTAAACAAGCTGAAGGTGTAAAAGAACAAGCTGTTTTTGCAGATAGAATTGTAGGGAAACCTTATTTACTTATTGATATTGATAGAGAAAAAATAGCACGTTATGGTGTATCCATAGAAGATGTACAAAGTGTACTAAAAGTAGCAATTGGCGGTATGGCTATAACTCAAACTGTTGAAGGAAGAGAGCGCTATGCTGTTAGAGTACGATATCCTAGAGAACTGCGTGGTAATCCAGAAGATATAAAAGGTATTTATATTCCTGTTGAAAAAGGAAGTCCTGTTCCATTAAGTGAATTAGCAACTATTAGATATGAACAAGGTCCGCAAGTCATTAAAAGTGAAGACACCTTTTTAGTCGGCTACGTATTGTTTGATAAATTAGATGGATTTGCAGAAGTTGATGTTGTTGAAAATGCACAAGCTCTATTTCAACAGAAAATAGATTCAGGAGAATTAATTGTTCCTAAAGGCATCAGTTATAAATTTACAGGTACTTATGAAAATCAGTTACGAGCTGAAAAAACGCTTTCAGTCGTCGTTCCATTAGCACTTGCTATTATTTTCTTGATTCTGTATTTCCAGTTCAAATCTGTTACTACGTCATTAATGGTTTTTACAGGAATAACAGTTGCCTTTGCCGGAGGATTTATAATGATATGGTTGTACGGTCAAGATTGGTTTTTCAATTTCAGTTTATTTGGAGAAAATATGCGAGACCTTTTCAATATGAAAACTATCAATTTAAGCGTTGCAGTTTGGGTAGGTTTTATAGCATTATTTGGTATCGCTACCGATGATGGAGTTGTAATGGCAACCTATCTCATGCAAACTTTTGAGCGTGAAAAACCTACCGATAAAAAGAGCATTAGAACTTCCGCTTTACAAGCAGCCGAAAAACGTATTCGTCCATGCTTAATGACTACGGTTACTACCATTTTGGCGCTGTTACCAGTATTGACATCCACAGGAAAAGGAAGTGATATTATGATACCTATGGCAATTCCAATATTTGGCGGAATGGTTATAGACATTACCTCTTACTTTATTGTACCAGTTTTATACAGCTGGAGAGAAGAGTTTAAGTTAAAAGTGAAAAACTAAAAGTGATAAGTTAAAAGTATTGGATGGAAACGGAGCGTGAAAATGAGAAGAACGGCGTTAAAAATTTAAAATTATGGGTAAAAATATTTTAAAAGATAAGAGTTATTCTTTTGCTATTATGGTGGTAAAATTGGCTCAATTTTTAGTTTCTGAAAAAAAAGAGTTTGTGCTAAGTAAACAATTATTAAAAAGCGGAACAGCTATTGGCGCATTAATTAGAGAGGCTGAATTTGCTCAAAGCAAAAAGGATTTTGTAAGTAAGATGAGTATTTCGCTTAAAGAAGCTAACGAAACAATGTATTGGTTGGATTTGTTAAAAGACACCGACTATATAAATGATAAAAAGCATCAAATGTATTTGGATATAAATAAAGAGTTGGTCGCAATGTTGGTGAGTTCAATAAAAACCTCTAAAACAAATATGCAATGATAAATCAATTTAAATATATGCTGAAAGCGTTCACTTTTCCCTTTTCACTTTTCATTTTTAGCTTTTCACTGTTCACTTTTCACTCTGCAAGCGGACAAGAATTAGAAACACTTATTAATGAAGCATTAAATAACAATCCTGAAATTCAAAAGTTTGAATTACAGTATAGCATTGCTTCAGAAAAAGTGAATGAAGTCAATACATTGCCTAATACCGAATTTGGTGTGGGTTACTTCGTAAGCGAACCAGAAACTCGAACAGGGGCGCAACGCTTTAAAGTATCAGCGAAACAAATGTTGCCTTGGTTTGGGAATATAACTGCAAGAGAAAACTATGTGAGCGCTTTGGCAGATGCTAAATACGAAGATATTGTTATTGCCAAAAGAAAATTGATGACTTCTGTATCACAATCCTATTACAATTTGTATGCTAATAAAGCAAAACAAGACGTTTTAAGCGAGAATATTAAACTACTTAAAACTTACGAAACATTAGCCTTAACATCGGTTGAAGTTGGCAAAGCTTCAGCGGTAGATGTGTTGCGATTGCAAATGCGTCAAAATGAAATGCAACAATTGTTAGATGTTTTGGTTCAACAATTTTTAGCTGAGCAAACTACTATGAATAAACTTTTAAATCGTGATAAAGATGTAGACGTTTCTGTTGTTAATACGTTAATAATTCCTTCAGAAGATTTTGAAATAACTTCTGAAAATTTGGAGCTACACCCTGAATTACTGAAATTCGATAAACTCTATCAGTCGGTAGAGCAATCTGAGTTATTAAACCAAAAAGAAAGCAGTCCAATGATTGGTTTCGGTTTAGATTATATCAATGTTGATAAACGTCCTAATATGAGTTTTAGTGACAATGGTAAGGATATCATTATGCCCATGGTTAGTCTTTCAATCCCTATTTTTAATAAGAAATACAAATCGCAAACCAAACAAAATGAATTTAAGCAAGAAGAAGTTTTAGCCCAAAAGCAAGAACGCTTAAACGCCTTAGAAACGCTTTTAGACAAAGCTATTAACGACAGAATTTCGGCAAGAATCAGTTATAAAACACAAGCTAAAAACTTAAAACAAGCAAAAGATGCTGAAAAGATTCTTATTAAAAATTACGAAACAGGAACAATTGATTTTAAGGATGTATTGGACATCCAAGAATTGCAGTTAAAATTTCAAATGAATCAAATTGAGTCTGTTAAAACTTACTATGTGCAAACCACAATTATTAATTATTTAACACAGCAATAATGAAACATACATATCACATACACGGAATGACTTGCAACGGTTGTCGCAGTCACGTAGAAGAAACACTTTCAAAAGTGGAAGGTGTTTCAAAGGCTTCTGTTGATTTAGAAAAAGCAGAAGCAACAATAGAAATGAAATCTCATATTGCAATAGCGAAGTTTCAAGAAGCTTTAAAAAAGGGTGGTGGAAAGTATAGTATTCACAAATCAGGAGAACACCTTCATACAAAAGTAGAAAAGGAAAAACAGCCAAAAGGTAAAGGCACAGGTACATTTTATTGCCCAATGCATTGCGAAGGCGATAAGACCTATGATAAATCAGGCGATTGTCCTGTATGCGGAATGGATTTGGTCGAAGAACAAAATCTATCAACAACTTCATCAGAACAATGGACGTGTCCAATGCATCCAGAAATTATAAAAGATGAAGCAGGTACTTGTCCTAAATGTGGAATGGATTTAGTGCCAATGGAAGCAGATAGTTCAGCCGAAGAGAAGACCTATAAAAAATTATTAAAGAAGTTTAAGATTGCAGTAATATTCACATTGCCAATTTTCTTAATCGCAATGAGCGAAATGCTGACCAATAATCCATTGTATGACATCATGGAACAAAAATATTGGAATTGGATTCAGTTCGCATTATCCATTCCTGTCGTGTTTTATGCAACATGGATGTTCTTTGAACGTGCTTATAAAAGTATAAAAACTTGGAATCTCAATATGTTCACACTTATTGGAATAGGTGCTGGTGTAGCTTGGTTATTTAGTGTTTTTGGTATGTTATTTCCAGACATTTTTCCAAGTCAGTTCAAAACTGAATCTGGAGCAGTACACGTTTATTTTGAAGCAGCAACCGTTATTCTAACATTGGTGCTTTTAGGTCAGCTTTTAGAAGCTCGTGCGCATAGTAAAACAAATTCAGCAGTAAAAGAATTATTAAAGTTAGCACCCAATAAAGCTATAAAAATAGTAGATGGCGAAGATGTTGAAGTAACTATCGATGCTATTGAATTAAATGATATTCTAAAAGTAAAACCAGGCCATAAGATTCCTGTGGATGGTTCGATAACAGAAGGAGATACAACCATTGATGAGTCAATGATTACTGGAGAGCCAATTCCCGTTAATAAAACAGTAAATGATAAAGTAAGTAGCGGAACAATAAACGGCAACCAGTCTTTTTTAATGAAAGCTGAAAAAGTGGGGAGTGATACGCTACTCTCTCAAATCATCCACATGGTTAACAATGCCAGTAGGAGTCGTGCGCCAATTCAAAATTTAACCGATAAAGTATCAGGTTATTTCGTGCCTGTTGTGGTCATTATCTCTTTACTAACTTTTGCGGTTTGGGCAATTTGGGGACCAGAACCAGTTTATGTTTATGCCTTTGTAAATGCTATCGCTGTTTTGATAATAGCCTGTCCTTGCGCTTTAGGATTGGCAACACCTATGTCTGTAATGGTTGGTGTTGGTAAAGGTGCTCAAAATGGTGTATTAATTAAAAATGCTGAAGCACTTGAAAAAATGGATAAGGTTACTACACTAATTGTAGACAAAACAGGAACTATTACTGAAGGAAAACCTACCGTTGAAACAGTAGGTTCTTTTGATGCTGATTTTAGCGAAAGTGACATTCTGGAATATATTGTTTCGTTGAACAAAAACAGCGAACATCCATTAGCAGAAGCTACCATTAAATATGGAAAAGAACAAAAAGCAGAAATTTTAAAATCAGAAGTATTTAGTGCAGTTACAGGTAAAGGAGTAGAAGCTACTATTAAAAATAAAAAGGTGGCATTAGGAAATCCTAAGATGATGGATTATGCCAATGCTGAGATAACCTTGCAGATGGAAGAAGAAGCTAAAGTATATCAGAAACAAGGGAAAACAGTTTCTTATTTATCGATAGATAAAAAGGTTACTGGTTATGTAGTAATAGGCGATAAAATTAAGGAAACTAGCGCTAAAGCCATTAAGGAACTTCAAGACAAAGGTATTGAAGTCATCATGTTAACAGGCGATAATCATGACACAGCACAAGCAGTAGCAACAGAATTAAATCTTACAGATTTTAAAGCAAGTATGTTGCCTGAGGATAAACTTAAAGAAGTAGAAAAACTACAAGAAAAAGGAAAAGTTGTTGCTATGGCAGGCGATGGTATTAATGACGCACCAGCACTTGCTAAAAGTGACGTAGGTGTTGCAATGGGTACAGGAACAGATGTAGCTATAGAAAGTGCTATGATAACCTTGGTAAAAGGCGATTTGCACGGTATTGTAAAAGCCAGAAATTTAAGCGATGCTGTAATGAAAAACATTAAACAGAATCTATTTTTTGCACTTATCTATAACACATTAGGTGTGCCGATTGCAGCAGGTGCTTTGTTCCCGTTTTTCGGAATTTTACTATCGCCAATGATTGCTGCATTAGCCATGAGTTTTAGTTCTGTGTCAGTAATAGTGAATGCATTAAGATTAAGAAATATTAAAATATAGAAAATGAAAAAATATATAATTTACTTCGGAATACTAGCAATTGGACTTTTGTTAGGATGGTTTCTTTTTGGTAATTCATCTGCTAAAGAAACAGAGTACAATCACGAAGCAACAACAGAAACCAACCAAATGTGGACGTGTTCTATGCATCCACAAATTATGCAACCAGAAGCTGGCGATTGCCCAATTTGCGGAATGGATTTAATTCCTGCAGAAACAAGTGCAAAGGGCTTGCTCCCCAATCAATTTAAATTAACAGAAAACGCAATGGCATTGGCAAACATTCAAACGTCAATTGTCACCAATGGTAAAACAGAAGACAATACTATTAAATTATCTGGAAAAATTGTAAAAAATGAAGAAGCTAATACAGTTCAAGTCAGTTATTTTTCTGGAAGAATAGAACGTCTAAATGTGAGCTTTACAGGCGAAGAAGTTAAAAAGGGGCAATTATTAGCAACTATCTATTCACCAGAATTATATGCAGCGCAACAAGAACTCCTCACAGCAGCTTCATTAAAGGAATCACAACCTGCATTATACAAAGCTGTGCGTAACAAATTAAAATTGTGGAAGCTCTCTGAAAATCAAATTAATCAAATTGAAACTTCTGGCAAGGTTAAAGAAAATTTTCCAGTATATGCAACGGTTTCAGGTACGGTTTCAGAGAAATTAATCGAACAAGGTGATTATATCAAACAAGGTCAACCTTTACTCAAAATAGCTAATCTAAACACGGTTTGGGCAAATTTTGATATGTATGAAAATCAAATCGATTTATTTAAAAAAGGACAAGAGATTTCAGTCACTACTAATGCTTATGCTAATAAAGAATTTAAAGCTAAAGTAGATTTTATAGATCCTGTTTTAGATACGAAAACAAGAACTGTGAAATTAAGAGCGGTACTCAATAATAAACAGGACGTTTTTAAGCCAGGAATGTTTGTTGAAGGAAAAATTAATGGAATCACTTCAAGTAAAGAAGAAGTATTGACTATTCCATCTACAGCCATTTTATGGACAGGAAAACGATCTGTTATCTATCAAAAAGTAAATACCAGTGAGCCTATTTTTGAAATGAAAGAAATTGTATTAGGATACAAAATAGGCAATGCGTATGAAATTTTAAATGGTCTAACTCTAGGAGATGAAATTGTCACTAATGGGACATTTACGGTAGATGCGGCTGCTCAATTACAAGGCAAAAAATCAATGATGAATAAGGAAGGTGGTAAAGTTATGACGGGCCATGAAGGACATCTTGGAATGGAAAACAATCCTTCCGTAAATATTGAAAATCATTCCAAAATGAATGAGAGGATAAAAGTGTCTAGGGACTTTCAGAATCAAATTAAAGTCATTTTTAATGATTATATCAAATTAAAAGATGCTTTGCTTAAAGATGATTCTAAGAAAGTAATTGTAGAATCAAAAAGACTATTGGGTAATTTATCTAAAGTTGATATGAATCTATTAAAAGAGAAAGTGGCTCATGGTCATTGGATGTCATTAGAAAAAGAAATAAAAGCATCAGCAACATCAATTTCAAATACTTCAAAAATAACATCACAACGAAATCATTTTAAGCACCTCTCTTCACATTTAATTAGTACGATTCGGACATTTGGTATCAATGAAAAAGTCTTTATTGAGTTTTGCCCTATGGCAGATGACAACAAAGGGGCGTATTGGTTAAGTGAAGACAAAGAAATAATCAATCCTTATTTTGGCGGAGCCATGCTAAAATGTGGTGAAATAAAACAAATAATAAATTAATAATTAAAACAAAAAAACATGAAGAAAGCACTATTAAGTATTGCTGTAATAGCAGCAATTGGATTTGCAAGTTGTAAAAACGAAGCGAAAAAAGAAGTTAACAAAACCCACACAGAAATAACCCAAAAAGCTGCTTTGTTGAGCACATCTTTTGGTGTACGAGGAAACTGTGGTATGTGTAAAAAAACAATAGAAAAGGCAGTAAATAATGTTGACGGAGTTACTAAGGTGAATTGGGATGTTAAAAAGAAAAAAATTGATATCTCATTTGATACTTCTAAAACCAATGCTATAGCCTTGCACAAAGCCATTGCAGCATCTGGCTACGATACAGAGAAATTATCGGGTAGCGAAGAGGCCTATAAAAATTTACCTGGATGTTGTCAATATGACCATGCAATGGTAATGAATCAAACAGGAGAATAAAAAGAAAACCATTTGGTTCACAATCATTAAAATCGACTTAAAAGAGTCCTGTTTTCAGGGCTCTTTCTTTCACCGCTATAAATATATTTTCGTCTTTTTTTTGCGTTACCCTTCAGGTCGTGCTTTTACCACTCGCTTTTTATTTGTAGACTTCGACAAGCTCAGTCTACGAAAATTCGACAAGCTCTGTCTACGAAAATTCGACAAGCTCAGTCTACGAAAAAAAGAGCTCAAACAGAGGTGCAATCACTAACGCATGATCAATAGCTATCGCTTTGAGTAAAATTTATTGTAGCAAAGCGGAAATAAATTTTGCACTTCGGCATGCTCAGCAGAACTATTGAGAAGTATTTTCAAAGCTCTAATCTTATTGGTTCTAAATATAATTATCTATACTTCATTTCGAAAATCACTCGAACTTACTTTTCAACACTACCTTCTCCTATTCGGCAACAAAGGAGGAGCTTCTCCATTAAAAGGATTGAAACGAGAAATGGTTTTAGCATCCATTCCCCTAGCCCTAATCACCGCCCTATCCCCATAACGTTCTCGCATTTTATCCATTGCCTGATAGAGGTTGATAATTTTTTCATTATCCTCAAATAAATCTATTTGAAAACCACCTTCAAGCAAATGGCTAAATTTCACACCTATCAAACGCACCAACATTCTGCGTTCGTATAATTTTTTATACAATTCTTTTACCACAGGAATTATTTTATGATCGGCTGAACTGTAGGGAATCCTTTTCTGAACTGTATAGGTTTGAAAATCGGAATAACGAATTTTAAACGTAACACAAGAGGTTAATTTATTTCCGCGTCTTAATTGAAAAATTAAATTTTCAGCCATGGCAACTAAAATACTTTCCAACTTGGCAATGTCAATAGTATCTCTATCAAATGTTCGTTCGGTAGAAATAGATTTCCGTTCACGATATTGTACTACCGGACTATTATCTATTCCATTGGCTTTTTTCCAAATAGAAACACCTGATTTCCCAAAAACCTTTGCCATCATTTCCAAAGGCATTTCTTGTACTGTTTTTATTTTTTTTATTCCCAAATCACACAAAGAACGATACGTCACCTCTCCTACCATGGGAATTTTTTTTACCGATAAAGGAGATAAAAACGGTTTTTCTGTTCCTTTATTTACTTTTATTTCATTATTGGGTTTTGCCTCTCCTGTAGCAATTTTTGAGACCGTTTTATTTACCGATAACCCAAAAGAAATAGGCAAACCTGTTTCTTTAATAATACGTTGTCGTAGTTCACTTGCCAATTGATGACAACCAAAAAACTGATCCATTCCTGTCAAGTCGATATAAAATTCATCTACTGAAGTTTTTTCGTACAAAGGCACCGTGTCTTTTACCACATCGGTTACTAGGTTCGAATACTTGGTATACGTACCTGAATTTCCTCTTAAAACAATCGCTTCTGGACATAATTGTTTTGCCATTCGCATGGGCATTGCAGAATGAATTCCAAAAGTTCTTGCCTCATAACTACAAGAAGCAACAACACCTCTATCAGAAGTTCCTCCAATTAAAATAGGTTTTCCATTCAGTTTACTATCTAATAAACGTTCACAGGAAACAAAAAAAGTATCCAAATCCATATGTACTATCGAGCGTTCCACTAACTTATTTTTTTAGGTCTTGGCCTTTGTGCTTTCCTACTATCTGCATAACGAGGATCTTCAATTATTGCCAAACGTTCCATACTACTAACTTCAATACTCACACAGTCAAACTCTTCCACTACTTTCCCCATCAAACGATAGACACCTTTCCCTCGGAATGGAAACTTTTCTGCCACAGGAGGAAAATGTACTGTGTCTAAAAAATCGCCATCGACATCTAAAAAAGTACCGAAATACATTTGTTTTCCATTTGAGGTTCTCGTATTTTTTACGGTTACCAAATAACCTTCAATACACACTATTCTATCTTTAAATTGATGTAATTTTTTCGCTCGAAAAGAATTTGAAAATTGTTCCACCAGCAAATCAAATGGGTTGCACAAAGGATACCCCAATAATTCTATCTGATCAAAGGCATCTTCTAATTTTGAAGATGACAATTTGGGAGTTTCGTATGCTATTATTTCTGTTTCAAACAAAGTTGTTCTAGCTTTTTCAAAAACTACTTTTTTAATTTTCATATGCGCCTCCCATAACAACTCACGCTTATTGATTCCCGTAAAACGAAAAGCATCAATTTTAATCAAAATCCGAATTTGTTCCATTGAAATCGAAACACGATTTATAAAATCATTCAAACTTTTAAAAACACCTTTTTCTCTTTCTGCCAGTAACCTGTTCACCATTTTTGATTCTAGAGATTGCAAAAACATAAAACCTAAAAAAATATCCTTCCCATAAATTACCGTAGCCGAACTACTTCTGTTTACACACGGTGCATGAATAGCAGCACCATGCATTCTTGCTTCGTGCACATACAATTCCGTTCTGTAAAAGCCTCCAAAATTATTAATCGTAGCCACCATATATTCTAAAGGATAATAAGCTTTCAAAAACAAACTCTGGTAACTTTCCACAGCATATGAAGCAGAATGCCCTTTGGCAAAAGCATAACCTGCAAAACTTTCTATTTGCCCCCATATTTCTTGCACCAACTTGAGTGGTTTTTCTGATTTCAAACAATTTTTAAAAAATAATTCCTTCACTTTATAAAATTCTTCTTTGGAACGAAATTTACCAGACATTCCTCTTCTTAATACATCTGATTCGCCCAAACTCAATCCTCCAAAATAATGCGCTACTTTAATAACATCTTCTTGATACACCATTACCCCATAAGTTTCAGGCATAATATCTAACATAATAGGATGCGCTTCTTTTCTTCTTTCAGGAAAACGGTAACGCAAAATATATTCACGCATCATACCCGATTTTGCTACTCCAGGACGAATTACAGAACTTGCCGCTACCAGTCCTAAATAATCATCAACCTGTAATTTCTTCAACAACATTCGCATTGCTGGAGATTCTACATAAAAACAACCAATTGCTTTTGCATTTCGTAACAAGTTCTTTATTTTTTCATCTTCTTTGAACCTCTTAATATCATGAATATCCAATTTTTCTTTCTCAGGATGATTCCGTGCTACAATTTCAACAGCATCTTTTATTTTTCCCAAACCACGCTGACTCAGAATATCGAATTTATAAAGCTTTATATTTTCGGCAACCACCATATCAAACTGCGTAGTTGCATATCCTTTTGGAGGTAAAAATGTTGCCGAATAATAATGAATAGGTCTTTCTGAAATTAAAATTCCCCCTGCATGAATTCCTAAATAATTTGGAAAACCTTGAATGTACTTTCCATAAATCAGCACCAATTGCGAAAGACGATCTAGCTTCTGATACACATATTTATGATTGCACAAATCATCAATTTCAGATTTAGGCAAACCAAAAACTTTTCCTAACTCTCTAATAGACGCTTTGTACTGAAACGTATTGTAAACTGTAATTAAAGCCGTATTCTTAAATGTATCGAAAATAAAACGTGTAATATCATCTCTATCTTTCCAAGAAAAATCTATATCGAAATCGGGCGGACTCTTTCTATATAAATTGATAAAACGTTCAAAATACAAATCCAATTCTACAGGATCAACATCTGTTATTCGAAGTAAATAAGCCACAATGCTATTTGCTCCACTCCCCCTACCCACGTAAAAATATCCTTTGGAACGTGCGTATTCTAAAATCCTCCAATTGATTAAAAAGTAAGAAATAAAATTTTTATCCTTAATAATTTCTAGTTCCTTCTCAATCCTTGATAAAATTATCTGATTTGTTTGTTGAAAACGATAAGGAATTCCGTCATAGGTCAATTTCTTTAGCAACTCATAATCCTCCGCTTCACTTGTTGTGTATGATTTCTGATTGTTCGGTTTATCGTCTTCAAAATTAAACGCTATAGAACATTGCTCCAACAACTCTTTTGTATTTTGAATAATTTCAGGATATTCAGAAAACAAAACTTCCAATGTTTTTTCAGGAACAAACATATCATATTCGTTTCCTTGTTCAGCAACAGGCAACTTACTTAGCAAAGTATTATTAGCAATAGCTCGCAATAAGCGATGGGTATTGAATCCTTTTTTATTTTCAAAAGAAACCGTTTGTAAAACGACTAATTTATCCAAATTACCTTTCCATTTAGAAAAAGGAAACTTTCGTAAATCTTCTTTTCGAACTCCAACAAACTCATTCAGTTTCAACTCAAAATTTATTTCTTTTTGAAAAGGATAAATCACAAAAGTATCTGCTATGTTTTTTGCTTGTCGTGGTATTTTAAAATTCGTCTGATGTAAAAACTCAGACAAATACACATTTATCCTTTCAAAACCTTCATTATTCTTCGCCAACATAATAAATTCCTGTTGCGCTCCGTTCCTAAAATCAACTCCTAAAACAGGTTTTATTGCTAATTTTGAAGACAAACGAACCAACTCCAAGCAAGAAGAAGTGGAATTGACATCTGTAAAAGCCATTGTACCAACATCTAACTCTTTTGCCAGTAACAACAAGCGATTAGGAGCTATGGTTCCATATCGTAAACTAAAGTATGTATGTGTATTCAAAAACATTTTACAAAATTAACTACAAATAATAGTTTTTATTGCTTAGATTTGTAGTATTATGAATAATATCGCAAAAAACATACGCCACTTACGAAAAATAAAAACGCTAACACAAGAGCAACTCTCTGAAGAACTAGGCATTACTCGTTCTAAAGTAGGTTCTTATGAAGAAGGTCGTTCAGACCCTCCTATTGATATGCTCATACAGTTTTCAAATTATTTTAAATTACCCATTGATGTATTGATCAAAAATGATTTAACGTATGCCACTGACACTTCTTTTATAGAAATTGGAAATCAGCGTGTTTTATTTCCAATAACCGTAGACAGTAATAATGAAGACTTGATTGAAATTGTTCCTATAAAAGCTTCTGCTGGATATTTATTAGGCTATAACGATCCTGAATACATAGAACAACTAGATAAAATAAAATTACCGTTTTTACCAACGGGAAAACACAGAGCTTTCCCAATAAAAGGAGATTCCATGCTACCCATGAAAAATGGTTCGTATGTAGTTGCTAAATATTTAGAAGATATCCGAGACATCAAAAACGGTACTTCCTATATAATCGTCACTTTAGATGACGGAATGACTTATAAACGTGTTTACAATAAAATTGAAGAAAATAATACGTTGCTATTAGTTCCCGACAACAAAAACTACGGTTCTTACGAAGTCCCTTTATCAGAAATACTAGAAGCCTGGGAATATACGTGTAGCATCAACACACAAGAATACGACGAGCGTGACTTAAAAATTAGCAGTATTGCTATGATGTTAAATCAACTAGGAGTTGAGCTAAAAGAACTAAAAAAAATGGTTTCATGAAATACGCCATTGTTGACATAGAAACCAATGGAGGTATTAAAATTACTGAGATTAGTATTTTTGTTTTTAACGGAGAAAAAGTTATTGACGAATATACCACTTTAGTCAATCCAGAAAGCAATATTCCTTCTTTTATCACTAACCTTACTGGGATTACCAATTCTATGGTAAAAGAAGCACCAAAATTTTACGAAATAGCCAAGAAAGTTTATGAAACTACCGAAGATTGTGTATTTGTAGCACACAATGTTAATTTTGATTACAATATTATCTCAAAAGAATTTAAAGAACTAGGACTTGATTTTAAACGAAAAAAATTATGTACTGTACGTCTTTCTAGAAAACTATTACCTGGCAGAAAATCATACAGCCTAGGAAAATTATGCACCTCAGAGGGAATTCCATTAGTAGGCAGACACCGTGCTCGTGGAGATGCAGAAGCAACCACTATTTTATTTGAAAGATTACACAAACTCGATAACGGAACTGTATTTGCTTCATTTCTAAATCCACGTTCTAGAGAAGCTACACTACCTCCATTATTACCAAAAAACGTTTTTGATAAACTCTCAGAAAAGGAAGGTGTTTATTATTTCAAAAACGAAAACAAAGAAATTATTTACATCGGAAAGGCAAACAACATCAAACAGCGGGTATTGAGTCATTTTTACGACAAAAAAAAGAAAGAAATTTCTATGTGTATGGCTACAGCTGATATTGATTTTACTGAGACTGGCAGTGAATTATTGGCATTATTATTAGAGTCTGAAGAAATAAAAAAACATTTTCCAAAATATAACAGAGCACAACGTAGAACCAAAGAAAGTATCGCTCTTTTCTCTTATGAAGACAGAAAAGGAGTTATACATTTGGCATGGAATCAATTAAAAAATGTTCCCAACCCTGTATTAAAATTTTACAGTGCCGCTGAAGCACGTACATTTGTAGAAAAACTGTGCGAAAGTCATGAACTTTGTCCTAAATACTGCAATCTACAATCCAATGTAACTAGCTGTTTTCACTACCAAATAAAACAATGCAAAGGAGTTTGCAGAGAAGAAGAAAGTATTGAAAGCTACAACAATCGCGTTAAGACAGTAATCGAATCTTTACAATTTTCAACCGAAAATTTTGTAATTAAAGAATCAGGAAGAACAACAAATGAATTCGCTTACGCGCTCATATTGAACAGCACCTATATAGGCTTTGGTTACTTAGAAAACACAAAAGAAGAAATCCACAAAAACACCTATCTTGATGCCGTAATACCTAAAAAAGACAACAAAGACATTAATAGAATCTTAACCAGTTATTTGAAAAAAAATGCCTCAAACTTAATAGCTTTAGAATAAATATATTTTTATATAAAACAAATAAGTAAATACCAAAAAACAGGAATGGACTCAACCCAAAAAGAAGCATAATAACTACTTTGTTTTCTAGAAGAAAACCCAAGCAAGAACATCAATAAAACATAAATTATTACTGTAGAAAAAAATAAATTTTTTCCAAACAAATAGAATTGTAAAAATAAACCAACAAACAAACAAAAAACACCTAGAATTTTTGTTTTTACGACGCCCATAACCTGCGGAACTGTTCGTAAACTCTTTTTATCAAATTCAACATCTCTAATATCAAAAGGCAAAGTCAACACAAAAACAAAAAGTATAAGCTGCAAAAAGAAAAGGAGATCATCGACAACCAAAATATGCGCTGTATATAATAGAGGAAAAAAAGAAGAAAGTCCTGCCCATGAAATTGCAATACTAAATATTTTTATTCCTGGTATTTCTCGCAAAGAAAGCTTACGCTTACCAAACTTAAAAACAGGCAACATATAAAACAATGTCATCAACCCAAAAGGCAAAACTACCAACAAGTTAGAAATTCCTATTCTATAAGAAATAAACAGCAATGAACTAACAGACACTATAAATAAAAACAACAATAAATTATAAAACTTAGTAAACCACCCTGAAATATCAACTTTCAATACTTTATTCTTTTTCTTAAGAAAACTAATAAAATTATAAGAAACAAAAGTTGCAAACCCCACAAATAAAGCAGGAAGCAGCACATCTAATTTATACAGTTTACCCGTAATCAAAACCAAGCATGCAGAAGCTATAGAAACATGTATGTTTGAATGAATATAAAATCGAAAAATATCAATAAAGGGTTTCATTAAAAAAATAGAGATTAGACAGCTCACAAAATAAGGTAAAAAATTCACTAATAATTATCTTAAAAAATCTATTTTTCACAAAGCTAGATTCACAAATAAAAAACAGCTAAAAACACTTAAAAACCAATAAATAAATCAACATCTATCTGAAATTCGTTTTTTAAGAGTAAAAAAACTAAAAAAAACGAATTTTAACCCTATAAAACATACTTTAAACTACCGAATACACCAACAAACAAGTGTAAAAACCACTAATTCCCCTCAAAAAACCACTACAAAACACAAGCACAAACACCTGATAAACAAACAAATAACACTATTTCCTACAGGTAAAAATATTTAGTTAATAATTATAATTACTTATCTATATTTTATATTTATTTTTGTGGCTCAAAATTTCCTAACCTATAAAAGTTTTTCCATGAAAACAGACTCTTTTGTATCACGACATATTGGACCTCGCGAAAGCGATGTAAATAAAATGCTAGACACTATTGGTGTGGCGAGTGTAGATGAATTGATAAAAAAAACAATTCCTTCAGACATCTTACTAAGTAAAGATCTAGATCTACCAGATGCAATGAGTGAACAAGAGTATTTATCTTATATCCATGAACTGTCAATTCAGAATAAATTATTTAAAAACTATATTGGTCTAGGATATCACCCTTCCATAACCCCTGGAGTAATTCAAAGAAATATATTAGAAAGTCCAGGTTGGTATACAGCCTATACACCTTACCAAGCTGAAATAGCTCAAGGTCGTTTAGAAGCTCTATTGAACTACCAAACTATGGTTACTGAATTAACAGGAATGGAATTAGCTAATGCCTCTTTATTAGATGAAGGAACTGCTGCAGCCGAAGCCATGATTATGTTATACAACACTAGATCTAGAGCTCAGAAAAAAAACAATTCGATGCATTTTTTTGTGTCAGACAATGTTTTACCTCAAACTTTAGATATTTTAAACACCAGAGCAACACCACTTGGTATTGAGCTAGTTATAGGTGATTCTGATTCTATTGAATTAGATGAAAATTTCTTTGGAGTATTGCTTCAATACCCAGGGAAAAACGGAAAAGTTATAGATTACAGTGAATTTGTTAAAAATGCAAACGACAAGGAAATACGTGTTGCCGTTGCCGCAGATTTATTAAGTCTAGCTATACTAACTCCTCCTGGTGAATGGGGAGCAGATGTTGTTGTTGGTACGACTCAACGATTTGGAATCCCAATGGGGTATGGAGGTCCACATGCTGGATACTTTGCAACTAAAGAAGCCTACAAAAGAAATATTCCTGGTCGTATTATTGGTGTTACCAAAGATATGAATGGTAATAGAGCTCTACGTATGGCATTACAAACCAGAGAACAACATATTAAAAGAGAAAAAGCAACATCTAATATTTGTACCGCACAAGTTTTATTAGCTGTAATGGCCTCTATGTATGGAGTATATCACGGACCAAAAGGATTAAAATATATTGCTAACAAAATTCACCAATTAACATATACACTACATGATGAATTAGCAAAACTTGGAATATCGCAATTAAACAACACTTTTTTCGATACTTTAAATGTAGTTGTTGAAGACAGTACAAAAGTGAAGTTTAATGCAGAATTATTAAATGTCAACTTTTTCTATACGAACAAAAACACAGTAAGTATTTCATTAAACGAAACAACGAACTTAAACGACGTAAATGAAATAATTAAAATTTTAGCTAAATCAGAAGGTAAAGTTTTCTCAAAAGTTACTGCAATAAATCCGCAAGTAACCATTCCACAAAACCTTTCAAGAACTTCTAGTTTCTTGACAAACCCTGTATTTAACAGTCATCATTCCGAAACAGAAATGATGCGCTATATCAAAAAATTAGAACGAAAAGACCTTTCCTTAAATCATTCAATGATTGCTTTAGGGTCTTGCACTATGAAATTAAATGCAGCTTCAGAAATGCTTCCATTGAGTTGGGCTAACTGGGCAAACATACATCCATTTGCTCCAATAGACCAAGCAAGTGGTTATCAAGAAGTTTTTAAACAACTAGAAAAACACTTGAATGTTATTACAGGTTTTCATTCAACATCACTACAACCAAATTCTGGTGCACAAGGAGAGTATGCGGGTTTACTTGTAATTAAAGCTTATCACGAATCACGTGGAGACACAGATAGAAATATTTGCTTAATTCCTTCTTCAGCTCACGGAACCAACCCCGCTTCTGCAATTATGGCAGGTATGAAGGTAGTTGTAACAAAAGCTACTGCTGAAGGAAATATAGACTTTGAGGACTTAAGAGAAAAGGTTTTATTACACAAAGACAATCTTTCGTGTTTAATGGTTACTTATCCGTCTACCCATGGTGTATTTGAAAGTGGCATAAAAGAAATTACTCAATTAATTCATGATAATGGTGGACAAGTATACATGGACGGTGCAAATATGAATGCGCAAGTTGGATTAACCAATCCTGCAACTATTGGAGCAGATGTTTGTCACTTAAACCTACATAAAACTTTTGCTATTCCACATGGTGGTGGTGGACCAGGAGTTGGACCTATTTGTGTTGTAGAACACTTAGCTCCTTTTTTACCTTCTAATCCAATTATCCCAACCGGAGGAGATTCTGCTATTACAGCAATATCATCTGCTCCTTGGGGATCTGCTTTAGTTTTACTAATCTCTTATGGTTATATTAAAATGTTAGGGGCTCAAGGATTAAAAGCATCAACACAAACAGCTATCTTGAACGCTAATTATATCAAAAATAAACTTGAGAAAGGTTATCATATCCTTTACACAGGTGAAAATGGCTTCTGTGCTCATGAAATGATTGTTGACTTTAGAAGTTTCAAACAAAAAGGAATTGAAGTAGTTGATGTTGCCAAACGTCTTATGGATTATGGATACCACGCTCCTACCGTTTCTTTTCCTGTAGCAGGAACTTTAATGATTGAACCTACAGAGAGCGAAAGTAAAGATGAGCTAGATAATTTTATAAATGCACTATTAAATATCAAAAATGAAATAGATGCTTTGGAACAACACGACACAAATTCTATATTGAAAAACGCACCACATACGGAGCAAATGCTTACAAATGATACTTGGGAATACAGCTATACAAGAAAAGAAGCTGCCTATCCGATGGAATCTGTTGCTGAAAATAAATTTTGGCCATCCGTACGAAGAGTAGATGATGCCTTTGGAGATCGTAATTTAATTTGCTCATGTGCCCCTATTGAAGATTATATGTAACTATTAGAAAACATATATTAATAGAACATTAGATATTTCTATATGCATATAAAACACAGGTCGATATTATCAATAACAAAAAAAGCCAAACAAAAATGTTTGGCTTTTTTGTTTTTGATAGTCAAAAATTATCATTTTGAAACTTCGAGTAGTTAAATTAAAAAAAGTAGCATGAATACTGTAATTATTATTACTAATATGTTATTTTTGCACCCATACTTTGAATATACATTAAAATTCATCATGAAAGAAATCACAAAAGAAACCTACATCAAGTGGTACGAGGATATGTTATTTTGGAGAAAGTTTGAAGACAAACTAGCTGCAGTTTATATCCAACAAAAAGTAAGAGGATTTTTACATTTGTACAATGGTCAAGAAGCTATTTTAGCTGGAGCATTACATGTAATGGACTTGAGTAAAGACAAAATGATTACTGCTTACAGAAATCACGTACAGCCAATTGGTATGGGAGTAGATCCTAAAAGAGTTATGGCTGAATTGTATGGAAAAGTAACAGGAACTTCTCATGGAATGGGAGGATCAATGCATATTTTTTCTAAAGAATTTGGTTTTTATGGTGGACACGGAATTGTTGGTGGTCAAATACCATTAGGTGCTGGTATGGCATTTGGAGACAAATACCACAATACTGGAGCTGTAACAATTTGTTGTTTTGGTGATGGAGCTGCCCGTCAAGGATCTCTTCATGAAACTTTCAATATGGCTATGTTGTGGAAATTACCTGTCGTTTTTATTGTTGAAAACAATGGATATGCAATGGGTACTTCTGTAGAACGTACTGCTAATCATGATGATATTTGGAAACTAGGTTTAGGGTATGAAATGCCATCTGGACCTGTTGATGCTATGAACCCTATAAAAGTTGCTGAAGCTATGCATGAAGCAATGGAAAGAGCTCGCGCAGGAAATGGACCAACTTTCTTAGAGATGAAAACTTATAGATATAGAGGTCACTCTATGTCAGATGCTCAGCATTACAGAACGAAAGATGAGGTTTCTGAATACAAAAAAATTGACCCTATTACTCAAGTTTTGGATGTTATTAAAGAGAACAAATATTTGACAGACGATGAAATTAAAGCTATTGACAAAGGTGTAAAAGCTAAAGTTTTAGAATGTGAAAAATTTGCTGATGAATCTCCTTACCCAGAAGTAAATCAGTTATATGACGTTGTTTACGATCAAGAAGATTATCCGTTTATCAAACCTGTTTAATTAAAAATTAAAGAAGTCTAACTTCTCAAAAGTTATAAATATATGGCACAGATTATTACAATGCCCCGATTAAGTGATACAATGACAGAAGGAGTCGTTGCAAAATGGTTAGTCGCTGTTGGAGATAAAATTGAAGAAGGAGATATCCTTGCTGAAATTGAAACTGACAAAGCCACAATGGAATTTGAATCTTTTAACGAAGGGTATTTACTACATATTGGATTGCAAGAAGGCGAAACAGCACCTATAGATAGTTTATTAGCTATTATTGGTGATGAAGGTGAAGATTTTTCAGCTTTATTAGCTGGAGGCACCGCTGAGGTTGCTACTAGCGAAGAAGCTCCAGCACCTGTTGCTGAAGAGGCTGCCGCTCCTGTAGAAACTATTGCTGCAACAGAGGCATTTGTTGTTCCAGATAACGTTACTGTTGTAACAATGCCACGTTTAAGTGACACCATGACTGACGGTACTGTGGCATCATGGTTAAAACAAGTAGGTGATGAAATTTCTGAAGGAGATATTCTTGCTGAAATTGAAACGGACAAAGCCACTATGGAATTTGAATCTTTTAACGAAGGTACATTATTATATATTGGACTTCAAGAAGGTGAAACAGCTCCTGTAGATAGTTTATTAGCTATTATTGGAGAAGCTGGAACTGATGTAACTGCTGTTGTATCTGGATTTGGCGTTGATGCAGCTCCTGCTACAGAAGCTCCAAAAGCTGAAACTAAAGTTGCTGCCCCGACACCTGCTGCTGCAGAAAAGAAAGCAGCTCCTAAACAAGCTACTGGAACAACTGCTAGTCCTACTAAAACGGTTAGTAACATTCAATCAGAAAATGGAAGAATTGTTGCCTCTCCATTGGCAAAAGCATTGGCAGAAGAAAAAGGAATTAACTTAGCAAAAGTAGTTGGTACTGGTGAAGGTGGACGTATTGTTAAGACTGACGTTGAAAACTTTACAGATGTAGTTATCTCTGACGCACCTGCAGCTACAAATGTTGTTGCGGCTCCTTCTGGTGAAATAAGCAAGACAGAAGTTAAGAACTCTCAAATGCGTAAAGCAATTGTAAAAGCTCTTGACAACTCTCAAACTACTGCTGTAAACTTTACAGTAACAATGGATATTGACATGGACAATGCCATTGCTTCAAGAAAAACAATTAACGCAATTCCTGATACAAAAGTTTCTTTTAATGATTTAGTTGTAAAAGCTACTGCTATGGCATTAAAATTACACCCTCAAATTAATACTGAGTGGACAAATGATCAAACAATTTACAACAATCATATTTCTGTTGGTGTAGCTGTTGCCATTGAAGATGGATTGGTAGTTCCTGTAATTCCTTTTACAGATACTAAGAGTTTAACACAAATTGGTGCTGAAGTAAAAGACTTAGCAATCAAAGCGAAAAACAAAAAATTAACTCCTGCTGAAATGTCTGGATCTACTTTTACTGTTTCTAACTTAGGTATGTTTGGTGTAGATCACTTTACTTCTATTATTAACCAACCAAACTCTGCAATTTTATCTGTAGGTGGAATCAAACAAAAACCTGTTGTTAAAAACGGAGAAATAGTTGTAGGAAATGTTATGACATTAACTTTAGCTTGTGATCATAGAACGATTGATGGTGCTGTTGGTGCTGCTTTCATGAATACTTTAAAACAGTACATTGAAAACCCAGTTACCATGATTGCTTAATAGCTTCTGAATAAAAAATAAAAATCCTTTGTAATTAATCTTACAAAGGATTTTTTATTTTACTGCAATAAATAATTATCCGAATACTACACATAGAATCAAAAAAAACACCTAATTTAATTAGGTGTTTTTTTGATTCTATACTATTTATTAGGCTTATACGTTAAATCTAAAATTCATAATATCCCCATCTTCAACTACATATTCTTTTCCTTCAACTCCTAATTTTCCGGCTTCTTTAATTTTTACTTCTGTACCATAAGAAACATAGTCCTCATATTTAATAACTTCCGCACGAATAAATCCTTTTTCAAAATCTGTATGAATTACCCCTGCAGCTTGAGGAGCTGTATCACCTATATTAATTGTCCATGCTCTTACTTCTTTTACTCCTACGGTAAAATAAGTTTGAAGATTTAACAACTTATAAGCAGAACGAATTAATTTTGCTGAACCAGGCTCATCCAAGCCTATGTCTTCAAGAAAAACTTGACGCTCTTCATAATCGTCCAATTCATTAATATCAGCCTCTGTACCTACTGCCAACACAATAATCTCAGCTGCTTCGTCTTTTACTGCTTCTTTTACAGCATCTACATAAGCATTTCCATTTACTGCTGAGTCTTCATCAACATTACAAACATACATTACAGGTTTAGAAGTAATGAATTGCATTGGCTGTACAAATTCCATTTCTTTCTCTGTAAACTCAAGAGTTCTTACGGATTTTCCTTCTAACAATGTCGATTGAATTCTTGACAATACATCAAATTCAGCGGCAGCTTCTTTATTTCCCGTTTTAGCATTTCGTTTTACACGCTCAATACGTTTTTCAACAGTTTCCAAATCTTTCAACTGTAATTCAATATCAATTGTTTCTTTATCCCTCACAGGATCTACGGATGCATCAACATGTATAATGTTATCATTATCGAAACATCTTAATACATGAAGAATAGCGTCTGTTTCACGAATATTTCCTAAGAACTGATTTCCTAATCCTTCACCTTTACTTGCTCCTTTCACCAATCCTGCAATATCAACAATCTCTACAGTTGCGGGAACCACACGCTCCGGATTTACCATGCTTTCTAATTTCGCTACTCTTGGATCTGGTACATTTACCACTCCAATATTAGGTTCAATAGTACAAAACGGAAAATTCGCGCTTTGTGCTTTGGCATTAGACAAACAGTTAAACAAGGTTGATTTTCCTACATTAGGTAATCCTACAATTCCAGCTTTCATGGTTTTCTATTTTATTTGAATACGCAATGCGTATTTGTAAGTATTTCAATTTTTCAAACAAGCTATATTTAGAAACTCGTTTGGGTTTGCAAATGTAATCATTTCTTTAAATAAGAGGCCTACTTATTTCTTCTCCAAAAGCTACATTTATGATAAACTAAAAATCCCACTTCGAAATTTTCAAAGTGGGACTTTCTATGCTATTTAAAAAGAATTATTCACCGTGCATGAATGCTTTCTTTCCTAAAAGTTCTTCTTCTGTTTCAACAACTTCTTCATCAGGAACACAACAGTCTACTGGACAAACGGCAGCACATTGTGGCTCATCATGAAACCCTTTACATTCTGTACACTTGTCTGGTACAATAAAGTATACTTCATCATCAACTGCTTCTTGATCTTCATCAGCATTTGCTTTTTTTCCATTAGGTAAAACTATATCTCCTGAAAGTTCTGTACCATCTGAATAACGCCAATCTTCTGCACCTTCATAAATTGCATTGTTTGGACACTCAGGCTCACAAGCCCCGCAGTTAATACATTCGTCTGTAATTATAATTGCCATTTTATATAATCTTAAAATTGTAAGCTGCAAAAGTAACAAACTTTTATTAAAACATTAAGTGTTTCATGATAAAAGACAGCTTTTTTATTCAACATATTTATTAATATATCAGCAAAAAAAAGACCACAATAAATTAGGGTCTTTTTTCTGCCTGATATTCTTTATTTAAGAAATTCTCGATTCAAAAACTCCTTTATTTAGAGCTCTTAATGCTTCAATTTTGTTTTCCGTATTAATTACAAGAGAAACGTTGTAATTACTACCACCATAAGAAATCATTCTAATAGGAATATTTGTCATGCTGTTGAAAATAGAAGCACTTGCTCCTTTTTCTTTTTGTGAAAAATCTCCAGCCAAACAAACAATTGTCAAATCTGTTTCCACATCAACACTTCCAAAACCTTCTAATTCTTTTGTGATTTCTTCTAAATAGGTATTGTCATCAATTGTTAACGATACTGCAACCTCTGAGGTAGTAATCATATCAATTGAAGTCTTATATTTTTCAAAAACTTCAAAAATATTTTTTAAGAAACCATAAGCCATTAACATTCGGAATGATTTAATTTTTATAGCCGTAATTCCATCTTTTGCAGCAATTGCACGTACGCCACTTGGCACCTCACAGTTTTTAATAATAGTTCCTGCAGATTCAGGATTAAAAGTATCTTTTAATAAAACTGGTACATTTTTTTCTTTTGCAGGAATAACACTTTGTGGGTGTAATATTTTAGCCCCAAAATATGCCAACTCAGCTGCTTCATCAAAAGAAATTTCTTTTAAAGAAAAAGTTCCATCAACATAACGTGGATCGTTATTGTGCATTCCATCAATATCTGTCCAAATTTGAATCTCTTCAGCAGCAATAGCCGCCCCTATTAGCGAGGCAGAATAATCACTACCACCACGTTTTAAATTATCTATATCCCCAACATGATTCAAACAAATATATCCTTGCGTAACGTGGATATCCGTTTGAGGATTGGCAGCTATAATTTCTCCTAAACTTTCTGTAATATATTCAGAGTCTGGCTCCCCCGCAGCATCAATACGCATAAAATCAAATGCAGATAACAAACTAGCATTTTGATTGATTTCTTCTAAATACATAGAAAACATATTGGTAGATAAAATTTCACCTTGAGCCACAATAATTTTTTCTACACCTTCAATTACAGCGACAGACCCTTCATGTGCATATGATTTTATAAAATCAAAACGCTCTTCAATTAAGGCGTTTGCTTGGTTTTTATAAGCATCTGTAGTATACAGCTCAGCAATTACTCCTTTATATTTAGTACACAATTCATCAATTGTGTTTTCAGCATCCTTAAATTTAGATGTAGCAATAAAGTCGGTTATTTTATGTAAAACATTTGTTGTTTGAGACATAGCTGATAATACTACTATTTTATCTCCTTTAATATTTATAACAATTTCAGCTACTTCTTTAATGCTTTTTGCACTTCCTACAGAAGTTCCTCCAAATTTTAAAACTTTCATTTTTTCTATAATTTTGTGTTGCAAAAATCCCGCAATTGTTAATGTAGCGCAAAAATTTATAATATATTTACACTTTACTACAAATTGTTTAATTTTAAACATTTATATGAAGACAATACAAGAATCTGTAGAAAGTATTATTAGAAAAACCCCCTTTTACGAAGAAGCTTTAAATGATAAATTAATTAATGTTTCTTCCTTAGCAAGAGCTATTCAAGAAGATGTAGAAAAAGACTTAGGCAAAGAAGTGAAGCCAGGTGCTATTATGATGGCTATTAATAGATTGTCACCTTCTAACTTATTGCGAATTAGAAAAAACATAAAAAAATTTACTTTTTCTTTAGGCGATTTTATTGTTCGCTCAGACCTCTGTAATTTTACTTATAAGAACACTTCTAGCTTACTAAGATCTATTACAAGTTTATTAAGTGAAATAGGAGATGATAAAGATTATTTTTTCACTATTTCACAAGGAATTTTTGAAACAAATATTGTTACTAGTAAAAACCTTAAAAGCAGAGTAAAAGAACTTTTTGCTAGGGAAATATTAATTTATTCTCATGTAGATTTAGCCTCTATAACCATAAAACTTCCAAAAACAAATGTAGAACAATCTGGTATTTACTATTTTATATTAAAACAGTTAGCTTGGGCAGGAATTTCCGTGCAAGAAATTATTTCTACCACACATGAAATGACCATTGTAGTAAAAGAGGAAGATGTGAACAGCACTTTTTCTATTTTAATTGACATGAAGAAAAAACAATAGCATGGAAAATATTTTTGAAAACAAAACAACTCATAATTTAATTGACAGAATTAATAACTTATCACACGACTGTATTCCTATTTGGGGTGAAATGAATGTTGCGCAAATGTTAGCACATAGTTCTGTTATGTTTGACTATGTCTACAACAGCCATGAAAAGCCTAATAAATTAAAGCAATTTTTATTGAGGATTTTTATTAAACCAATGGTAGTTGGTAAAAAACCTTATAAAAGACTTTCTAGAACTGCCCCAGAGTTTTTGATAACTGATGAGCGCTATTTTGAAATAGAAAAAGAAAAATTAATTGATTACATCAAAAAAACACAACAATTGGGTGTTGAATATTTTGAAGGTAAAGAATCACATTCTTTTGGAAAATTAACAGCGAAGGAATGGAGTACTACTTTTTACAAACATTTAGACCATCATTTAACACAATTTGCCGTATAACTCCCCTATTAAATGTCTAACACTCTTATAACAATTGTAGGCCCTACAGCTATTGGTAAAACAGCTTTGAGTATTGAATTGGCTAAACATTTTAATGCTCCTATTATTTCTTGTGATTCTCGTCAGTTTTATAAAGAAACAACTATTGGCACAGCGGTTCCTTCTTTAGAAGAACAAGCCCAAGCTCCTCATTACTTTATTCAAAACAGATCTATTTTTGAAGATTATAATGTAGGTCAGTTTGAAAGAGACGCCCTAAGCAAACTAGAAGAATTATTCCTAAAAAACAAAATAGTGATTATGGTAGGCGGAAGCGGATTGTATGTAGATGCCGTTTTAAAAGGGTTGGATTATTTTCCTGATGTTGACCCAAAAATAAGAGAACAATTAAACGTTGATTTAGAAAACAAGGGTCTAAAATTTTTACAAGAAAAATTAGAACTTTTAGACAAAGAAACTTACGCATCTATTGCTATAGAGAATCCGCATAGAGTTATTAGAGCTTTAGAAGTTTGTATCGGATCTGGAAAAACCTACGCTTCATTTAAAAACAAACCCAAAACTCCTAGAAATTTTAATTTTATAAAGGTAGGCTTAACAGCAGATCGTGCTATTATGTACAACAGAATAAATCAACGTGTAGATATTATGATTTATGAAGGACTGCTAGAGGAGGCTAAACAAGTATATCCGCACAAAAATTTAAACGCATTACAAACCGTTGGGTACAGAGAACTTTTTTCTTATTTCGATGGAGATATTTCTTTAGATTTTGCCATTGAAGAAATCAAAAAAAACACGAGAAGATTTGCAAAACGTCAAGTAACTTGGTTTAAAAAAGACACAAAAACATTATGGTTTGATTACCTAGAATCTAAAAAAAGTATTTGTATGCAAATTGAAAAAAAAATAAAACAATAACATATGGCTTTAACAAAAATTCTAGAAAGTTCAAAAAAAATTCGTTTTCAAGATTGTGATCCTTTTAATCATTTAAACAATGGTCGTTATGTTGATTATTATATCAATTCTCGTGAAGATCAGTTGTTAGAAAATTACAATATTGATTTGTTCAAAATAATTCAAACAGAAGGCATAGGATGGGTTGTTTCCAACAACCAAGTAGCATATATAAAACCTGTGTTTACAATGGAAGAAATTGTGTTTCAATCGCAATTAATTTCTTATGCACCTAAACATATAAAAGTTGAAATGCGTATGTGGAACAAAGACAAAACTGTGCTTAAATCTATAGCTTGGTTTGGATTTGTGCCCTTTAATTTAAAAACAAACAGCGTCGCTTTGCATGATGAAAAGTTCATGAAATTATTTGAAGAAGTATTGCTTCCTGTTGACGAAAAAACTTTTGAAGAAAGAGAATTATTTTTAAGAATGCAAGAAAGAAAAAAATAATAGAATCGCATTTTTTATTCAAGTCAAAGAGAACATAAATAAGGCTGATTTAATTATATTTGCAGCTTAAAATTAAAGCATACGATAATGAATACAATAGAAAATTTTAAAGAATACGTTCAAAACATTACTTCTAAACCTGGATATACAAAACCTTTGGCTTTTGGATTAGGTATTAGAAAATCGAAAGGAGACAAGACTTTAGATGTAAACTTCCCTTCAATTAACTGGGATTCTGCATTTGGAACTGCAGCTCTTTTACAAGACGTAACGGGATTTTCATCAAATAAAAATGGATTTGTAACGGTTTCAAAAGAGCAATTGCAAAAAGCATTTGACAATTTTTCTGCTTTTCATAATGAAATTGAAAAACACCCAAATATTGTATTAATCCAACAATTATTAGAAAACTACAATCAACCTGAAGGATATCAAACAGTTGATGTTGTTGCTTACTTCTTATTTGATAAAGACATTGCTGTTGAAGATGCTGTAGAAGGGTACTTTAAACTACAATGTTTATCTCAATTACACGTAAAACCTCATGGTTTATCATTGGAAGGTGTTTTTGGGAAATTAAACAATATTGCATGGACAAATCAAGGACCAATTTTACCTGAAGATTTAAGTGCTGAAAGAATTAAAGCAACTTTTAAAGGAGCTACATTAAATGTAACTCATGTTGATAAATTCCCTTATATGGTAAACTACCATGTACCAAACGGAGTACGTATTGCATCGGGTTCTCAAGTAAGACTTGGAGCACATTGTGCTGTTGGAACTACTGTAATGCCAGCAGGTTATATTAACTTTAATGCAGGTACCTTAGGAAATGCAATGATTGAAGGTCGTGTATCTGCCGGAGTGATTGTTGGGCATGATTCTGATTTAGGAGGTGGAGTTTCTATTATGGGAACACTTTCTGGAGGTAATAAAAATGTAATTTCTATTGGAGATAAATGTTTACTAGGAGCTAATTCTGGAACAGGAATTTCTCTAGGATTTGGTTGTACTATTGCTGCTGGTGTTTATGTTACTGCTGCTGCCAAAGTTTGGTTGTATAATGAAAACAAAGAAGCTGTAGATATTAACGGAAACCTTGTTGAAGAAGGAGCTAATATTGTAAAAGGAGCTGAATTGAACGGAAAAGACAAATTATTGTTTTTACTAGATAGCACTAATGGTCATTTAACTTGTAGACCTAATCCTAAAACAATTGAATTAAATGCTAGCTTACACGTAAAAAACTAAGCTAAATATTTTATACTTTTTACAAAACCTTTCGGATGTATTCGAAAGGTTTTTTTTATGCCATTTAGTCACTCAAAAACTTTTAAAAAGATGTATTTTTCTTGAACTTTAAATGATTCTAAATAATAAAATTTCACAAAATTAACATGACTTATATCATTGTTTTAGCAGGGGTATAATCGCACATTTGTAACCGAAATTTTACATAATAAAAATGAGTATAAAAACAACAGCACATACCTTTCATATTCCTGTAATGGGACTTGCGTTTACGGTTGACAGCCCTATAAAAGTTGCTCAATATGGAATATCATCTGTGGTATCCATAGTAGACGACGTTCTTATTGAAAAAATGAATGAGTTTTACAGTCAAAAATTTAAACTTCCTTTCCAATCGTTTCCTACAAAAGAATTAGATTCTAGAGCAAGAAGAATTACTTCTTACTTGAACAATATGGACATTATTGTGAAGAATAAATTCCAAGAATTTAAAGAAGCATTAGTTGAAAAGAAAGAAGTTTTAAATGATTATTTAGAAATGTTACCTGACTTTTCTGAAATCAAAACAAATCTTATCCATCTAATTGAAGAAAATGCTAGTAAGGATACTTTACAGAAATGGATTCAAGAGAATTTAACTCCTGGAGAAATTGATGTAAACATCATGACAAAGCTTGATGGTCAGAATTATCATAAAAAAGAGTTACTAGGAACAGAACACAATGATGCGCATGCAGCACTTAGAGGTTTTGCTAAAAGTAATTTAAGTTCTTCTATTGTTCTATCAGCAGGAATGAACCCTCGTTTGTATAGTTATTTTGAAGAGTTTGAAGATTTTTATCCAAACGAAAATGACGAACTTAAAAAGAAGATCATTTTAAAAGTAAGTGATTACAGATCCGCTACTATTCAAGGCCAATTTTTTGCTAAAAAAGGTTTATGGGTTTCTGAATACAGAATCGAATCTGGTTTAAACTGTGGAGGTCATGCATTTGCTACAGAAGGATTGTTACTAGGACCTATTTTAAATGCTTTTCAAACAAACAAAGAATCGTTAGTTGAAAGCACCTATCAAACCTATGCTAAAGCACTTGAAGCAAAAGGAAAACACGTACCCGAAAAACCATTAGACGTAAATATCACGGTCCAAGGAGGTGTTGGTACTTCTGAAGAACATCAATTTTTATTAGACACATATAATGTGAGCTCTGTAGGTTGGGGTTCTCCATTTTTATTGGTTCCTGAAGCAACTACTGTTGATAATGATACATTAAATGTTTTAGCTAAAGCGAAGGAAGAAGATTTGTATTTGAGTAACATTTCTCCATTAGGAGTTCCTTTTAATAGTGTAAAAGGAGTTTCAAACGACACTTACAAATTGTGGAAATTAGAAAATGATAAGATTGGTAGTGCATGTCCTAAAAAGTTTTTGGCATTGAACCAAGACAGCAACGGAAAATCTATTTGTACTGCGTCACAAAAATATCAAAGTGCTGAAATTGAAAAACTAAAAGAGGAAGAATTATCTTCAGAAGCTTATCAATCAAAATTTGATAAAATAACTGAAAAATCTTGTTTATGTATAGGTTTAGCTAATGCTGGTTTAATTGAAAAAAACATCGACTCCAAAGACACCAAAGCTGGGGTATTAGTATGTCCTGGACCAAACATTGCTTATTTTGACAAAGAAGTTTCTCTAAAAAACATGGTACAGCATATTTATGGAAAAACAAACGTTATGGATGCAAAAGAAAGACCTCATATGTTTGTTAAAGAACTTGATATGTATGTTAAATATTTTAATGAA
>JBHOTE010000008.1:0-61274 GCA_042584125.1 Bacteroidota bacterium
AAATATCAAACAATGACTGATATTCCTTCAGCTAATAATACAAGAATTTTTAATTTGGACTTGGCTGATATTTCTCCAGCATATCCGGATTTTGTAAATACCGGTACGGCAGTTGTAGAAATTGATGGAACTGTTGTGGATCCTTCATCTTATTCATTCTCTGTAAGTTCTCCTGCTTTGGATAATATGGCTATTACGGTTAATAAGCAAATTATAAAAGCTGGTGCTAAAATGGTTATAACTATAAACCAATCAATTACGAATCCTTCAGCTACAGGTGATTATGACTTTACTTTTAAAACTGGTTTTATGCAAGTAGTTTTCGTACCTTCTTTTGATATTGTATTTAATCCGTACGAGTCTTTTCAAGGTTCAGTAAACATAGGTACCTTGTCATCTAAAGATTTCGATAAGAACGGCTTTGATTTTTATCCAAACCCAGTTAACGATGTGTTACATATTAATTCACCAGTAGTTATTAAAAATGTAACTGTGTACAATGTTGTTGGGCAAGAAGTTTATACTATGACACCTAACGCTATGGATAGTTCAATAAACTTAGCTTCTCAAGCTAAAGGTATCTATTTCGTAAAATTAGTATCTGAAAATGATAGTACTAAAACAATTAAAGTGATTAAGAAATAGTATTTAATTACGTCATATATTTTTAAAGAGTTTCCTTTATAAAAGGAAACTCTTTTTTTGTTATTGTTTTATAATGCTTTAGTTCTAAAAAATTAATAGGGTTTACTTTGTATTAATATGTTTTTATGACAGCTATTGGCAAACACAATGTTTAAGCGGAGCAAGAGCTATCAGGTGCTTTTGGTATTAGCAGTATTCCGTCTATGTTATTTTGCCCTGTTGGTGCTGAGCCTCAAATGGGATAACGGAGATTATCGAAGCAAGAACCGGAAAAACTGATTAAAGATGTTTTGGGAATAGAAAAATAACTTCAAAAATATAGATTAGAAAAAAGAGCGCAATTTATTGCGCTCTTTTTATTTTTAATACGGGATAGTTAGATTAAATTTTCTTAGTATTTTCCCATTCCTTAATTCTAAAGTGGGTAATAAAAATGAAAAAAAATGGTTTGATATTAAGTTTAGCATTGTTTGTAACGTTAACTGTTGCTGCTCAAAAAAATGCAAAACAAGTAAAAGGTGAATTAAAAAAATGGCATAAGGTTACTCTAAGCTTTTTTGGAGATAATATTTCTGAATTTTCTAAAGAAAATCCGTTTTTAAACTATCGTTTGAATGTAACGTTTACAAATGGAGATAAAACGTATGTAGTTCCAGGTTTTTATGCTGCTGATGGAAATGCTGCTGAATCAAGTGCAGATTCTGGAAATGTATGGCAAGTTCGTTTTACACCAGACAAAATAGGAGAGTGGACATATAAAGCTTCTTTTAGAAAAGGAAACCAAATAGCGGTTAGTGATGATAAGAAAGCTGGAAAACCTGTTATGTTTGATGGCGTATCAGGTAAGTTTATTATTAAAAATTCAGATAAAAAAGGAATAGACTTTAGGGCTAAAGGACGTTTAAATTATGTAAATAAACGTTACCTTCAATTTGAAGAAACTAAGGAGTATTTTTTAAAGGGAGGTGCTGATAGTCCTGAAAGTTTTTTAGGATACTACGAATTTGATCAAACAAAACCTTCGCATAAATACCAAGCCCATGCACAAGATTGGAAAAAGGGAGATCCGACTTGGAAAAACGGAAAAGGAAAAAATATAATAGGTGCTTTAAATTACCTAAGTTCTAAAGGAATGAACGCTGTTTATTTTTTAACAATGAATGTACAAGGTGACGGAAAAGATGTTTGGCCATGGACAGATATAAATGAGCGCTATCGTTTTGACTGTAGTAAACTAGACCAATGGGAAATAGTTTTTGACCATATGGAACGCCTTGGGCTGCTAATGCATGTTGTTACTCAGGAAACTGAAAACGAATTGTTGTTAGATATAGGAGAGCTTGGAGTACAACGTAAATTGTATTACCGTGAATTAATTGCTCGATATGCACATCATTTAGGACTTACTTGGAATTTGGGAGAAGAAAACGGTCCTTTAAGTTGGGCACCAAAAGGACAGTCAGATAAAGATAGAAAAGCAATGGCGAAGTATATTAAAACACATGATCCGTATAAAAGTTTGGTGCTTTTACATACACATGCAGAAACAAAGGCACAAGAGTTATTTTTAACTCCATTGTTGGGTTATGAATATTTAGATGGACCTTCAATGCAAACACGTCATACAAATGATGTACATGGTTTGGTTTTAAAATGGGTAAATAAATCACGAATTTCAGGAAGACCATGGGTTGTTTGTCAAGATGAAATTGGGCCAGCTAAGGAAGGTGCCTTGCCTGATGCTGATGATCCAGAGCATAATAAAATAAGACATGAAGTTTTATGGGGTAATTTAATGGCAGGTGGTGCTGGTGTTGAATGGTATTTTGGGTATAAATATGCGCATAACGATTTGAATTGTGAAGATTGGAGGTCTAGAGATATTTTATGGGATCAAACTCGTTATGCATTAACGTTTTTTCAAAAGTATGTTCCTTTTAATCAAATGAAATCAGCGAATGGTTTAACAGATAATATTAACGACTATGTGTTAGCCAAAAATGGAGCTACTTATTTGGTTTATTTACCTGAAGTAACAGAAACCAAATTAAATTTAATAGAAGATCCTTCTAAATATTTAATAAAGTGGTACAATCCAAGAACAGGAGGTAAACTTCAAAAGGGAACTGTAAAATATATTAAAGGTGGAGGTAAAGTTTCTATCGGATTCCCACCTTCAAAGGAAAAAGATTGGGTTGCATTAATTACTAGAACTACAAAAGAGATTGTAAATAATAAAAAATCTTTACAAAGAATAGTTTTATCAGCAATAGAAGATTTTAAAATTGATACAAATGCTGAAGCTCTTTATTATGTGGATAAAAAGAATAAAGCTTTAGCAATTAATGCAGCAAAAAAAGAGCAAAGAGCAAAGTTTGCTACGGCATATACAGTTTTTAATGGAGAAGATGGGGTGTATAAGGGAATATTCCAATCTATGGCAGAAAATGATGGAGAATCTGTTTATACAATTAAAATAAATGGTAGTGTGATAGCTAGATATATTAATTCTGAAACAGAAAAAACTTTTGAGAAATTGGATGTTGATATGGGGGCTATCTATTTAGAAAAAAACGACCTAATTGAAGTGTCATCACAAGCAGTAACAAATGGAAAAATCCCTGAAAATGGAGGGACAGCATGGTCTAGAGGAAGATGGGGAAGTATTATTTTAGTGCCAAGTGGAGGTTTACAGTTAAATAGTAAATTGGAAGATGTTAAGCCTTTTATAGCTAAAAATGGATTGATTGAAGTTGAAGCCGAGGATTTTCATTTTAGTTCTAAAAACGGAACAGAAAGAGAATGGGTAGTTCGTTCTAAAAATGAAAAATTGAGATTTGAAAATTTAGAAAAACATTATGATTCTGCTAGTGGCAATAGTTATATTGAGGCATTACCAGATACACGTGTTACTCATAGTGATAAATTAATTAAAGGAGAAAATTTCTTTCCTATTCCTGGTTTTGGAGGGATAGTTTCTTATAAAGTAAAAATTAATTCTCCTGGTAAATATTATGTTTGGATAAGAGCTTATTCTACAGGACCAGAAGATAATGGGTTACATGTAGGTGTAAATAATACTTGGCCAAAAAGTGGAGCTAGAATACAATTGTGTAAAGGCAAAAATAAATGGACTTGGACTTCTGCACAGCGTGTTCCTGAAAATCATTGTGGAGAGCCTAAAACCATATATTTAGAGTTTAAGGACAAAGGAACACATATCATTTCATTTTCTATGAGAGAAGATGGCTTTGAGCTTGATAAGTTTATTTTAACAAAGGATAAAAATTATCAACCAAAATAATTTACTAGTATTAAAAAAATGCATTGCAGATTTATTTTTGGATAAATGCAATGCATTTTTTTGGTTTAAAATTTGTAATTCAGTCCAGTATACACTCCAAAGAAATAAGGTTTGTTGGAGGTGCTGTTAAAAGTGTTGGTTTGTAATTTTAGCATAGGAGCCATATTAAAAAACCATTTTTTAGAGAAGTGATATTCCAAATCGGTCCCAAAATTCAAACTAAAATCAACAGTATTTAAATTAGAGGCTTCTCCAATAGAATAGGATAGGTTTTCATTTTGAATTTGTAAATTATTGGTAGTTAAAAACAAAGTACTGATTCCACTGACCAAATGAAATTCTAATTTTTTGGATTGAAGAAGTGCATATTTTACTTCCAAAGGGACTTCAATATATCCATAAGTTTGTTTTAAATCGGAATTGTTGTTCGAGGAAAACTCTTTAGATCCTTGTAAGCTGTTTCCTGAATCACTACTAAGTTCGCTAAACCTTGGAGCATCATAACTTAGGTTATCTAGTGAAGAAATTTGGGAATTACTGTTTAAGGCAATGTTTTGGGTTGTTTGTCCTAGTTTCAAGCGGTGTATACCTGATTGTATTTGCCATTTTTTTGAAGCTTGAAAAGCTATTTTTACACCAAAGGAAGTTCCATCATTTCCTTTTTTAGTGGCAGCATCTAAACTTTGATCTATAGAAGATTTGTTAGAAAAAGAACTTGGACGAAGCTGTGAAATACTTGGAGCAATAATCCAATTATTTTTTTTAGATGAAAGGTTTTCTTCATTGTTTACAATCTCTTCCAGGGCAATTTTACCATTGTCAATTTTATTTTTTTTCTTCGAAGTGGGGTTGTTTATAATTGGTTTTTCTGCTTGAGCAATATTTTGTTCTTCAAGAGTTTCAAAAATTGTTTTTTTAGGCTGATTTAAGGAATCTATTTCGGCAATTGAATTTTCAGGATTTTGAATAATATTTTCTGTTTTAAAATTTTCTATTATTTTTTTTGTTTTAATAGAAGGCTTTTTTTCTAAGGCTATTTTAGTTTTTTCAGAGATTTCGGGTTGGATAGTTACAGGAACGTTAGCTTTATTTGTAGGTATAGTTTGTAACTCTATTTTTTCTTCTTCTGTATTCGTAATTGAGTTTTCAATTATTGGGGTTTCTATTTTTGTTTCAGTATTTGTAGTCCACAAAAAACCAATCAATAATGCAGCAGCAACAGAGCCACTTACTCTCCACCACCAAAAAGCTACTCTTTTTTTCTTTTTAGCAGCTAAAGAATTTTCTATAGTATCCCAGACAGCAGGACTAGGATTCATCTCTAAATCCTTTAATTTTTCTTGAAATAACCGATCTATATTTTTAGTAGCCATATCTAAAAAGTATTTTGGTTTTTTGTTTCTGTTTGTTCTAATTTTTGTTTCAAAATACCTCTTGCTCTTGATAAGTTTGATTTTGAAGTTCCTTCTGAAATCCCTAACATTTCGGCAATTTCCTTATGAGAGTACCCGTCTAAAACATAGAGATTAAAAACAAGTCTGTATCTGTTGGGTAATTCCTGTATTGCATTTAATAATTCATCGATACTTACATTTTCTTCCTCTATTTCGACCGTTATTTCTTCGTCTTTAATTTCTTCATTGACCAATTGAAATACTTTGTCTTTTCTGTATTTGAGCAATGCAGTATTTATGATTATTCTTTTCATCCAACCTTCAAAAGAGCCAGTTCCTTTAAATTGCCCTATTTTATTAAAAATAGTCATAAAGCCATCGTGTAAGTTGTCTTCGGCCTCTTGTCGGTTTCTTGAATATTTATAACTCACAGCAAATAATTTACCAGCATACAATTCGTACACCATGGCTTGTGCCTTGGGTTTGTTTTGTTGACAGTCTCTTATTAGCTTTTGTGTATTCATTTATTCTTTAAAAACAGCATATAACAAACTTACTAAACCTATTTCGAATATGTTGTTTTACTGTCTTAGCGATTAAAATATTTTGTTTAGAATTGTATTTATTTTAAAGATTTGAATGAATAACAACAACGGTTAGTTTATCTTGATTAATAGCCAGTATCTCCCATTTTATGTCAGATATTCCTCCCCAATAAGCAGTTTCTAAATGAATAGTTTCCTCGTTTTCATAGTTCCATTTTCCCACAAATTCATCATATGTAATTGGAGGTGTGCCACACCAACCAGCATTTTTATGTTCTATGATGCTACCATCCTTTTTAAAGGTACAGGTATATTCATCTTGAATAGTTGTAGCTACTCTTGAATACGTAATTTTATTATCTGAATACTCAGGGTAAGACCAAGACCCTATGAGCAAATTATTTTCGTCTATAAGTATATTTTCGTTTTCATGACAAGCACTAAAAAAAATACTTAGAGGTATAAGAAAAAAGAATAATTTTTTCATAGTTCTATTTTTTTGATGATTAGCTGTATACTGCTAGTAGTTTCATTTGAGGTTACATTCAATAGCGAAATTTCATATTCTTCATAGTTTTTTTTAGAAGGAATTTCATCATCCAATAAAGCAAGTTGTATGGTTTCACTATCATTAATTTTTAGATTTACAATAGCTCTACCTGCCCAAACACAATTTACATTGGGAGGACAAATGGAGTATTCAACTAATTCGTGAAATTGTATTTTTAAGTTTTCAGTTTCAGTATCGTTTAAAGGTATAAGAATACTTTGATTTAATTCAATAGAAAACTCTTTGTTGAACTTAAAAATTTCATTTTCAGTACAACTAGAGAGCACTAAAATTCCTACTAAAAAATATAAAATTTGTTTCATTATGATTGTGAATTTGGGTTCGTAACGGGAACTATCACCTCTTCAAAAATGTCTTCGTCATTTTCATCTACACCTTTCCAAAGTTTAAATACATAATCTTCTTCTTGTGCTGCGTTTACTTCAAAAGTATACTCTTTATTGATTAAAGCTTCTGTACAGGCTATTTCGTCATTAACTATGGCGTTTACGGCTACAATTCTATTCGCATCATCATATTCATAATACAAACAATAAAAGCTATGGCAACCGTTGGGTAAAGAATATTTGATGGTAATTTCATAGGTTTCGTCTAAAACAAATGAACTAGGAATTGTAGCTTCTTCTATGGGTAAAATAGTGAAATGAAAATTAGGATATTCATCATTGTTGTCAATACAAGAAGTAAATAATAGGGCAAATAAGGTAATGTATAAAATACGTTTCATGTTTTTTAATTTTTTGTTGTTATAACTAAGACACAAAATTTAATAAAGGGTTGCGTTGAATTTTCTTTTTTAAAGAATTTATTTTTATGCGTTCTATAAATTTGAAGTATTTTTGTCTTTCTCAAAAGGAAACATGAAGGCAGAGTTATTTACATTAAAAACAGAAGAAGAATTTGAAAGCTTGGCTTTGGCTACTTTTCAGTTTCAAGCATTGAACAATCCTGTTTATAGCGAATACCTTTCTCTTTTAAATATAGATATTTCTAAAATAAATTCTTTGACAGAAATTCCTTTTTTACCCATACAGTTTTTTAAAAGTCACAAAGTTCTTTCTGATAAGAATAATATAGTCGAAACTTTTTTAAGTAGCGGCACAACAGGCACACAGCAAAGCAAACATTATGTTACCGATTTGTCGTTGTATGAAAAAAGTTATAACAAAGCATTTGCTCATTTTTACGGAAATATTGAAGACTATGTTGTTTTGGCATTATTGCCTTCTTATTTAGAACGAGAGGGATCTTCTTTGATTTATATGGTGGAAGATTTGATTCAGAAATCTAAGAAACCAGAAAGTGGATTTTATTTGAATAACCTAGAGGAATTGATTGATACTTTGAATGAATTGGACTCCCAAGGAAAGAAAGTTTTATTGATAGGCGTCTCTTTTGCACTGTTAGATTTGATTGAAAAACAGCAATTTTCATTGAAAAACACCATTGTTATGGAAACAGGAGGTATGAAAGGTAAAAGAAAAGAAATGATCCGTGAAGAATTACATGCAGCGTTGAAAAAAGGATTTGGTCTGTCTAAAATTCATTCAGAATACGGTATGACAGAATTATTAAGTCAGGGGTATTCTAAGGGAAATGGAATTTTTGTAACACCTCCTTGGATGAAAATTTTCATTAGAGATACAGAAGATCCATTGAGTCTTTTACCAAATGGAAAATCTGGGGGGATTAATGTAATTGATTTAGCAAATAAAAATTCTTGTTCTTTTATCGCTACTCAAGATTTAGGAAAAATTCATTCAAATGGCTCTTTTGAAATTTTAGGACGCTTTGATAATTCTGACATTAGAGGTTGTAATCTGTTAATTTCTTAGTTTTATTTAAAATTAAATATTTGATATTCTTTTAAAGACATATTTCGTTTTTTGTAATGGAGCTATGTTTTTTCCGACTGTCTAGTTCTAAATGTTTATTGATATGTGGAAAAAAATAATTTTTAGTTTTATATTTGTTTTAGGAGTGTCTTCACTTTTTGCTCAACAAAACGTAAATACAAATAAAAAAGGCTTTGCTGCTGATGGGTATGATGTAGTGGCTTATTTTGAAAATAAAGCAATTTCTGGAGAAAAATCTTTGGTTGCTGAGGTAGAAGGAATAAAATATAAATTTTCCTCTTCTGAAAATTTGAAGAAATTTATTTCGAACCCTAAAAAGTATCAACCACAATATGGTGGTTGGTGTGCTTATGCTATTGGTGCTAAAAATGAAAAAGTAGAAATCAATCCAAAAACTTTTGAAATAAGAGACGGAAAGTTGTATTTATTTTACAATTCTTGGGGGATTAATACTTTAAAATTATGGAAGGAACAAGGAGCTGAAAAATTAAAAGAACAAGCAGATAAAAACTGGAGTTCCAATTAATATTTATAGCCTTATTTATTTTTTGGTGAAGCTATTTAACTCTTTAAGGATAGAACTCTTTGTTTTTTAATAAGAAAGCAATGGTAATTCCTGCAATGGCACCAAAAAGATGACCTTCCCAAGATATATGATTCCTTATGGATGGAAATATTCCCCAAATTAATCCGCCATAAATTAAAGCTATAGCAATTGAAACTAGTATTGGTATAAATTTTTGTTCTAAAAAGCCGTTGACAACTAAAAATGTAGCCAAACCATATATAAGTCCACTGGCGCCTATGTGATTTGCTTTTCTGGCAAAAATCCAAACGAGCAACCCTCCAGCAATAACTGTAAATAAAATAACCGACATGGTTTTTTTAGGGTAAAAATGATTTAATACGCTAAGCAATACAATTAAAGGAATTGTGTTGGAAACTAAGTGCCAAATTCCACGGTGTAAAAATGGAGCCGTGATAATTCCGATAAGTCCTTGTGTGGTTCTAGGAATAATTCCAAACTTCGTAATTGGAAAAATAAAGTCAACGGCATAAATTGCATATAGGATTATGACGAATTGTAAAATGTATTTACTCGGAATCATACATCAATATTTTTTCCGCAATGAGGACAATTACATGCTTTTGCTACTTTTTTCTTCTTTTTATCTTTTTGAATTTTTTCAATGAAGGCAGAACTAATAATTCCAGTAGGTAGGGCAACAAATCCAATTCCTATTAAGGCAATAATTCCGCTTAATAATTTACCCAATCCGGTTACTGGATACACATCTCCGTAACCTACTGTTGTTAAGGTAGCAATAGACCACCAAAAGGCATCACCAATACTAGCAAACTGTTCGGGTTGGTCGTCATGTTCTATATAGTACATAAGTGTAGATGATAAGATCATCAATACAAAAGTGACAAAAACAGTGATAGATAGTTCTGATTTAACTTCTTTAAAAATAGATCGAATTGTTTTTAAGGATTTTGAATAACGACTCAGTTTAAAAATTCTTAGCAATCTAAACAAACGAAGAATTCTAACAATTCTTAGGTCAATAGGAAAAATAAAGGGCAAGTAAAAAGGGAGTATCGCAATTAAATCAATGATTCCCAAGGTAGAAAAGGCAAAATTGAGACGTTCTTTTTTATCTTCTTTTGTTTTGTCTGAAACCCAGATTCTTACAAGGTATTCAACGGTAAAAATTGCAACAGAAAATAACTCGAAATAGTAAAAAACAGGACTGTATATTGCGTTTAATTCTTCATAAGATTCAAGAATCAATGCAATAACATTTAATACAATAAGTGCATAAATAAATTTGATAAAATACTCGTTGTGATTGATAAAGTCACGTACTTTTTTTTTCATTTTATATTGGGTTTGTAGCATTTGTTTTACGGATAAACAAATCTAATTTTTCTTTGTTGCAACTACTTAACTCAATATAACTTTTGTTGCTTTCAGGAAAGGTATGAATGGCCAAGTGGCTTTCACCTAATAACCAAAAACAAGTATATCCTTGTTCAGGAAAATGGTGTTCATTAAAGAGGATAATTGTAAAACCAGCTTTTTTTAATAAGTCGCCATAAGTTTCTTTTAGTTTCTTTGGATGTATACAAGACGACCAAATTTTATGGCTGTATATGTTGGCTTCTATGTGTTTATAAGTTGTTTCCATAATTAATATAAATCCCAGTTTCCATCTAAGTAATATTTATAAAGAACTGGGTTGTGTACTTTATTAACTTCAAGTCTGTCGTTTGTATTAAAAAAAACCTTCCCAAAAGAGGTGATAAGCTGCATTGCTTCATTGTTTATCCAGTTTGTTTGGATGTTTTTGAACTCAATTCTTTGCAGTTTTTCTTTTAGTTGCTTAGAATTTATCTGCATGTTTTTTGTTCCGATGACCCAGCCCCATTCTCCCATAGATAGTACTTGGTTATGTAGATTTACAGTGGTAAAACCAGCAGATTGTAATGTTTTTCCAATGCAATTATAGGCTTTTGTCGCAAAATAAGGACTTCCAGCTTGAGTAATTATAAGTCCGTTTGGTCTTAGTTTTCTATTGCAAAGTGAATAGAATTCATGAGAGTATAACCTTCCCAATTCTATGTTTCTGGGATCGGGTAAATCGGCAATAATAATGTCGTAAAAGTCGCTATTGTTTTGTTCTAAGTGGATGTATGCGTCTTTGTTGAAAATTCTCAACTTGTCGCTATTCATGCTTCCTTGGTTAATGTTTAAAAGAACTGGGTGATTTGTTCCTAAATCTGTCATTTTAGGATCTAAATCTACCATGTCAATTTTTTCAACACTTGGGTACTTTAGTATTTCTCTAACTGCACAACCATCACCACCACCAAGAATTAAAATTCTTTGCGGATTAGGATGTAATTGCATTATTGGGTGTACTAATGGTTCATGATACATTTTTTCATCAATAGAGCAAAATTGTAAGTTTCCGTTTAAATACAACCAATGTTCATTTTTCCATTCTGTTAAAACAATATTTTGATATTTAGTTTGTTCAGAATAAATGACTTTGTCTTTGAATTTTTTCTGTTCTCCCCATTGAATAATAGGTTCTGTAAAAGCAATTCCGGTAATTAAAGCAGCAAATACAACTGTTAAAACAGCTTTTAAGCGAAATGTATGTTGATTGTTGATTTTGTCTTTAAAACGATAAAATACAATAAGTGCCACTAAAAAATTAATTATTCCAAGGACGAAAGGTGTGTACGATAAACCCAATATCGGCAAACCGATAAAAGCAAAAAATACACCACCGATTAAACTCCCATAATAATCTTTTTCTAGGATGGAAGAAATGTTGCTTTTTAAATCTTCATATTCTTTGTTAATTCTGACTACTAATGGAATTTCTAATCCAATTAGCAACCCGATAATCATACTCAAAGAATAGATGACAATTCCGTAGTATTCACTTACTGAAGCAAGGGTGTATACCAAAACCGAAGAAAAGGCAACAATTAGCGACAGTGTTGTTTCAAGAATTAAAAAATTCTGAATTAAATTCTTTGTAATTAATTTACTCAATCTACTACCTAGTCCCATGCAAAATAGCATTAAAGAGACAATCATTGTCCATTGGAAAATTGAGTTTCCAATAAAATAAGTAGCCAGTGTAGAAAGGGTATATTCAGCTACTATTCCTGCAAAACCTGTTGCAAAAATAGCGGCTTTTAATACAAAAGAATTTTGTTTTAGATACTCCATGTAATCAATATAGCAGAAGCGATATAAGCAAAGGCTTCAATCAATCCGGCACCAATATTTGGTTTTTCCTGGTTGATAATTTCGTCTGTAAGTTTTCTTCCTGGTAATAAGATTTTATCGGCAAAAACACGCATTATAGGTAATAATAAACAGCCCAATACTGTCTGTAAGCTAATATCTATAATTGTAGTAGTCCAGTCTAAAAAAGGATCTAATATGGCATTCATAGTTATGATTCCAATAGCTAAAATGGCTCCAGAAAAACTAATTCCAGCAGCAACATTGTCTTTTTCTACTTCATCATGAATACTGTAACTCATCCATCCAATAAATATTTTGGAAGCCAAAATAAGTACAATATTTCCGATAAGCCAATAGATTAAAAAAGTAGAAATACCTTCTGATAATGTTTCTGATTCACCTATTAAGGCACCATATAAAATAAGTCCGTTGGCAATATAAATGGCGGCTTCAATAACTCCTGAGCCTTCATTTTTATCCGTAATAATTTCTTTCTTAAGGTCAAATTTGTTTAGAATTACTTTGTTGCTAATCCAAGCAGCTATAAGTAACAATATTATGGCAATGACTCCGTAAATAAAAATATGTTGAATGTCTGTTACAAAATCATAGCTCTCGCCTACAATTGCCCCGCCAATCGCAATGATTAAAGCGGAAAAATAACCAACATAAGAAAGAATAAAAGCAAAATTGTCTTTCTCAACTAATTCCTGCTGGATATTTATGTTTGGATGTAATATTTTATAGGCTATTTTTCCAATGATAAAAATGATAAACCCACTTACGATGTACCCTAGGGAATGAGATAAATCGATAATATTTATGTAATTGTCCATGTTTTATGAGCGTTTAATAGGTTATTTTCCAAATCCTCCACTTCTAGAACGAGAAGAACTTGAGCTGCTGTATCTGTTTGTGTTTCTTGTTGTTTGGTTAGAGCTTTTGTAGCTTTTACTAGAGCTGTATCCTTTTGATTTTAAGGCAGAAGAACTTCTTTTTACGTTACTTCTAACTTTGTCTTTAAATGATGTTGGTTTAGAAGCCCAGCTAGAATTTGTGTTTTTATAAGTAGAGGTTCCGAAGTTGTTGGTTCTTCCGTAAAAACTGCTTCTTCCATAATGATTAGTTCTATAGTAGTCATAGTCACTTCTGTAATATCTATGGCTAGATCCATAAAACATGGATCTCATAAAATGGTATTGACCGTAAAATGCCCAAAAGGAAGTCCCGTTACTTTGTCTTTGCCAACTGCCGTATTTGTTGTTTCCAACATAATTGTTATAACCTGCAGGTGTTGTTTTTTTATCTAGGACACCATCTTTTTTGGATAGTACTGTCATTCCTAAATCTTTTTGATGTTCTTCAAAAGTTATGGCAGAAACTTCTTTCCATTCTGTTGTTTTTATATCAAAGTCGTCTTCAGGAGATTCTGTAGTGTTTTTCTTTTCAACAATGATTTTATATTTATGATAATATTTGTCTGTATCTTCTTTGTAGTCCATGTCTGCAAGAATGACACTGTAGTTTTGGATATCAATATAAGTTGTAATGATATTGTCTAAAGGTGATTTGAGGTATTTCGGACGTTCTCTTCCACAAGAAATAATCAGTAAGAGTAAACAAGTGACAATTAGTGTTTTTAATGTTTTCATTGTAATTAATTTAAAATCAAATTTAGAGTTTTATGTCTTAATATTTGTCGGCTACGGGTAATATATTAGAAACATCTAATTCACTAATAATAATGCCTTTGCTCACTTCAAATTCTTCGTGTCCATATTGTTCAATACAAAGCACTTTTTCTTCCTCTTCGTCTAAATAATCATAAGATATTAACTCTTCCCAATTTGCGGAATCAATTTCTTTTGAAAATCCTGGAGATTTTTCATCAAGGAAATATTTGACTCCTTCAAAAATTATTTTTTTAGGAGGTTTTCCTTTGCTGTCTATTTTATCACAAACTTCTTCACCTAGTTTTCGTAATTTCACTTTTTCAGAAAGTGTAACCACAAGTCCGCCATCATCTTCTATGTGTAAAAATTTTTCTTGATCACCATTTTTGATAACAAATTCTCTTGTAAAATAATTATCTCCCCAGTCATATTCGAACAATGCGGTAACAGTCCATGTTTCAATGGCGTACTCGAAGATGTATCCTTTTCCTAAATCTCTAATAGTGATGTTGGTTGGATCAAAATGTCTTTCTTCTTCTTCTTTCTTAAAAAAATCAAATATTCCCATGTGTTACTTGTTGTATTAAATAAGCTCTACTTTAATAAAAGAAGAGCTTATGTTTGATGATAGATAAATAGGTGATATCTAATTTACAATCCCATTTGTTTTTTTAGGGCCTCAAGATCGTTGTCGGCGTTTGCGCTTTTTCCATCCAAAGCTTTGTCAAGTTCTTCGTCAATGCTTTTAGATTCATTTGCAATTTCTCCATAAGCATTAGCTAAAGCTTCTTCTTGGGTTACTTTCTCCTTCATTTTTTCTAACATATTTACCGTGCTAGAACTGTCAATAGCGGCCATTTGTTTGTTTAAATTCTTGGTAGCTGTAGAAACTTTTACACGTGCTTTAAGGGTTTTTAATTCGTTTTCCCATTTGCTAATGTTGTTTCTTAAGCTGTTTACGTTAGTTTCTAGTTGAGAAACTGATTTTGAAAAGTTTTCAACTTCAATAGTAGTACGGTTTACGTGTTCTGTGTTTTCTTCTTTTTTGATCAAAGCTTCCTTAGCTAGGCGATCCGCATTTTCAGCAGTAAGATCTCCTTTTTGAGCTTTTTGTAATATCAACATCGCCTTGTTTTGGTAATCTTTTGCTTTTGCTTCAAATTGTGTTTTCTCATTTTGAGAACGAATCAACATGGCTTTTACTTGTGCAAGACCTTCAAGGGCTGCAGTTAAGTCTTTTTTCATGTCCCTAATGCCTTGTTCTGTCATTTTTATGGGGTCTTCCATTTTGTCAATTGCAGAATGTGCTTCGGCTTTACTTACGTTAAATAATCTTCTAAATATGTTCATGGTATGTGTTTTATAATTGTTGTTCCCGTTAGTGGGTTTAATGTCTCTAAGGATTGTTTAGAGGTAGTTTATTTATGCTTTGGAAAACTGAATAATGTTTTCTGAGTATTCGCTTAATAATAGACTTAATGAGTTTATAGATCCTTCTAATTCGTTTAAGTCAATATTTTCAATTTGTAAAGTGTCTCTAAAAATTACTTTCTCTCCTGTTTCATCAAGTACAAAAGCTCCGTGAACAATATCTCTGTTCTTTTGTAATAATTGCTGAAAGATATTTTCACTAGGTTTAGGTATTTTAAAGATGTATTGCTCTATAATTAAAATTGGACTGGCAATACCTATAATCAAATTGTTTATTCCTTCGTTACGATTCTGAATCATCAGAATTCCTTCTTTTTCATCTTCATGAGTGATGTTGTAATTCAACTCAAGCAAATAATTTTTAATGATGTTAAATTGTTTTTTCATATATTTTATTTTGATTTTAATATTACGAAATCTTTTGAACTTAGGAGAGTGCTGTTTTTTAGTATTTTTAAGTTATTGCTAATTTTTTTAGAACTATCACTATTTTCAGTCGATTTACGTCTCTAATTTTGTTACTTTTGACTTCTTTGATGGGTCAAATATAGACAATATAAATCAAGTTGCAAATAAAATTAGCAAAATATGTCGTTTTTCGGAAAAAATGTTAAAAAAATTAGAGGAGTAAAAGGTTTAAGTCAACAGGCTTTTGCAGAATTGTTTTCTTTAAAGCGGGCAACTTTAGGGGCTTATGAAGAAGGTAGAAGTGAGCCTAAGATTGATACGATGATAAAGGTTGCTAATTATTTTAGCATATCTATTGATGATATTTTAACAAAAGAGATTACAGTCAACCAATTGTTGAGTTTTAATGGTGGAATTACTACGGATGTAAATCAGGTTGTAAAAGCGGGATTTACTGATGTGCCTTTTGTGAGTGAATTGAATAGTAAAATGTTTATAGATGATTTTAAGTCGACACAGAGTTATAGTTCTTTGCCAAAAATAAAAATACCTGTTGATCCAAGTCTCGATTTGTTGGCATTTACAGTTCAAGATTTATATATGGTTTCTAATGAAGAAGGATTATTTCCGGGTGATTTGGTTATAGGTGAAAGGATTTCAAGTGATGATTTAGAAAAAGGAGATGTTGTTGTTGTTTTGGTAAATGATATCTTGTTAGTTAGAAGGTATGGCGAATCTGTTAAAAACCATGAGTTGTTGGCGGATCATGTGAATATTCCGGCAATAACAGTTTCTTTAGATGCTGTTGTTTATTTTTGGAAAGTAGCTCATGTCTTTTTGAAAAGATATCCAAAATTCACATCAAACCTAGAAGATAGAATTGATCGAATTGATGCAAGGTTAAGACGTTTGTCTTCTAAATAAAAAAATATTTAAAGTAAAAAAGCCTGTATTTTAATAATACAGGCTCTTTTTATATGTAGTGGAAGCGTGTTAATTTACTTTCAATAAGAAATAACTTTTCTTACCACGTTGTAGTAAAACATATTTGTTTGCAATTAAATCGTTGGTTGTAATTGCAAAACCGTCTTTTACTTTTTCTTTGTTTACAGAAATTGAATTCTCTTTTAAGGCTCTTCTTACTTCTCCATTAGATTTTAGGAAACCTGTATCTGCAAATGCAGCAACAATATCAAATCCTTCCTCAATTTGAGATTTTGAAATTTCTGCTTGAGGCACTCCAGAGAATACATCTAAAAATGTTTGTTCGTCTAATGATTTTAAGTCATCTGCTGTAGATTTTCCAAATAATATGTTTGAAGCTTTTAGCGCATTGTCATAATCAGCTTCAGAATGCACCAAAACAGTTACTTCTTTAGCTATTGTTTTTTGTAATAAGCGCGTATGAGGTGCTTCAGCATGCTCTGTAATTAATTTATCAATCGTTTCTTTATCCAAAAAAGTAAACTTTTTAATAAAATCAATAGAATCTTCATCTGAAGAATTTAGCCAATATTGGTAAAATTTGTAAACCGAAGTTCTTGCTTTGTCTAACCAAATGTTTCCTCCTTCAGATTTTCCAAATTTTGTTCCGTCTGCTTTTGTAATCAAAGGACAAGTCATGGCGTAAGCTTTTCCTTGTGCTTTTCTTCGAACTAATTCTGTCCCTGTGGTAATATTACCCCACTGATCAGAACCACCCATTTGTAGCTTACAGTTTTTGTTTTCATACAAGTGTAAAAAATCGTATCCTTGGAATAATTGGTAGGTAAATTCTGTAAAAGACATTCCGTCCCCTTCACCACTTACACGTTTTTTTACAGATTCTTTGGCCATCATATAGTTAACGGTCAAATGCTTTCCAATATCACGTACAAAATCGATCAAAGAAAATTCTTTCATCCAATCGTAGTTGTTTACCAATTCCGCAGCGTTAGCAGCATCACTGTTAAAATCTAAAAAACGTTCTAGTTGTGATTTTACGCCAGCAACATTTTTATTTAAAGCTTCTTCATCTAACAAATTTCTTTCTGCAGATTTTCCAGAAGGGTCACCAATCATTCCCGTAGCGCCTCCAACCAGAGCAATTGGTTTGTGCCCAGACCTTTGGAAATGCATCAAAATGATGATTGGAATCAAGCTTCCTATATGCAGTGAATCAGCTGTTGGATCAAAACCAATATAACCCGTAGTTACTTCTTTAGCTAATAGCTCATCTGTTCCGGGCATCATGTCGTGTAACATGCCTCTCCATTTTAATTCTTCAACGAAATTTGTTGCCATTTTGTTTAATTTTTGGCAAATATAGTGATTCGTTCATAAGGTTCAAAGGACTGTTTATTTAAAGCTAGTGAGAAAACAAATTAAATTTTTCCTTAGTCATAATTCGTAATTTTAATTTATTTTCGTTGCATGATATTAGTTACAGGAGGTACGGGAATGCTAGGAGCACATTTGTTGTTTCAATTGGTTGCAGCAGGTGAAGAGGTTCGAGCTATTTATCGTTCTGATAAATCTTTAGAAAAGACAAAAAGAGTATTTAGTTACTATGCTTCAGATGCCTCATTACTGTTTGATAAAATTGATTGGATTGAAGCAGATGTTACCAATGTACCCGCATTAGAAACTGCTTTTAATGGAGTGAAAAAAGTGTATCATATTGCTGCTTTAGTCTCTTTTGATGAGGCTGATTATAAAAGGATGAGGGTTGTAAATATTGCTGGAACTGCCAATATTGTGAATCTTTGTATTGCTTTAGGAATTGAAAAACTATGCTTTGTGAGTTCTATTGCCGCCTTGGCAAAATCGGTTTCAAAGGATTTTATTGATGAAACAGATGAGTTTAATATTGAGACAAATAATTATGGGTATGCTATTACAAAATATGGAGCAGAAATGGAAGTTTGGAGGGCTGCTCAAGAAGGTTTGAAAGTAGTTATTGTAAATCCAGGTGTGATTTTGGGACCTGGGTTCTGGAATGAAAACTCTGGAGCATTATTTAGCATGGTTGCTAAAGGATCTCCTTTTTATACCGAAGGTGTTACCGGGTTTGTTGGTGTTGATGATGTAGTAAGAGTGTTATTAAAAGGAATGAATACAGATATAGAAAGTGAACGTTTTGTGCTGGTGTCAGAAAATAAAAGCTTTAAAGAAATATTATTTCTTATTGCAGACTCGTTAAGTGTTTCAAGACCTAAAATTAGAGTTACAAGTGTGATTTCAGCAATTGGTTGGCGTTTGTCTTGGTTAAAATCCAAATTAACCAATAGTGTGAATACCTTTTCTAAGCATACTGCAAAATCGGCAAATAACAAATCCTTCTATAATAATGATAAAGTAAAAAAAGCTTTTAGTTTCCAGTTTGAAAAAATGGAAGATGTGGTTGCTGGTATTTGTAAAAAATACCAAGCAGATAATTCTTAGTGAAGCTCCTTTTCTTTGTTGGCTATAGTGTCAGTTTTGATTAATTTTTCTTCCTTGTGAAGAGAATCAATTTTTTTGACAAGCATTCTTAAGCTATCTATTTTTCCAGAGATTTTAATTTCTTTCAACTTTTTTAAATCGTACCATAAAGTGGTGTCAATCATCGTTTTATTGATGCTGTCTAAAAATATAGAATCTAAGGTGAACTTTACTTTTATGATTGAGTCTTTTGTGAATTTTATTTTTTGGATGCTATCTTTTTTAATAGAATCACGTTCATTTTTTATGAATTTAAAATCGGTATTTAACTTTTCAATACGAGTTTTTACACGTTCAAAAATAGCCTCGTAGTCGTCAATTTTCGTGGTGTAGTAGTAATTACTTCGTCTAAATTGAGCCGTGTCAATTCCGTGTTTTTCAAATACTAAATATGTATAATCTATATTTCTTTCTTTATTCTTGTTTGTGCTTGGTTTAGCTGCTGTTGCAAGGTACATGTCCGTTAAAAGGTCCACCATTTTATCAGGCGTAATTAAATCGTCTGGTTTTTTAAAAATGGTATTACTTGTGCAAGAAGCAATTGATATAAAAAGAAAGAAATATAGAATATTACGCATGATTATCTATTGAATTCAATTCTTTTTCCTTTGATGTCATCGTTAAAAGATCCTTCATTGTAAATTAAATTACCATTTACAAAGGTATGTGTAATTGTCGATTTAAATTCTGTTCCTTCAAAAGGAGTCCAACCACATTTGTACAATGTGTTTTCTTTGGTGGCGGTCCATGATTTTTCTAAGTCAACTAAAACTAAATCAGCATAAAATCCTTCTTTTACATAGCCTCTACGGTCTATTTCAAATAAAATAGCAGGATTGTGACACATTTTTTCAACCACTTTTTCTAAAGAAATTTTTCCTTCTTTTACCGCGTTGATCATTGCTGGAAAAGCATGTTGTACTAACGGACCTCCGCTTGGTGCGTTTGTATATACGTTTTGTTTTTCCTCTAGGGTGTGTGGTGCGTGATCTGTTGCAATTACGTCAATTCTATCGTCCAATAATGCCTCCCATAAGCCTTTTTTGTCTGCGGCTGTTTTTACTGCAGGATTCCATTTAATAAACATTCCTTTGTCTTCGTAGTCTTTTGCTTCAAAATTCAAATGGTGAACACAAACCTCAGCAGTAATTTTTTTATCTTTTAGTGGAATATCATTTCTAAATAGTTCCGTTTCTTTTGCTGTGGATAAATGGAAGATATGTAATCTTGCGCCAGTTTCTTTTGCTAATTCAATTGCTTTTGAAGAAGATAAATAACAAGCTTCTTCGCTTCTAATAATTGGGTGGTATTTTACTGGAATGTCATCACCAAATTTGTCATGATATTCTTTGAAATTCTTTTTAATAGTTGCTTCATCTTCACAGTGTACAGAAATTACCATATTTGTTGATGAAAATATTTTTCTCAAAACATCTTCATCGTCTACCAACATGTTTCCTGTAGAAGAACCTAAAAATAATTTAATTCCAGCAACTTTGTTCGGGTCTGTTTTTAGGAGTTCCTCTAAATTATCATTGGTTCCACCAAACATAAATGAATAGTTAACGTATGATGTCTCGCTCGCTCTGACGAATTTTTTTTCTAATTCTTCTTGAGTAGTAGCTTGTGGTACTGTATTAGGCATTTCTATAAAAGTAGTAATTCCTCCAGCTGCTGCTGCTCTACTTTCTGTACCGATATTTGCTTTGTGGGTTAAGCCTGGTTCACGAAAATGAACTTGATCATCTATAGCTCCGGGCAATAAATGTTTTCCATTTGCATCTATAATTTTGGTTCCATTAGGAGCGGAAATATCAGTTCCGATTTTCTTAATAAAATCACCATCAATTAATACATCAGCTTTTACTGTTTTTCCTTCATTAACAATGTATGTGTTTTTTATAAGTGTACTGCCCATTACTATGTGGTTTTTGTTATTTTAATCCTCTTAATCTTAATTTTATAACCCCAAATACGGCTTCCGAAATAATAGAATTGTTCATTTTTGAAGTTCCAGCGGTTCTGTCTGTAAATACAATAGGAACCTCAATAATTGGAAATTTGTGTTTCCAAGTTTTGAATTTCATTTCTATTTGAAAGGCATATCCAATAAATTTTATTCTGTCTAAGTTAATGGTTTCTAAAACTGTTCTATGATAACATACAAAACCAGCAGTTGTGTCATAAACTGGAATTCCAGTAATTGTTTGAACATATCTTGAAGCAAAATAAGATAGAAGTAAGCGTTTTATATTCCAATTAACCACGTTTACATTGTTATTAATATACCTAGAACCAATAGAAAGTTTTGCATTTTTAATTGCACAAGCTTCGTAAAGTTTGATAAGGTCTTTTGGGTTGTGAGAGAAATCAGCATCCATTTCAATGATGTAGGTGTAATCTCTTTTTAATGCCCATTTAAAACCATGAATATAGGCACTTCCTAAACCTTTTTCTCCTATTCTTTTTTCTAAAAATAATTGATTAGGGTATTCTTTTTGAAGTTCTATAACTGCCTCTGGAGTTCCGTCGTTAGAATTGTCATCAACTATTAATATATGAAATTTTTTATCCTGACTAAAAACAGCTTTTATAATTGAATTGACATTTTCAATTTCGTTTAAAGTAGGAATTATGACAAGTGTATCAGACATCTCATTAAATAAATTTGGCTACAAATGTATGATTTTTTATTCCTAATTTTGCGTTAAAGGTTTACCTAATTTAATTTTAGCCAAGGGCTTGTTATTATTATGAATTTTGCAGTTGATAGGGTTTTTCAAAGTAGCGATTGGATGGTTCTGATGTTTTCTTTGGTTTTTGCTTTGTTGGCGATTGTAAAGTTGTTTTTTTCTAAAAGACTAAGTTCCTTGCTGGGATGTTTTTTTTCTAAAAATTATTTTTTAGATTATGCATCGGAGCTTCAAGAAAAGTTTAGTTTGTTTCACTTTTTGTTGTTTCTGGTTCAAAACCTAATCGGAGCTTTATTTGTTTATGTTTTTGTTTTAAAATTTGGAGGTTCTTCTAAAGAATTAGGGTTTGGTTTGTATGCAAAACTATTTTCTGGTTTGACATTGTATCTTCTTTTACAGGTAATATTGAGTAAGTTGGTGGCAACACTTTTTAGGGCTGATGAGTTGTTTGATGGTGTATTTGTATTAAAGTTTAGTTATTTAAAAGTTGTCTCTATTTATAGTTTTCCAGTCCTTTTGTTATGGGTTTATTCGTACCCAGAGAGTCGTGTAATGAGTTTAATTGCGGTTGTATATGTTCTAACATTGCTGGTTGTCAGATGGATTTTGATAATTGTCAATAAGATAACATTGTTTAAGATTAATTCGTTTTATTTTATTTTGTACATTTGCACCCTTGAAATACTGCCCTTAGTTTTGTTGTTGAAACTGATGGTACAATAAATTAAGTGATATGAAAGTGAAAACTATTTTGGTTTCTCAGCCAGAACCTAAGGAGCATTCTCCCTATTTTGATTTGTCAGAAAAACAAAAAGTAAAAATAGATTTTAGATCGTTTATTCATGTAGAAGGAATTTCTGTTAAGGAAGTAAGAGCTCAGAAGATTGATTTAAAAGAGTTTACGGCAATTATTTTAACAAGCAGAAACGCGGTTGATCACTTTTTTAGGATTGCAGAAGAAATGCGTTTTAAAGTACCGGATGATTTAAAGTATTTTTGTCAATCAGAAGCAGTTGCTTATTATTTGCAGAAATATGTGGTGTATAGAAAACGTAAAATTTATGTTGGACAAAGAACTTTTCCTGAATTAGGAAAACTGATTAAAAAACATAAAACAGAAAATTTCTTATTGCCTTCTTCTGATAAGTTAAAAGATTTAATTCCTGCAACTTTGAATGATCTAGGAGTAAAATGGAAAAGAGCTGATTTGTACAAAACAGTAGTAAGTGATTTGTCTGATTTGCATGATGTTTTTTATGATGTTTTGGTTTTCTTTAGTCCTTCAGGAATAGATTCATTATTTCATAATTTTCCAGACTTTAAACAAAACGATACTAAAATAGCTGTGTTTGGAAACTCTACAGTAAAGGCTGCTGCTGATGCTGGTTTAAAAATAGATATTCAGGCACCTACTCCAGAAACACCGTCTATGACAATGGCTTTGGATAAATATATTAAAGGCATAAATAAAAAATAATTTTATTTGAACATATTATAAAGCCGTTTCACAATTGTGAAACGGCTTTTTTGTTTTATGCTCATTTTTTTTAAAACAGTAAATTGTAAATTTCTTCGATTTTTGAAATGGCTATAATTTCAATGTTGTGCTCTTTTTGAGAAAATTTATTGAATTTGGAAATGAAAATTTTGTCAAAACCTAGTTTTTCAGCTTCAGAAATTCGCTGTTCTACTCTGTTTACTGGTCGAACTTCTCCAGATAAACCAATTTCAGCGGCAAAACAATAGTTTTGCGGAATAGCTTCATCGTTGTTCGAGGATAGGATAGCGATAACTACAGCTAAGTCAATAGCAGGGTCATCTACATGAATTCCTCCAGTAATATTTAAAAAAACATCTTTGGCGCCTAATCTAAATCCAGCTCTTTTTTCTAAAACAGCCAAAATCATATTTAGTCGTTTTAAATTGTAGCCAGTAGCAGATCTCTGTGGAGTTCCGTAAACGGCTGAACTAACCAACGCTTGTATTTCTATCATCAACGGTCGCATGCCTTCTAAAGTAGCTGCAATTGCGGTTCCGCTTAGGTCATCATCTTTTTCGCTAATTAATATTTCTGATGGATTGCTAACCTCTCTTAGTCCATTGCTTAACATTTCGTAAATGCCTAATTCAGCAGTAGATCCAAAACGGTTTTTTTGAGATCGTAAAATGCGATAGGTATGGTTACGGTCCCCTTCAAATTGTAGCACTACATCTACCATATGTTCCAGAATTTTGGGGCCAGCAATACTTCCTTCTTTGTTGATATGACCAATTACTAAAACGGGAGTTGCGGTTTCTTTGGCAAATTTTATGAGTTCAGCAGTCGTTTCTTTTATTTGAGAAACCGTTCCTGGCGAAGCTTCAATTTGGTTTGTGTATAAAGTTTGAATTGAGTCGATGACTAAAACTTCGGGTTCATTTTCTTCAATACTTTTAAAAATAGCTTGCGTATTGGTTTCTGTTAAAATTAAACAATTGGAGTTTTTTGAATGCAAGCGTTCAGCTCTCATTTTTATTTGAGATTGACTTTCTTCACCAGAAACATACAATATTTTCTGCTGCATTTGCAAGGCTATCTGCAGTAGTAAAGTTGATTTTCCAATGCCGGGTTCACCACCTAGTAGAATAACAGATCCAGGAACAAGTCCACCACCTAAAACAGTATTTAGTTCGTTGTTTTGTGTGTGAATTCGATGTTCTTTTTTGATTTCAATTGCTGCAATTGGAAGTGCTTTGTTGCTTCTTTTTATTTCGGTATTTTGTTTCCAGCTTCGTTTTTCTTCTTTTTGAATAATTTCTTCGGTAATTGTATTCCATTCATTACAAGTACCACATTGGCCCATCCATTTAGCGTGTTGGGTTCCGCAATTTTGACAAAAAAAAGTTGTTTTGACTTTACTCATTTAAATTTTATGAAAAATTTTGAGTTGTAAATATAAGCTTAAAGTAGCTAGATTAACAAAGCTGTTTTTAGTTTTTTTGAGCTAGGCTTTTGTTGTAAAGAGGAAGTAATAAGAAAGATAATCCTCCAAAAAACAATACCATTAGTGTTTGTGAAGACCACATAATCCAACCAAAACTTGCACCCCCAGAATTTGAAACACCGTATAGTAATAATGCTTGTTGGATAGCGATAGGATATGCACCAATACCACCATTAGTGGCTGCATAACTAAAAGTTCCGATAACAAAGCTTATCAAAACAGCGTTAATTGAGATTCCTGCTGTTTCTGGAATGGCGAATTTAGCAGCATAAAGCATTAGAATATACATCACCCAAATGAAAAGCGTATGGAAAATAAATGCCCACTTTTTCTTCATTGTTAAGATGCTTTTTACTCCGTCAATTAGTCCAGATATAAAGGTTCTTAGTTTGATGAAAAATGGTTTTTCTGATTTTTTTACCCATTTTAAAAACAGGTAAACAGCAAGGATAATTATTGAGGCTATTGCAATTGTGTACAATGGGTTTTTGGGTAGTTTAGATACAATTACGTTTTTAATCAGCTCGTACTGAGCTAAGAAGGCTAAAAGTATAAAAAGTAAATACATGACTAAGTCAGCAACACGTTCCGCAACAATAGTACCAAAACCTTTTTCAAATGGAACGTCTTCGTACTCTGCAAGTACGGCGGCTCTAGAAAGTTCTCCTGCTCTAGGAATTCCTAAATTAACAAGGTAAGCAATAATTACTGCAAAAGCACTGTTTAAAAACTTTGGTTTATAGCCCAAAGGTTCTAGCATAAATTGCCAGCGATAGGCTCTAGAAAAATGACTTAAAACACCAAGTAATAATGAAAGTAATACCCACCAATAATTAGCTGTTTTAAAAGCGGTTTTTATTTCTTCAATTTCATTATTTGTCATTCTAGATAACGAAATCCATATTAAAAATACACCGATACCAAGAGGCAGTGTAGTTTTAATTATTTTTTTAAGATTTATAGCCAAAATTAGGTAAGTGAATTATCTTCTTCGTTAGGGAAAACTAAGGATGGATAAAAGTTTTTAGCTTCTTCAAAATCCATAGTTGCATAGGAAATAATAATCACAATATCTCCTTTGGCTACTTTTCTTGCAGCAGGCCCGTTTAGGGTGATTTCTCCACTTTTTCTTTCGCCAGGAATAACATAAGTCTCCAAGCGCTCTCCGTTATTTATGTTAACAATCTGAACCTTTTCACCTTCAATTAGGTTGGATGCGTCCATCAAGTCTTTGTCAATAGTTACACTTCCAATGTACTGTAAATCAGCACCTGTAACTTTGACTCTGTGTATTTTAGATTTTACTACTTCTATTTGCATGGCGCAAAATTAATGAATTTGTATGAATTTAGTATTCCTAGAGATTAAAATTCATCAATATTAAAAGCTAATATTGTCTATAAGTCTTATGTTGTCAGCGAAAACAGCTATAAATGCACGGTATTTTTTGTTGGCAAATTTGCTTTTCGCCGTTTTAAGTGTTTTTTCTTCCGCAATTTCAAAATACTCTAATTTAAGACTTGGGTGGTTTTTAAATTCGTTATTTACCCAGGTGTAAATTTCTTCAAAAGAAATGTTAGTTGATTTATCTTGTGCTTTTTTTAGTGTTTTATAGATAAATGGGGCTTCTGATCTCTGACTTTCAGAAAGTCTAATATTTCTAGAGCTCATAGCGAGCCCATCTTTTTCTCGGTAAATTGGACAACCAATAATATTAATGTTCAGATTTTCAAGTTCTACAAGTTTTTTTATGATTTGTAACTGTTGAAAATCTTTTTCTCCAAAATAGGCGTTATGAGGTTGTATTATTTCGAAGAGCTTTTTCACAATTGTTCCTACTCCATCGAAATGACCAACTCTTTGTTTTCCTTCCATTTCATGTTCAAGTCCGTCAAACATAAAGTTTTGTGAAGTGATGTTATCATTATAAATTTCATTTGCATTAGGAGTAAAAACGATATCGCATCCTGAGTTTTTAAGCAATTTTATGTCGTTTTCTATGGTGTTTGGATAGTTGACAAGGTCTTCTTGTTTGTCAAATTGTGTTGGATTTACAAATATACTTGCTATAGAAATGTCGTTTTCTGCAATAGATTTTTCAATCAATGAAATATGTCCTTGGTGTAAGGCGCCCATGGTTGGGACCAAACCAATTGTTTTATTAGATGATTTTAAGGTACTTAGAGTACGGTTTATTTCCTTGATTTCGGAGATTACTTTCATGATTTATTCCTGGTAAATGACTGCAAACTTAGTATTTTAACATGAAATTAGCATAAAAATTCGTACTTTTGCAAGATTCTTTAAAAACCCAAATAGTTAAGCAAATGAAAGATAAGAGAGTTTTGTACGTTTCTTCTGAAGTATTACCATACTTGCCAGAAACAGAAATGTCATCAATGTCGTTTGAAGCAGCAAGAAAAGCACATCATAAAGGAGTACAGACTAGAATCTTTATGCCTAGATATGGAGTTATTAATGAAAGAAGATATCAGTTACATGAAGTGATTCGTTTGTCAGGAATGAATTTGATTGTTAATGATATGGACATGCCTTTGATAATTAAAGTAGCATCTATTCCAAAAGAAAGAATGCAAGTTTATTTTATAGATAACGAAGAGTATTTCAAGAGAAAAGCTACTTTTAAAGATGAAAATTCTGAATTGTTTTCTGATAATGATGAAAGAGCGATCTTTTTTGCAAAAGGAGTAATTGAAACAGTTAAAAAATTAAACTGGGCACCAGATATTATTCATGTACATGGTTGGATGGCTTCTTTATTGCCTTTATATCTAAAGGAATATTACAAAGATGATCCATTGTTTGCGGAGAGTAAAATAGTAACATCTTTGTATAGTTCTGATTTTGAAGGAGCTTTAAATTCAGAGCTAATTAATAAAGTTAAATTTGATAATATTTCTGATGATAAAGCTGAGATTTTAAAAGTTCCAAATCATCTGAATATCATGAAAAGTGCTATTGAAAACTCTGATGGAATAATCAAAGCAAGTGAAGATTTGTCAAATGAGTTGTCAGATTTTATTTCTGAGCAGAATAAGCCATCTTTAGAGTTCTTGTCTGAAGATACTTTTGCAGATGCTTATTTGGATTTTTATTCTAATGAAGTCTTAAATTAAAAATACCCTTAAAAAAATTGATGAGGATAAATATCTTAAATACGTTGAAAAAGGCGATGCTTTTTTCAGCGTTATTGTTGTTTTTCATTTCTTGTGAAGATGATTTAGAAAGTGTACAACCTGGTTTTATTACCGAAAATAAAAATTTTGAAACTTTAGATGTTGATCTTCCAGATCCTGTTTTAACAACAGTTGCTGTTGATAAAGTTGTAGCGGACAATTTACCAGAATATTTACTTGGAGTAAAAGAAGATGCTGTTTTTGGCAAGCTTCAGGCGGCAATAGCTAGTCAAGTATTGATAGATGCAAATGGTTTTACTACTGTTTTTCCGGAGTATGAGGACCTCAATGCAACTAATATATCTGTTTCTAGAGAGTTGGATGGAGTTTATCTTATTTTGCCTTATTATTCTACTTTAGACAGTGAGTCTGAAAAAAGAGCTTATGTATTAGATTCTTTATTTGGTAGTAAAAATGCTGCCATAGATTTAAAAGTAAGTCAATTAGGAGAGTATTTAAGTTTGTTGAATCCGGATAATATTTCTGCAAGTAACAAATATTATTCTGATCATAATTATGAAGAAGCGGTGTCTTTTGAAAGAGAGCTTGGAGTTGCTTCTTTTGTGCCAAGTACTTTAGATACTTTATATGAATTCAACCGTAATGTTATAGGAGATGTTGTAAAAGATACAATCATGTTGCCTAATTCCATTCCGTTTATCACAATTCCTCTGACAACAAATGATAATTATTTTCAAACAGAATTTTTAGACAAGTTTCCAAAGAATAGTTCAGAGGTATTGGCGGATGAGTTTAAAAAATCTGAAGATTTTAGAAGATTTTTTAAAGGAATTTATATTGAGCCTACAGGAGCAACAGAGTCCTTATTGTCTTTGGCATTAAAAGATGCATATGTAAGTTTTAATTATACAGAATACGTAGCTGGTCAAGTTGGAGGAGTAGCTGATGTGCCATTGGATACTATTTTTAAAGAAGAAAAAATGCCGCTTTCAGGAGGTGTTAGTGCTAGTAAATACACTCATAATCATTTATTAGAAGCAGATCAAACCAATAAATTATACGTGCAAGGTGCCGGTGGTTATGAGGTTTCTTTAGATTTATTTGGCGACTTAAATGCTGCTTCATCTACTATTTCCGATTTGAGATTAGAGGCTAATGACGAAAGTGGAAATTTAGAATGGTTGGTTAACGAAGCTGTATTAAAAGTGTATTTGGATGAAGGAAATGAGCCAGATTACAACGGAGGTACTTATGTATATAAGGGTACAAATGAACTTTTTCCTAAGCGTTTGTTTTTATGTAGAAATGTAGAGGGATCGTATTTACAATTGTTAGATTATTTTAATTCATCGTTTTCTTCAGCACAAGGAGTGTTGACTTTTAAGGAGGTGCTTGATGAAAATGATCTAGTGACTGTTGTTGATACTACCTATTCTTATAAATTCTATTTAACAGACTATGTTAAAAGTTTATTGGACTCTGGTAATACAGAGGATGTTGATGAGCTTAGGTTAAAGGTTTATGTTACTGGAAATGTACCAACAGCAACCAATGATACCAGTGTAGATACTAGAAATTGGCAGCATAAAGGTGTTGTACTGGATAAAACAAAGACAAAATTGAGAATTAATTATTCGAAATAAATTATTTATTGCTATGTGTGGAATTACAGGTTATATTGGGAATAGAGATGCTTATCCAATTGTAATTAAAGGTTTACAAAGATTAGAATATAGAGGATACGATAGTGCAGGGATCATGCTCTATGATCAAGAAAATGTAAATGTATTCAAAACCAAAGGGAAGGTTGCTGATTTACAAGCGATAGTGCCGGAGGAAGATAAAAATGGAAATATTGGGATAGGACATACTCGTTGGGCGACTCATGGAGTGCCAAATGATGTAAATTCACATCCTCATGTATCTAATTCTGGAGATTTATGCATTGTTCATAATGGAATTATTGAGAATTACGATACGATAAAGAAAGAATTGGTAAGTCGCGGTTATGTATTTAAAAGTGATACAGATACTGAGGTTTTAGTAAATCTAATAGAAGAGGTTCAAAAGCAAGAAAAATGTAAATTAGCTAAAGCAGTTCAAATTGCATTAAATGATGTAATTGGTGCTTATGCCATTGCGGTTTTTGATAAAAAAGATCCTAAAAAAATAATTACAGCAAAATTAGGTAGTCCTCTTGCAATTGGAGTCGGAGAAAATAATGAAGAATTTTTCATTGCATCAGATGCTTCGCCGTTTATTGAATATACTAAAAATGCTATTTATTTAGAGGATGAAGAGCTTGCGGTAATTACTATTGGTAAGGAGGTAGAGGTAAGAAAAGTAAATGATGACTCGAAGGTTAGTCCAAAGGTTCATGCTTTAAATTTAGATTTATCACAAATCGAAAAAGAAGGTTTTGATCATTTTATGTTGAAAGAAATCTATGAGCAGCCTAAAGCTATTAAAGATACATACAGAGGAAGATTGTTGCCTAATGAAGGAATCATTCGTATGGCTGGGGTTGAAGAGTATATAGATAGATTTAAATCAGCAGATAGAATTATTATTATTGCTTGTGGTACTTCATGGCATGCAGGTTTAGTTGCTGAGTATTTATTTGAAGATATTGCTCGAATTCCAGTAGAAGTTGAATATGCTTCTGAATTTAGATATAGAAATCCTATTATAACGGAAAGAGATGTGGTTATTGCTATTTCTCAATCCGGAGAAACAGCAGATTCATTAGCGGCTATTAAAATGGCTAAAGCTAGTGGAGCTTATGTTTTTGGTGTGTGTAATGTAGTTGGTTCATCTATTGCTAGAGAATCACATTCAGGAGCTTATACGCATGCTGGTCCGGAAATTGGAGTAGCATCAACAAAAGCTTTTACTACACAAATAACTTTGTTGACACTTATTGCTTTGAAATTAGGTAAGGAAAAAGGAAATATTTCAAATTCTGATTTTCATGCTTATTTGCAAAACATGGAATTAATTCCTTCCAAAGTAGAAAAATTATTGGGTCAGGATGCTAATATCAAAAAAATTGCTTCGGAGTTTTTAGAAACACCTAGTTGTTTGTTTTTGGGTAGAGGATATAATTTCCCAGTGGCTTTAGAAGGCGCGTTAAAGTTGAAAGAGATTTCATATATTCATGCAGAAGGTTATCCTGCTGCAGAAATGAAACATGGTCCTATTGCCTTAATTGAGGATGGATATCCAGTAATTGTAATCGCTATCAATAAAGGTCATTATGAAAAGGTGGTTAGTAATATTCAAGAAATTAAATCTCGTAAAGGAAAAATAATTGCTGTTGTTACTGAGGGTGATGTAACAGTTAGAGAAATGGCAGATCATGTTATTGAAATTCCTGAGGTAGAAGAGGCTTTAAGTCCTTTACTTACAACAATACCATTGCAATTATTGTCTTATCACGTTGCGGTGTTAAGAGATTGTAATGTAGATCAACCTAGAAATTTAGCTAAATCGGTTACTGTAGAGTAGTTCTGATTTAATCATATTGTAAACACCTCTTAGTTAGAAATAATTAAGAGGTGTTTTTTTTGCTTATAGCTTAAAATAGCTCTTTAATATTTGCAGTAAATAATTTTACAGCAATAGCTAATAATAATACACCAAATATTTTTCTAATTATTTTTATTCCATTAGGACCAATAATTTTCTCAATTTTAACAGAGGTCTTTAAAACGATGTAGATAAAAATTACATTAAGTATAACGGCAACAATAATGTTTTCAATCTTAAACTCTGCTCTTAATGATAGAAGGGTTGTTAGGCTTCCAGGGCCTGCAATTAATGGAAAGGCAAGTGGAAATATGGAGGCTGTTGAAGGGTGGGAATCTTCTTCTTCTTTGTATAGTGTAATGCCTAAAATCATTTCTAGTGCAATAAAAAATAAAATAAACGAACCTGCAACAGCAAAAGAATTTACATCTATTCCAATAAAAGTTAAAAGACTTTTACCTAGAAAAAGAAAAATAATCATGATGATACCCGATATAATAGAGGCTTTTTCAGAGTGAATATGGCCTACTTTTTTTCGTAAATCAATAATAATTGGAATGTTGCCAATCACATCAATTACAGCAAATAAAACCATGAAAGCTGTGATGATTTCTTTTAAATTTAGTTGCATTAGCTTTTTGAATTTTAAGTGTTAGTATTTTTTTAATGACATTTCGAAGTTAATGAAATTTATATGATTGTTTGAATGATTTCTTTCAGTGAGTGAAATATTTCTATTATTTTTGCCGCATGTTTCAATTAGGAAAAACCATAGTATCAGAAGATCTTTTAGAAAAAGATTTTGTGTGTAATCTTTCAGCTTGTAAAGGAGCTTGTTGTATTGCGGGTGACGCAGGTGCACCATTAGATGATAATGAGCTTCAAATAATGAAAGATGCTTATGAAGAGGTAAAACCTTTTTTAAGAGAAGAAGGGGTAAAAGCGATTGAAGCGCAAGGTGTTTATACAACGAATGATTTTGGAGAGCATGAAACACCGCTTATTGATAATGCAGATTGTGCTTATGTGATTTTTGATGAAAAAAACACTGCGCTTTGTGCTATTGAGGAGGCTTATAACAGTGGGGTAATCACATGGAAAAAGCCGGTTTCTTGTCATTTATATCCAGTCAGAGTTAGAGAATATTCTGAGTTTTCTGGAGTGAATTATGATAAATGGGATATTTGCGACGATGCCTGTACCTTGGGCAAGGAGTTACAAGTACCCATCTATAAATTTGTAAAGCAAGCTTTGGTTCGTAAGTTTGGTGAAGATTGGTATGCTGAACTAGAAAAAGTTGCTCAAGAACATTCGAAAAAATAATATTTTCATTACTCTATTTTTACCTTATAATTTTCGTTTTATTGTAGAAAATTCCTTGTGGGAATCCTGATTTTTGTGTTTAGGATTCTAGTTTTTATAATAGTTGTTTTTTGAAAAAAAGACTCAAAAAAAGCCATGGATATTGGTAGAGCTTATGCCGTATCTAATCAGCTGTTTAACGAATTTTAAAATATAACTTACTGTAATAAAGCATGTTGTAATATGGTTTTTTTGTGCGTTTTAAATAAAAAAGGAGCTATTGTTAAGAACTTTGCTTTTTTGTGAATAAGTAAGACTTTCATTTAGCAGCAATTTTTACAATCTTTGTGAAGCAGAAAAGAACAAAAAATTTACACTTTAAAAATACATCCACATAATGTCTCAAATAGAACCAATTTTACAGCCGAATCCTAATAGATTTGTAATTTTTCCAATTAAACATCAAGATCTTTGGGAATGGTATAAAAAACAAGAAGCAAGTATTTGGACAGCAGAGGAAATTGATTTACATCAAGATGTAATTGATTGGGAAACAAAATTGAGCGATGATGAGCGTTATTTTATTAAACACATATTAGCATTTTTTGCTGCATCGGATGGAATTGTAAATGAAAATTTAGCAGAAAATTTTGTTACAGAAGTACAGTACCCTGAAGCTAAATTTTTCTATGGGTTTCAAATTATGATGGAGAATATTCATTCAGAAGTATATTCTTTATTGATTGATACATATGTGAAAAATGAGGTAGAAAAAGATGAACTGTTTAGAGCTATTGAAATTTTTCCAGCAATTAAATTAAAAGCTGATTGGGCTTTAAAATGGATTGAATCTGAATCTTTTGCAGAAAGATTGATTGCTTTTGCAGCAGTAGAAGGAATATTCTTTTCAGGAAGTTTCTGTGCAATCTTTTGGTTAAAGAAAAGAGGTTTGCTGCCAGGATTAGCCTTCTCAAACGAATTGATCTCTAGAGATGAAGGTCTTCATTGTGACTATGCTGTGCACTTGCATAATAATCATATTGTAAATAAAGTACCTAAAGAGCGTATCAAAGAAATAATTGTGAACGCTTTAGATATAGAACGTGTATTTATTACAGAATCTTTACCGGTTAGTTTAATTGGTATGAATTCAAAATTAATGATACAATACCTAGAATTTGTAACAGATAGACTTTTAACTGAATTTGGTTGTGAAAAAGTTTATGGTGTTTCTAATCCATTTGACTTTATGGAAATGATTTCTTTAGAAGGAAAAACAAACTTCTTCGAGAAAAGAGTTTCTGAGTACCAAAAAGCGGGAGTGAAATCTGGTGGTACAGGATCTATTAGCTTCGACGCTGATTTTTAGAAAATTAAATAAATTTTAAAACCTTTAAAAGAATAAGGTTTATTAAGTAAAAGCACTCAAGTCAATTTTATATTGACTGAAATAGGGACTTTTACCCTCAAATAATAAAATTAACCACAAAACCAGAGAGCATATGTTTGTAGTAAAAAGAGATGGCAAGAAAGAGCCAGTGATGTTTGATAAAATTACCGCTAGGGTCAGAAAAATCTGTTATGGATTAAATCCATTAGTAGATCCTGTAAAAGTGGCAATGCGTGTAATTGAAGGATTGTATGATGGTGTTACTACATCAGAGTTGGATAATTTGGCTTCAGAAATTGCAGCTACAATGACGACTACACATCCTGATTATGCTAAATTAGCAGCTCGTATTTCAGTTTCCAACCTACATAAAAACACAAAAAAAGTATTTTCTGAAGTGATGGAAGATTTATATACCTATGTAAATCCTCGTACTGGAAATAAAGCACCTTTGTTGTCTGATGAAGTGTATAAAATAATTAAAGAAAATGCAGATTTCTTAGATTCTACACTTATTTATAATAGAGATTTTAATTATGATTACTTTGGGTTTAAAACACTTGAACGTTCTTATTTGTTAAAATTGAACGGTGAAATTGCGGAGCGTCCACAACATATGTTGATGCGTGTTGCCATTGGAATTCATATGGAAGATTTGGATGCGGCTGTTGAGACCTATGAGTTGATGAGTAAAAAATATTTTACGCATGCAACACCTACATTGTTTAATTCTGGAACTCCAAAACCTCAAATGTCATCTTGTTTCTTATTGCAAATGCAAGACGATAGTATTGATGGTATTTATGATACATTAAAACAAACAGCTAAAATTTCTCAATCTGCTGGTGGAATTGGCTTATCTGCTCATAATGTAAGAGCTACGGGTTCATATATTAGAGGAACTAACGGTACTTCAAACGGAATCATTCCGATGTTAAAAGTATACAATGATACCGCTCGTTATGTAGATCAAGGAGGAGGAAAACGTAAAGGTTCTTTCGCTATTTATTTAGAACCTTGGCATGCTGATGTATTTGATTTCTTAGACTTAAGAAAAAATACAGGTGCTGAAGAAAAACGTGCTCGTGATTTATTTTTGGCTTTGTGGATGCCAGATTTATTTATGAAACGTGTTGAAGAAGATGGTATTTGGACTTTGATGTGTCCTAACGAATGTCCTGGTTTGTTTGATTCTTATGGGGATGAGTTTGAAAAACTTTACGTTGGTTATGAAGAAGCAAAAAAAGGACGTAAAACAATTAAGGCTCGTGAACTTTGGGAAAAAATATTAGAAGCTCAAATTGAAACAGGAAATCCTTATATGTTGTATAAAGATGCGGCGAATAGAAAGTCGAATCAAAAGAATTTAGGAACAATTCGTTCTTCAAATTTATGTACAGAAATTATGGAATATACGGCTAAAGATGAAGTAGCTGTATGTAACTTGGCTTCTATTTCAGTTCCAATGTTTGTTTCTGTAAGTGCAGATGGGAAGAAATATTTCAATCATAAAAAATTATACGACGTTACGAAAAAGGTAATTCGAAATTTGGATACAGTAATTGATCGTAATTACTACCCTGTAAAAGAAGCGGAAAATTCTAACTTACGTCATAGACCTGTGGGATTAGGTATTCAAGGATTGGCAGATGCTTTTATCATGTTACGTATGCCGTTTACCTCTGATGAGGCTAAAAAATTAAACCAAGATATTTTTGAAACTTTGTATTTCGCGGCAGTAACTTCTTCTATGGAAGTTGCAAAAGCAAAAGGAACCTATTCAACGTATGAAGGGTCTCCAATGTCTCAAGGAGAATTCCAGTTTAATATGTGGGGTGTTTCAGAAGATGATTTAAGCGGAAACTGGGATTGGAAGAAGCTTCGTAAAGATGTTATGAAAAATGGAATTCGTAACTCCTTATTAATGGCGCCAATGCCTACGGCATCTACATCTCAAATTCTTGGAAACAATGAAGCATTTGAGCCGTATACATCTAATATTTATACACGTAGAGTATTGTCTGGTGAGTTTATTGTAGTAAACAAACATTTGTTAGAAGATTTATTAGAATTAAATCTTTGGGACAATACAATGAAAGAAGATATTATGAGAGCCAATGGTTCTATACAACATATTGACATAATTCCTCAAGACTTAAAAGAATTGTACAAAACTGTTTGGGAATTAAGTATGAAAGATATTATTGATATGTCTCGTCAAAGAGGTTATTTTATTGATCAATCTCAATCGTTGAACTTATTTATGGAAGATCCTAACTATTCAAAATTAACGTCAATGCATTTCTATGCATGGAAGTCTGGATTGAAAACAGGGATGTATTATTTAAGAACAAAATCTGCAGTAAACGCAATTAAGTTTTCTTTATCAAACGATAAAAAAGCAGTCTTAAAAGAAGCAGCAGCTGGATCTGTACAAGATGCACCATTGTCTGCCGCTGAACTTAGAGAAATGATTCTACAATCTCAAAACAATCCTGATGATTGTGAAATGTGTGGGTCATAAAATCTCCCTAACTTGTCATGGGGTGTTTAAATAGATAAAAAAGCCATCTAAAGTAATTTAGATGGCTTTTTTATTTTAAAATTATTTTTAGCCGACCTCTTTTTGTATTTTCGAACTTTCAGACCTTTCTAGAAACACAGGGACCTGTTTTTTATGAAATCTAAACACCATAAAATCAATAGAATCAAATACTTGTATCAACATGGTTAAAAAAATATCCTTTAGCTTTTTTTTAGTAGTACTTGCAGTTGTTTTGTATTTCAATCCCAATTTCAAATCTATTGGGGCAGGAATAACTATTTTATTGTTCGGAATGATTATGTTGGAAGAAGGCTTTAAGGTTTTTACAAAAGGAGCTTTGCAGAAAATTCTGAAAAAAGTTACTGATAAGCTTTACAAAAGTATTACTGCAGGAGCACTGGTTACCGCTTTTTTGCAGTCTAGTTCATTGGTGTCTGTCATTACGATTTCGTTTATAAGTGCTGGTTTAATTTCTTTATCTGGTGGACTTGGACTTATTTTTGGAGCCAATATTGGTACTACAGCTACTGCTTGGTTGGTGGCAGTTTTTGGGTTAAAAATTAAGATTTCTGCATTGGCAATGCCTATGTTAATTTTTGGTCTTATTTTTTCATTTAAGAAAAACCATACACTCAAAGGTGTAGGAAATGTTTTGGCTGGTTTGGGATTTTTCTTTCTCGGAATTCATTATATGAAAGAAGGGTTTGATGTTTTTAAAGACCATTTGGATTTAACGCAATTTGCTGTTTCTGGTTTTTTAGGAGCCGTTATTTATACAGGCCTAGGTATTGTTATTACTACAGTTTTGCAATCAAGCAGTGCAACACTAGCACTTATTTTAACGGCATTAGGAGCTGGGCAAATAGAGTATGAAAATGCTTTGGCCTTGGCAATAGGAGCCAATATTGGGACTACGATTACTGCTGTTTTAGGTTCTTTAAGCTCAAATTCAGCAGGGAAAAGATTGGCAATAGCACATTTAATATTTAATTTATCAACAGGGATTATTGCACTTGCTTTTATATTTCCGTTAGCTAATGTTGTGAATTATTTGTGTGATTTATTGAATGTAGCACCTACAAATTATACATTAAAACTTGCAGTATTTCATACAATTTTTAATGTTTTAGGTGTCTTTTTAATGATTCCATTTATTAGTAAACTTGAACGCTTTTTACTTACTTTATTCAAAGAGAAAATTGAAAATAATATTCTAGAGACGAAGTACTTAAGTGAAGCTGTCCTAGAGTTTCCAGGGACTCTTATTTCTTCTTTGTATAAAGAGTCTAAATATTTATATGAAAATTCCATTTTTGAAATTGTTGCTCATGGACTATGTATTCGCAGAAAAAACATTAAATCAGATATTAAACTTGGGAAGCTGATTAAGGAGTCTCATACCGTTATGGAAATAAACATTGACGAATTGTATTATAGGAAGGTTAAGAGTATTTATGGAGAAATACTCAATTATATTGCAAGAGGGCAAAGTGATTTAACACTTACAAGGAATCAAAACAAACAATTAACCGGTGTTAAGTTAGCCAATAGAAGAATGGTTGAAATTATTAGAGATACTAGAGAGTTATCTAAAAATATAGCTGTTTATTTAGACTCTGATAATGAATATATAAAAAAGGAATACGACAAGATTCGAAAAAAAGCAGCCAAAGTGTTAAGAGTTATTTATTTGTTCAGAGTTAATGATGAAAAAGAATTGTATTTCAGTCAATTAAAAAAATTAAAAGAAGAGGCGAAAGCAGCAAAATATGCAAGCAATAAATCAATTAATAGACTAATAAAGAAAGGCTTGATAACTACTAATATGGCATCTTCAGTTGTGAATGATAGTGACAATGTGAACGATTTAATTAAAAAATTAATTCAGGTTGCAGAATTGTTATATATAGAAAAAGATGTAATCTTTGAAAACGGTAATAAATAATATTTTTTATGAATTGGGAGCAATTACTTTCTTTAAAAAGAGCAGGAGATAAAGAACAACGTTTAAGAAAAGATCAAAATGAAACTCGACTTGGATTTGAGGTAGATTTTGATAGAATTGTTTTTTCTTCTTCTTTTAGAAGTTTACAAGATAAAACACAAGTAATACCGCTTTCTCAAACAGATTTTGTTCATACTAGGTTAACGCATAGTATGGAGGTTTCTGTTGTTGGAAGGTCTTTAGGGAGAATTGTGGGGCAAAAAATAATAGAAAAATATCCAAACTTAAAAGGTTTAGGGTATACTTTTAATGACTTTGGTGCAATTGTAGCTGCAGCAGCTTTGTCACATGATATTGGAAATCCACCTTTTGGCCATAGTGGTGAAAAGGCAATTGGAGAATATTTTAAATCAGGTAAAGGTCAAAAATTCAAGGAGAATTTAACCCCTAAGGAATGGCAAGATTTTATAGACTTTGAAGGAAATGCCAATGGCTTTAAAATTCTTACAGATGGAAATGAAGGAACTACTAGTGGGTTGCGCCTGTCTTATGCTACCCTTGGTGCTTTTATGAAATACCCCAAAGAATCACTTCCTAAAAAACCAACGAACCATATAGTCGATAAAAAATTTGGTGTGTTTCAAGGGGAAATAGATTTCTTTAAAGAGGTGGCTACAGATCTTGGCTTAAAACCAATGCGAACAGGAAAAGATTTAGCATTTAACAGACATCCATTGTCTTTTTTAGTAGAAGCTGCTGATGATATCTGTTACACAATTATCGATTTTGAAGATGGAATTAATTTAGGCCTGATTGAGGAAGAATTTGCTTTAGAATATCTTATCAAATTAGTAAAAAATACTATCGACACTAAAAAATATCATACACTCAAAACTAAAACAGATCGTGTGAGTTATTTAAGAGCCTTGGCAATAGGTACATTAATTAACGAAGCAGCAGATGTGTTTTTGGAAAATGAAGTCGCTATTTTGGCTGGAGATTACGGAATAGCCTTGTTAGATAAATGCAAATATGAAGCGCAAATAAATGATATTATTCAAATTAGTATAAATAAAATTTACAATAGTCAGAGTGTTGTGGAAAAGGAAGTTGCAGGGTATAAAATTATTGCCGACTTGTTAGATGTTTTTATCGATGCAGTGAATAATAATTATGAAAACAAAGCTTCTAATTATGATAAGCTTATTTATAGATTATTACCAGATAATTGTCGAAATACCAGTGGGACTTTGTATCAAAGAATTATGGCAGTTTGTGGTTATGTAGCTAGTATGTCTGATAGTTATGCAATACTTACACACAAGAAAATAAATGGCTTTATGATGTAGTAATAGTAAATGGCGATAAGAATTAGCATAGCAAATCTTGTAAGCCATAAAAAGGATTGTATATTTGAAAGAAAGCTTTGTTTGTCTATGAAAAAAATATTAATAATTGTATTCGCACTCTTCCTTGTAATGGTTGCCATACAATACGCTATTTCTTCAGAAATTTCTATTGAAGAACAAAGAGAGAGTCATAAATACTTTTTGAGCAATAGCCCGTTTAGGAGCTTTCAGAAACTTAGCAAGAAGGAACGAAGAGCCTTAGGCTTACCACCAAATCATTATTTTGAGAGAGAATGGGAATTAACAATAAATCCTAGTACAGGAAAGCCTGAGTTTATCAATGTTATTGAATTACAAAATAAATTAAGAGCATCTAGAAAAGGAACTCAAAAAAAAACACCAGGTGATTCAAATTCGAATTCTTGGTTGGAAAGAGGTCCGAATAATGTAGGAGGAAGAACACGAAGCTTATTATTTGATCCAAATGATAGTTCTGGTAATAGAGTTTTTGCTGGCGGTGTTAGTGGAGGTTTATGGGTAAATGAAGACATTACAGATTCAGCCTCTCGATGGACTAGAGTAATCAATGTGCCGAGTAATATGTCTGTAACTTGTATAACGGTAGATCCAAATAATTCAAAAATATTTTATTTAGGAACAGGAGAACTTTATACATCCGGAGATGTAACAGGAAATGGAGTTTACAAATCTATCGATGGAGGTGTAAATTGGACAAGAGTATTTGGAGCAGATTTTGGTGCTGTTTCTGGAGATTCAAATCAGAAGTTAGTATCTGGAGCGTATTTTGTACAAGATATTATTGCCTGGAATAACAATAATAACAATACAGAAGTATTTATTGCTGTTGGAGCCTCTTATTGGAAACATGGAGGGACGTTGACTACGTTTTTAGGCGAGCCTTCAGATTATGGGGTTTATAGAACTGTTGATGGAGGTGAAAATTGGTCTAAGCCTAGCATTCCTGAATTTAATAATCACCCCCAACAACCCAATGATTTAGAAATTGGAGCTGATAATAAAATTTGGTTATCAACTACGGGTAATTATTTTGGTGATGCAGGAGGTGCTATTTTAAGTTCTATAAATGGATCTAGCTTTACTGAAGTTGCTCGGATTTCAAATGTTACTAGAACAGAAATCGAAGTTTCTAACTCGGATGCAAATAAAGTATATGTTTTAGCTCAAACAACGGAAAACAAGCCAAAAATTTACAGTACTGTTGACGGATTTGATACAAATCCTGTCGAAATAAACTTACCAAATGATTCTGATGATGGTATTGATGCGGATGACTTTACCAGAGGTCAAGCATTTTATAATTTAATGATAGAGTGTGATCCCACAGATGATGATATTTTGTATGTTGGAGGAATTAATTTATTTCGTTCTGTAAATAGTGGGGCTAGTTGGGATCAAATTTCGAAGTGGAATTCTACTAGTCCAGGTAATTACTCTGTTGTTCATGCAGATCAGCATGTAATGACTTTTAGGCCAACAGATAATAATCAAGCCGTTTTTGGTAATGATGGAGGGGTGTATTATACATCTTCATTAAAAGAGGCTCCAACGAGTTCGTCTGTATTCACAAAGATGGTACTTGACTATAATGTCACACAATTTTATACTGCTGCAATTGGGCCAAGAGAAGCGGAAGAATATTTTATGGGAGGTACTCAAGATAACGGGACTCCTTTCTTTAAGAACCCAAGTAAAACAAAGCCTGATATGTCTCAAGATATTAGTGGAGGTGATGGAGCTGCTTGTTTTATAGATCAAGTCGGTGAAGATTATATGATAGTTTCTTATGTTTTTAATGATATCATTATGCTCTATGATTTTACCATTGAAGATTGGCGTGAAATAAACCAAGATGAAGAATCAGATGGAGATTTCATCAACCAAGCAGATTTAGATTCAAATTTAGATATTTTGTATACAAATGGGTCAGATCTTTTAAACCGAGAAAATGGAATTTATCAAATTTATAGATATGCTAATTTAACTGCGATACCTGAAAATGGATCAGCAACAAAAGCTACTTTGTCAAATGCTTTTCTAACATCATCACCAACGGCAATAGAAGTTTCACCATATACAACAAATAGCACAAAAATGTTGATAGGAACTGAATTTGGGGAGCTTTTGTTAGTAGAGAATGCAAATGGTAACAATGCTGTTTGGTCTGAAATTACTGGACCAAGCTTTTTAGGAAGTATTTCTGATATTGAATTTGGAGTTGATGAAAATGAAATTTTTGTAACTTTTCATAATTATGGAGTTACTAATATTTGGTATTCTAGTAATGGAGGGGCTACTTGGGTCGATAAAGAAGGTGATTTTCCCGATATTCCAGTAAAAACTATTCTTAGCAATCCTGAGGTAAATAATGAAGTAATTATAGGAACAGAATTGGGTGTTTGGAAAACGGATAATTGGGATAGTAATTATCCTAATTGGATCCAAACTTACAACGGTATGAGTGATGTAAAAGTTACTGACTTACAGCTTCGAGTTGAAGATAATACAGTGTTGGCAGCTACTTTTGGACGAGGTTTATATACAGGTTTATTTCTTGATAATATAGGAGATACAGATATGGACGGGATATTAAATACGGTAGATAATTGTGTGTTTATAGCAAATGAAAATCAAGAAGATAACGATAATGACGGAGCCGGTGATGTTTGTGATGATGATGACGATAATGATGGGGTATTAGATGTATTTGATAACTGTTCTATGACAAGTAATCCAAATCAGTTAGATGTGGATAAGGATGGTATTGGTGATATTTGTGATGATTCTATTGATACAAAAGTAGAAATATCCAAAGGATTTTCTCCAAACGGAGATTTTGTAAATGACACATGGCAAAATGATAAAATTGCACAGATGTTTGGTGTAAATACATTACAGGTATATGATAAATCGGGTAATTTATTGTTTAAAGGAGATCCTTTTACAAATCAGCATGGATGGGATGGTTATTCTAATGTAGGTGGTTCAAAAAAATTACCAGTTGGTTCCTATATTTATAGCATCAACTCAACAAATCCAGTAGCCTCTTATTATCCTGAAACATTTCAGAAAAAAGGATGGGTGTATATTAAGTATTAAAAAGTTAAAATGAAAAAATATAAATTACTTCTCGCAGTATTATTGTTGTCATTTGGCGCAATAGCTCAGGAAACAGCACCAAGTTTTCTGTCGTATAAATATAATATGAATATTTTAAATCCTGCCTATGCCGGTGTCAATGATGGGAGTGAACTAAATATAGGGTTTAGAAAAGAATCTTTAGGCTTACAAGATGATCCCGTAACACAAATGTTATCCTATTCTAAAGCTTTAAAAAATAATTTGGGAATTGGTTTGTCAGTGGTAAATGATAAAATTCATGTAGTAAAGCAAACAGATTTTGCTATAGATGTTAGTTACAATTTACAGTTAAATAAAACAGATAACTTGTATTTTGGTATGAAAGTAGGTGGCGCAATGCATGCCATAGATTTTAATTCATTAGGAATAGAAAACGATCCAGTTTTTGGAGAGAATGTAAGTGAATTCAGTCCTTTAGTAGGGGTAGGAGCTTATTTAAAAGGAGAACGCTATACGTTTCATCTATCTTCTCCAAATTTATTGTTAAGTGATGTTCAGAAGCCTTTGTTAGATGATAAAGGGAGTTATACAGCAACGATTAAAGAAAAAATGCATCTTTATGCAGGGGGCTCATATCGACTTACGGTTAATAAAAACTTAGATATCACACCTTCTGTTTTTGCTAGGTTTGTTGAAGGTATAGTTCCGCTGATTGATATTTCAGCAACAGCAGATATAGTAGATACTATTGAAACGGGAATTACCTATAGGGTAAATACCTCTATTATTGCTTCGGTGTTTTTGAAGGTTTTAGAAAACACTCATTTCGGATATGCTTACGAATATGGTACTTCAGATTTTGGAACAATCTCAAGTGGTACGCATGAATTTGTATTGCGTTTTAAATTCGATTAAAAAGAATAGGTGAGTCCAACACCTAAAAGCTGTTTTAACTGAACTTTTGGGGAAGAGGTTTCTTTGTCTTTTACATCATCATCATAAAGTATGTGTGTTCCAACGTTGGCTTTAACATATTTATTTACTTTTAAATCAAACCTAAGTTCCCAATCTAAGTCAATATTCCCATATTTATTTAAATAATCTGAATACAATCCAAGTTTGTTATTCATAATAATATTCTCCATAATGTCTTTAGTCCATTCTCCGGTAAACAATGTTCCAAATTCTATTTTGGAATTTCTACCTTCCTTTACTAAAACATCATTTTCATAAATAGCTTTATCAACTCCAAATGCTCCTGAATTTGCTAATCTTTGATTAAAAACTAAAGTTGTTTTGTTGGTAATAGGTGAAATATAAATTTTGTATTTTTTTGATTTATCAGTGTATTGAGTTCCAATACCGAGAAAAATATATGCAGGAGAAAAGAATTTTGAGATGGCATTACCTCTGCCTTTACTCGAGTATTTATATCCATTGGAAAATTGAGTTCTGAAATTAAAACGGGCAGAGTTGTACCATGAAGAATTTTCACTTCTTCGATGTCCAAAATTTGAGGTGATTTCAATAATATCGTCTGTTTTTCTTACTCCATTACCTTCTTTTTTGTTCAAACCATATCTAACTCTAGCTCTATTGTCCCAAAAAACACCTTTCTTTTTATAGTTATATTCTACTTCTGCATTAGCAATACCAGCAACAGAATTATCTCCTCCAGAATTCCAGTTAACAAAAGCGGTTTGGGTTAAAATTAAACCCACATTTTTTTTCAATGCCCATTGACTTACAGAAATTATTTCATTAGGCTCCTGTAAAACAGAATCTATTTCAACGGAAGAATATGCGGGTAAGCTTAAGGAAAATATTAAAAAACTAAAAAGTATGTATTTCATATTGAATTAAAAAAAATTAAGCTGCAAAAAAAATGCCAAAGATTATAAATTTATTTGAATAAGGTTTTTTAAAGAAATATTATCTAAAAAGATACTTTCATTCAATTCGCTAATAGATCCTTGTTCAATAAATTGATCTGGAATACCAATGGTTTTAATAGATGTGTTGTTGAAATTATTTTCATGAGCAAATTCTAAAACAGCACTTCCAAAGCCTCCTTTTATTGCATTGTCTTCAATGGTAATAATTTTATCAAATTTATTGAATATGGTATTAAGTAATTTTTCGTCTAAAGGTTTTATAAAAAGCAAGTTATAATGCGCTATTTTTTCTTTTTCAACAGTAGAAAACTCATTAATAACTGTTTCGATTTTATTTCCAATAGTTCCAATTGAAAGTATGGCTAATGAGGTGCCTTCTTTTAAAATTCTTCCTTTGCCAAAGGGTATTTTTTGCATTGAATTTTTCCAATTCATGGTGGTAGCTCTTCCTCTTGGATAACGAATTGCAATTGGGGTTTTTAACTCACCTAATTGCACTGTGTATAGAATATTCCTTAAATCACTTTCGTTCATGGGGGCAAAAATACTAAGATTAGGAATGCAGCGTAAAAAGCTAATATCAAAAACACCATGATGAGTAGCCCCATCTTCACCTACCAAACCAGCACGATCTAAACAAAAAATGACGGGTAAGTTTTGAATAGCTACATCATGAATAATTTGATCATAGGCTCTTTGAATAAAAGTAGAGTAGATGTTGCAATAAGGAATCATTCCTTGGCTAGCCATTCCAGCTGCTAATGTTACAGCATGTTGTTCTGCAATTCCAACATCGAAGGCTCTTTCTGGAAAAGCTTCAATCATATATTTTAAAGAACTACCTGTTGGCATTGCCGGAGTAATTCCTATAATTTTTTTATTTTTTTTAGCTAATTCTACTAAAGTATGTCCAAATACATCTTGATATTTAGGAGGGTCATTAGAGGTATCTTTCGTTTTAATTTCGCCAGTTTTTTTATCAAATGTCCCAGGCGCGTGGTAAGTAACTTGTTCTTGTTCTGCTTTTTTTAGCCCTTTTCCTTTTGTTGTAATTATGTGTAAAAATTTAGGCCCTTTTATTTTTTGAAGGCGTTTTAATTCTTTTACAATTCCTGATAAATCATGACCGTCTATTGGACCTGTGTAATTGAAGTTTAACGCTTCAATCATATTACTTTGTTTGGGTTTATAACCAACTTTGGCTTTCATTAAATATTCTTTCAATGCACCAACACTTGGATCAATTCCTATAGCATTATCATTTAGTATTACTAATAAATTAGCCTTGGATACTCCTGCATGGTTCAAACCTTCAAAAGCCATTCCTGAGGCAATTGAGGCATCTCCGATAACAGCAATATGTTGCTTTTCAGTTTCTCCTTTTATTTGAGAAGCCATAGCCATTCCTAATGCGGCAGAAATAGAAGTTGAAGAATGTCCTGTTCCAAAAGCATCATAAATACTTTCAGTCATTTTAGGGAAACCACTTATTCCTTTGAATTGTCGGTTTGTGTAAAATTCTTTTCTTCTTCCAGTTAAAATTTTATGTGCATAGGCTTGATGTCCTACATCCCATATTAGCGCATCTTTTGGCGTGTTAAATACATAATGCAAGGCAATAGTTAGTTCAACTACACCTAAGCTAGCTCCCAAGTGACCTGCTTTTGTTGCTAAAATAGAAATAATATAATCTCTTAGCTCAGCTGCTAATTCAGGCAGTTGTTTTTCACTAATTTTTTTTAAATCAGAGGGATTATTTATATGTTCTAATAAGTTGTATTTCACGGGCTCAAAATTACGATAATTGTTTAATTGTGTAGCTGTTTAATTGTTGAATTGTTTGTTTGTTGAAATCATCGTCGAATATTTATGGGAATAATCAAGAATTTGTTCAGTTATGAATTATAGAAATACTATATATTTGTGATATGATAAACCCTTTTGATGATACCTATTTTATGAAACGTGCTTTATTAGAAGCTGAATTGGCTTTTGAGAGAGGAGAAGTTCCTGTAGGTGCTGTTATTGTAGCCAATGATAAAATAATTGCTCGGGGTCATAATTTGACAGAGACTTTGAATGATGTTACTGCGCATGCTGAAATGCAGGCTTTTACTGCTGCTGCTGATTTTTTAGGCGGAAAATATTTAAAAGATTGTACTTTGTATGTGACTTTAGAACCTTGCCAAATGTGTGCTGGAGCTAGTTATTGGACACAAATAGGAAGAATTGTTTATGGGGCTTCAGATGTGCAGCGAGGATTTGTTAATTATAAAACGACTTTACATCCTAAAACTAAAGTAACTAGTGGGGTTTTGGAGGAAGAATGTAGCAAACTTATGAAACGTTTTTTTATTGAAAAACGAAATTTAAATTAAAAAAGAAGTCTTTAGTTTTTCTTACCCACAACTACTTCTTCTTTTCTTCAGGGCCTTGCATGTTCTTAAAAGAGTATTTGGTCAAATCTTTGCCTTTGTACCTATGGTAAACAAACATAGGAATTAATATGAACGCAAGAATAAGAACTCCAATTCCCATATATTTTTCAGAGCTATTATCTCTAACTTGTTGTAAATAGATACCGGTTCCTAAAAAACCGATGACAATAACAAGAACTATTTTAATAAGTATTTTCATGTTTTTTGAATCAAAAGTTAGTTAGTAACTTCTATTAATTTTCTACGGTAAGCAGATAGTAAACGTGACTTTGAGATGAAACCTTCATATTTTCCTCTTTTCACAACAGGTAAATTCCATGCACTAGTGTCTTGGAACTTTTTCATGATAACTTTCATAGTGTCTTTTTCATAATAGATCACCTCAGGAGAGTTGTGCATTAAATCTCCTACAGAAATTGTGTCATATAAGCTTTGGTCAAACATTATTCCTCGGATATCATCTAACAATAAAACACCCAAATATTCATTTTCATCATTAACAACTGGAAAATTATTTCGGGATGATTTAGCAACTGCTTCTTTTGCAATATATCCAAGTGTCATTTCTGGAGTTAAAGAAATAAAGTTGGTTTCAATAACCTTGTCGATGTCCATTAACATCAACACATTTTTGTCTTTATCATGTGTAATTAACTCTCCTTTTTTTGCCAATTCCGATGCGTAAATATTAAAAGGAATGTATTTTTTGGTGATGACAAATGAAATTGCTGCTGTTATCATTAATGGAATAAATAATTCGTGTCCACTGGTAATTTCTGCAATTAAGAAAATAGCTGTTAATGGTGCGTGCAATACTCCTGCCATTAATCCTGCCATACCAACCAATGAAAAATTACTTAAAGAAAGTGGGTTTTCTGAGAGCCCTAAAGTATTGCAAAACAGCGCAAAAACATACCCTGTAACACTTCCTGTAAATAATGAAGGGGCAAATACACCACCAACACCACCAGCTCCAAAAGTAATAGAGGTAGCAATAACTTTAAATAATACTAGGCCTGCTAAAAATAAGATGATAATCCAATTGTTATCAGTTATTAAGTTGAAAAAATTTTGACTGAAAACTTTCGTAACATTTTCATTTAGTAAATTATTTATTGTTTTAAATCCTTCCCCAAAAAGCGGTGGAATAAAATACACAATAACACCAAGTCCAAGCCCACCAATTAGCAATCTTTTATAAGGGTTGGTAAATTTTGAAAAGAAATTACTAATGCCAAAATAAACTTTACTGAAATATACAGATATCAGTCCGCAAGTTACACCTAGTATAACATAAAACCCGGTGTCCATAAGTGTAAATTTATCTTTCAATTGAAAATGCAAAAGAGAATCATCACCTAAGAAAAAATAGGAAGTTAATATTGCTGAGATAGAAGCTAATAATAAGGGTATTAATGAAACCAAAGTTAAGTCAAGACTAAAAATTTCTACAGCAAATACGATGGCAGCAATAGGAGCCTTAAAAATAGACGACATAGCTGCAGCTGCAGCTGCTCCAATTAGCAAGGTTCTAGAGGTTTGGTTCAAATGAAATACTCTTGATATGTTAGATCCAATGGCAGCACTTGTTGCTACAGTAGGCCCTTCCAGTCCAACAGATCCTCCAAAACCAACCGTGATGGGTGCCGTAAGAACTGAACTGTATATTTTTGAACGCTCCATAATCCCTTTCCTTTTGGAAATAGCATGGAGTGTAGATGGAATACCATGAGAAACTTTTCTTTTTAAAACATACTTAATTATTAGTAAGGTGATAAAAAGTCCGATTAGAGGAAAAATAAAATAGAAAGCTTTGTGATAATTTTGGATAAAACCATAATCTAGTCCTTCTTGAATAAGATGTGTTAAGTTTTTTATGGTAACAGCTGCTAATCCTGAAAGTAAGCCAATTAGAATACTTACTAAGTAAATAAATTGCTGATTGGTAATGTGCTTGTATTTCCAAATCAGGAATTTTGTAATTAAGTTTTTCTTTTGTGGTGACATCTTTATAAAGATAAAAAATCCCACTTAAATAGTGGGATTTAAAATTTAGGCTTCTTTTATATTTAGTTGTAAATTTAATTCAGATAGTTGTACATCGTCTAGCTTTGCAGGCGCATCAATCATGACATCTCTACCAGAATTATTTTTAGGGAAAGCAATAAAATCACGAATGGTTTCTTTACCCGCTAAAATTGCAACTAATCTATCTAAACCGAAAGCCAATCCACCATGTGGAGGTGCTCCGTATTCAAAGGCATCCATTAAGAAACCAAACTGTGCTTTTGCTTCTTCTTCTGAAAAGCCTAAATGTTTTAACATTATGGCTTGAGTAGCTTTATCATGGATACGAATAGATCCTCCACCAATTTCATTTCCATTTAAAACTAAATCGTAAGCATTTGCTTTTACAGCAGCTGGATTTGTATCCAATAATTCTAACTGTCCTGGTTTAGGTGATGTAAATGGATGGTGCATTGCGTGGTAATGACCAGTTTCTTCATCTAATTCTAATAATGGGAAGTCGATTACCCATAACGGTGCAAATTCATTTGGTTTACGCAAGCCTAAACGTTCTGCCAACTCCATTCGTAAAGCACTTAATTGCGCACGTACTTTGTTGGTAATACCAGAAAGAACACAAATTAAATCACCAGGTTTTGCTCCTGTTTTTTCAGCCCATTTTGCTAAATCGTCTTGGTTATAAAATTTATCTACAGAAGATTTGAAAGTTCCATCTTCATTGCATTTTACATATACCATTCCTAAAGCACCCACTTGTGGACGACGAACCCAATCAACTAATTTGTCAATTTCTTTTCTTGTATAAGAAGCTCCTCCTGGTACGGCAATTCCGACTACCAATTCTGCTTCATCAAATATTTTAAAATTTCTATGTTTTACAACATCGTTTAATTCGCCAAACTCCATTCCAAAACGAATATCTGGTTTGTCATTTCCATACAAACGCATCGCATCATCAAACAACATTCTTGGGAATTTATCTACTTCAACTCCGTTAATTTCTTTCAATAAGTGACGAGTCAAACCTTCAAAAATATTTAAAATATCTTCTTGTTCAACAAAAGCCATTTCACAGTCAATTTGAGTGAATTCTGGTTGTCTGTCTGCACGTAAATCTTCATCTCTAAAACATTTTACAATCTGAAAATATTTATCCATTCCACCAACCATTAATAGCTGCTTGAAGGTTTGAGGAGATTGTGGTAAAGCGTAAAATTGACCTTCATTCATACGAGATGGTACCACAAAATCACGGGCTCCTTCGGGAGTAGATTTAATTAAATAGGGCGTTTCAACTTCAATAAAGTCTTCGTTTGATAAGAAATTACGAACTTCTTGACTTACTTTATGTCTAAAAATCAAACTCTCCTTCACAGGGTTTCTACGAATATCTAAATAACGATATTTCATTCTTAATTCTTCACCACCATCTGTTTCATCTTCAATTGTAAAAGGTGGAACCAATGCCGTGTTTAGAATTTCAAGAGATTCAACTAAAATTTCTATTTCTCCTGTAGGAATATTTTTGTTTTTAGATTGACGTTCAATCACAGTCCCTTTTACTTGAATGACAAATTCACGTCCTAAAGTTTTTGCTTTTTCTATGACAGATTTTTCAGTACGATCTTCATCAAAAATCAATTGCGTGATACCATAACGGTCTCTTAAATCAACCCAAATCATGAATCCTTTATCTCTAGATTTTTGTACCCAACCTGATAAGGTTACCTCTTGTCCAATATTATCGATTCTTAATTCGCCGTTCGTATGACTTCTGTACATTGTATTGTATTTATAAAAGCTTGATGCTCTGTTAAAATTGTCTCTTTTTAAAGATGTGCAAATTTACACTTAATTGTGGAATTAGGGAATTCTAAAAGTGAATTATTATTGTTTCAATTTCTATAGGCTAACTTGTAATTTGACTTTGGTTTTTCTTTTAAATTTAACGAGTATATTTACCTAAAATTTTGGAAGTATTTTTATGAAAAAATCTATTAAAACAGGAGTCTTATCTTTTGGAATGTCAGGAACTTTGTTTCATTGTCCTTTTTTGAATTTACATGAGGGTTTTGAATTGACAGGTGTTGTAGAAAGATCAAAGAAAAAAGCACAACAGGTTTATCCAACAATTAAAAGTTACGATTCTGTTAATGCTATTTTTGAAGAAAAGGATATTGAATTGATTGTGATTAATACACCAAGTCCCACTCATTTTGAATTTGCATTGAAAGCAATTCAATCTAAAAAACATATTTTGGTTGAGAAACCTTTTACAGTTACATCTGAAGAGGCGAGGATTCTTTTTGATGAAGCAGAAAAGCAACAAGTGAAGATTATGCCTTTTCAAAATAGGAGGTATGATAGCGATTTTTTATCAGTGAAAAAGGTTGTGGAATCTGGCATTTTGGGGAATTTGGTAGAAGCCCATATTCGTTATGACCGATACAATTTAGCGATTTCTGATAATGTTTATAAAGAATCGGCATTACCAGGAAACGGATTGTTATACAATTTAGGACCACATTTAGTGGATGCCGCAATTGTATTGTTTGGTTTTCCTGAAAAATGGACAAAGTTTAAAAAAGCAAATAGACCCAATTCAAAGATTGATGATTTTGCAACTGTTCAATTTCAATATAAAAATGGATTGCAGGTTTTTTTAACAGTAAGTCTGTTGGTTGCAGATGCGCAAAAAGCATTTGTGGTACACGGAACGAATGGCTCTTATGTGAAAAAGCGTTGTGATGTTCAGGAAGAACAATTGAAACAAGGTATGTTGCCAACCGATGTGAAATTTGGAGTTGAGTCTTTGGCTGATGAAGGGGTTTTAACAACGATGGAAAACGCTGAAGTAAAAAAAGAAAAAACTCAAGCAGAGAATTCTAATTATATGCATGTTTTTGAAGATGTTTATCAAACCATTCGAAATCAAAAAAAGTATCCTGTTACTAAAGAGCAGATTATAAAACAACTTGAAATATTGGAGGATTAGATAAATAGTTATATAGCAAATTATCTAAAATAAATCTTCCTTAACTTTGACCACAAATTAAGAATCTTGGAAGCAAAACTTTATTTAGTACCTACACCCATTGGAAATTTAGAAGACATGACTTTTCGTGCCATTCGAATTTTAAAAGAAGCAGATTTAATTTTAGCAGAAGACACACGTACTTCGGGAAAATTATTGAAGCATTTTGAAATAGAAACGCAAATGATGAGTCACCATATGCATAATGAGCATAAAATGACAGATAGAATTGTTGCTCGAATTCAAAGTGGTGAATCGGTAGCTTTGATTTCTGATGCAGGAACACCTGCAATTTCAGATCCTGGGTTTTTATTGTCTAGAGCATGTGTGCAGGCTGGGGTTGAAATAGAATGCTTGCCTGGTGCCACTGCTTTTGTGCCAGCTTTGGTAAATAGTGGATTGCCAAATGATAAATTTGTGTTTGAAGGTTTTTTACCTGTTAAAAAAGGAAGGCAAACGCGTTTGACAATTTTAGCTGAAGAAACAAGAACCATGATTTTTTATGAATCTCCTCATAAATTATTAAAGACCTTAACTCATTTTGGAGAATACTTTGGGACAGATAGACAAATTTCTGTTTCAAGAGAATTGACTAAAATGTTTGAAGAAACCAAACGAGGAACAGTAGAGGAGGTAATCAAATATTTTACTGAAAATACGTTGAAAGGTGAGATTGTAGTAGTTGTAGAGGGAAAAAAATAAGGCTACCTTTCAAAGGTAGCCTTTAAACAGATTGCTACGTTAGAACTACCTCCCCAAAGATAGTTGTATAACAACTGTGTACTATTATATATTTATTTTTTTGCCAATAAATCTCTAATTTCTGTAAGCAAATCTTCTTGCGAAGGTCCTTTTGGTGCTGCAGGAGCAGGCACTTCTTTTTTCTTTGTTTTTTCGTAAGCTTTTAAGAACATGAATATCACAAAACCTATTATTACAAAATCTATAATGGCTTGTACAAAGTTACCATAAGTCATTACTGCAACTCCGGCTTCTTGTGCCGATTTTAAGGTTTCATGTGAACTACCGTCAAGAGTAAAGAATAAATCGTTTACGTTTTTGCCACCCATAAAAACACCTACTACGGGCATTATAACGTCTTTTACAAGTGAACTTACAATAGTTTTAAATGCACCACCAATAATTACTGCAGTTGCTAAACTTACAATATCTCCTTTCATTAAAAAGGCCTTAAAATCTTTAAAAAATCCCATTAGGTATAAGTTTTAAATTAATTTGGGTTTTAAGCTAATAAAAAATAATATTGATTTTAGTTGGTTATTCCTGTTTCTATAATAAAATGAACCAAATGAAAAAATGATGCCGTTGCTACTGTTAAAACACACATGGCAGCTATTTTTTGTAAATTATTTAAATTTTCAAATTTAGTATTAATCGTTTCTGAAATTTTTTGATTAGGCTTAGAGAAAGATCGTGACATAATATTCTGTTTTTATTTGTTCTGAGAACCAAATTACAGATGAATTGAAGATTTATATTCTATTTTTCGTTGAAGTGGAATTATATGTCGGTGAATGGTAGCTATTGTTTGGTGAAGCTTATTTTGTAATTATTCTTGGAATTCTTTGAGAGATCCCAGTAAGTAATTCATATGAGATGGTTCCAGAATTTCTAGCTAATTTATTTAGCATTTCTTGATGGTCAAAAATAACAACTTCATCACCTTCCTTACATTCTACGTTTGTAATGTCAACCATAATCATGTCCATACAAACATTTCCGATAATGGGACATTGTTGTTTGTTTATTCTTACAGAACCTATACCGTTTCCTAATTTTCTACTTATACCATCGGCATGTCCAATAGGTAGAGTAGCTGTTGTAGTTTCGGTTTTAGCAGTAAAGGCTCTGTTGTATCCAAGGGTATCTCCTTTTTGTATTTTATGAATTTGAGAAATAGTGGTTTTTAAGCTTCCTACATTTTTTAGTTGAGCTGTTTCTTTTAGATCATTACCAAAGCCATACATGCCAATTCCTAAACGAACCATGTCAAAATGAGCTTCAGGAAAGTTAATAATTCCCGAAGTATTTGCCATATGAAGTATTGGGGTGTACGGTAAGTAATCAGTAATTTTTTTAGAGATTATTTTAAATTTTGCAATTTGTTTTTTGCTGAATTCATTTTCCTGTGGGTCTTCACTAGCTGCTAAATGTGAAAATAGAGAAGTGATTTTAATGGTATTGTTGCTTAGCAGGGGAAGTATTTCTTCTATTTCATTTAGAGCAAAACCTAAACGATTTAATCCTGTGTTGAATTTTAAATGTATTGGATATTCCTTCAATTTTTTTTCTTCACAAATGTCAATAAAAGATGTCAAGGTTTTTTTTGAGTACAGGTTTGGCTCTAGCTGGTATTCAATAATTTTCGAGAAATTTTGAATTTGAGGGTGTAATACTAAAATGGGAGTTTTAATTCCGTTTTCTCTTAATGAAATTCCCTCATCAGCATAAGCAACAGCTAAATAATCTATTTTTAGGTCTTCTAGTGTTTTGGCTATTTCAATAGCGTCATGGCCGTAAGAAAAAGCTTTTACCACTCCTAATAATTTAGTTTGTGGTTTTATTTTTTTTCTAAAATAAGAGATGTTATGTTTGAGAGAGTTTAGGTTTATTTCTAACACGCTCACATGGGAGTTGCTCATCCTATATGTTTTTTACTATACCTTAATTATTTTTTTTGTTTACTGCTTTGTAATAGGCAGCTCGACTCAAAGGTTCGTAGTTTTCTGTTTCACCTAGCATGACAAGTTTTTCATTTGAGTTAGTTCGGTGACTGTAATGTGCTAAATTTCCTGTTTTGGTACAAATGGCATGTACTTTAGTAACATATTCAGCAGTGGCCATTAACGCAGGCATGGGTCCAAAAGGGTTCCCTTTAAAATCCATATCCAATCCAGCTACTATTACACGAATACCACGATTGGCTAAATCGTTACAAACGGTAACTATTTCATCATCAAAAAATTGAGCTTCATCAATACCAACAACCTCTACATCATTTGCTAGTAAACGAATGTTAGATGCAGAAGGAACAGGGGTGGAACGAATTTCATTGGCGTCATGAGAAACTACCAATTCAGGATCGTAACGATTGTCTACTTCAGGCTTAAAAATTTCTACCTTTTGTTTGGCTATTTGAGCACGTTTTAATCGTCTAATAAGTTCTTCAGTTTTTCCTGAAAACATAGATCCGCTAATCACTTCTATCCAACCAAATTGTTCTGTATGATTTACTGTATTTTCGAGAAACATTTTGTAATTTTAAAACTTGAATTAAGATTGGTAACTTTCCAACCAAGTTTCACAAATTTATTAAAATAATACAGGTAATCGCTTAAAATTATCAAAGTTATGCACAAAAAACTAGAATCGGAATTAATTAGTATTGCTCATTCTGTTTTACAAATGAAAAATAAAGCGGATGTAATTGCTTTAAAAAATAAAGCAAAAGATATTTATGAGCGCCTGGCAGTGTTGGAATTTGTAGATAGATTTGTGGCTGAATCACCTTCAAATACAGAATCTAAAGAAGAAATTTTGGAGGGGTTTGTAGATTTGGATCCTATTTTAGTTGAAGAAACAATTAGCGATTTAACAACAGATATTCCTGTTGAAAAGGAAAAAGTATTAGAAGAACCTGTGGATTTAGAGCCTATTTTGGTGGAAGAATCGATTGGTGATTTAACAACAGAGGTGCCTGTGAAAATTATTGAAGAAGAAAATATTTCGGAGAAATCTAAAAATGTGGAACCTATTCTAGTAGAAGAGTCTATTAGTGACTTAACAACTGAAGCACCTGTTGAAGAAAAAGTAGTTGAAGAAAAAGAAGAAGTTCCTAATTTGTTTTCTATTAAAGAAGAGGTGCCAGTTAAGAAAGCTAAAATGACCTTGGAGGAAGAGTTAAAAGATACTATTTCGGTTGATGTAGCTACTGATATTTTTGAAAATTCGGTTCGGTTAGAGCCCAAAAAATCACTTAACGATACTTTAACTCAGGCTAATATTCAAATAGGTTTGAATGATAGGATTGCTTTTGTGAAAAATTTATTTGATGGTAGTCAGGAAGATTTTAACCGTGTGGTCTCACAATTAAATTCTTTTAAGAAAGAAAAAGAAGCGCTTAAGTTTATAAATAAAATGGTGAAACCTGATTATGATTGGTCGGAAAAAGAAGAATATGAAGAGCGATTTATTGTTTTAATTCAGAGAAAATTTGCTTAATCGTCTATGCAGCTGAAACCTATTTTAGTTCACACACATTTTCATAGAAGAAGAACAGGGGTAACCCGCAGTATTGAAAATGTTTTCCCGTTTTTTTTAAATGATTTCAATTCTTACATCTATGGTTATGGTGTAAAGGGACAAAAAATTTCATTTTTTAAATTATTAAAACTTGTTGTTTCAAGAAAATATTTTGTGATGCATTGTCATAGAAATAATGAAATGATGCGTGCTTTGCTATTTAGAATGATTGGCGGGAATTTTAAGTTAATTTCTACACGACATGCAGAATCCAAGCCTTCTGGTTTGACAAATTTTTTGTTGAAAAAATCGGATGTTGTTGTAGCTTTAACCAAAGGAATGCAAGAAAAATTAGCTTATCCTTCTGAAGTTGTTGGGCATGGGGTTGATATACAGAAATTTAAACCCAAGGCAAATGAAAAACGGACAGAGATAAAGCAAAGCTATACAATTACTTGTGCAGGAAGAGTGCGTAAGTCTAAAGGGCAAAAAGTACTTTTAGAAACAATAGCACCTATTTTAAAAAAATATTCTGATTGGGCTTTGGTCATTGTCGGAAAAGTTGATAAGCCAGAGTTTTTAGAAGTGCTTCGGAATATTGTGACAGAATATAAGATAGAAGATCAGGTTTATTTTATAAAAGAAACACCAGAAATTATTTCATATTATCAAGCTTCACATTCTGTAGTAGTACCCTCTTTTACAGAAGGATTTTCTTTGGTTTGTGCTGAAGCGATGGCTTGTGGTTGTAATGTAATTGCTACAAGAAATGTAGGGGTACATTCAGATATTATTGAAGAAAATAAGAACGGTTATTTGTTTGATATTGCTAATGAAAATGAACTGTCAAACTTGTTAGAAAAACTATGTAAAGGTATTTTGCCACACTTGGGTACGGAGGCGCAACAAAGCATTGAAAATAGTTGGAGCGCACAAACTGAGGCAAATAATTTGATGGCTATTTACAGACGTTAATAGCCGCTGTTAAAGCTTCAATATTTTTTTTACTGTTTCCAATAAAGATTTTATCCTCAATTATGGCAACCGGACGTTTTAAAAAGGTGTAGGTTTCTAAAATTAATTGTTTGTAGTCTTGCTCAGATAAGATTTGGTCTTTTAATCCCATCTGTTTGTACTTTTGAGCTCTTTTGCTAAATAGCGCTTCATAACTATTAGACAATGCATACATTTCTTCAATTTGTTTCACTGTTATTGCTTGCTCTTTTATTTCTTGAAGTTCTATGCCTTCTAAATTAATTTCTTTTAAAATTCTTCGACAAGTATCGCAAGTTTTTAGGTAATATAATTTTTTCATAAGTCAGCAAAAATTGAATTTATGAGTCCAAAAATAACTTGTTTTCTGTTTAAAATTCAATACTTTTATCAAAAATTTGAACAAAATATTTTTAAGATGAAACATCAATTTACACATTTAAGTAAGGGAAGGGCTTTAATGCTAAAATTAATTAGCGGATTAACCATAGAGCAGTTAAATAAAACACCAGAAGGATTTAATAATAATATTGCGTGGAATATTGCTCATTTAGTAGTAACGCAACAGTTACTTTGCTATAGATTGTCTGGTTTGCCTTGTACTGTATCTGACGAAATGATTGATACTTATAAAAAAGGAACAGCTCCTAATAAAGAGGTTACAACAGAAGAGTTTGAAGAAATTAAAGCTTTGTTTGTGAGTTTGCCAGTTCAGTTTGAAAAAGATTATAATGCAGGTTTGTTTAAAGAATATTCTGATTATACTACTAGTGTTGATGTTACTTTAACAGATATAGAATCTGCTACAAGTTTTAATTCTTTTCATGAAGGTATTCATTTAGGTGTTTTGCTAGCCTTAAGAAAATTGGTGTAATTTAAAAATAGAAAAATGAAAGGCGGAATTTTAAAAATAATTTGGGTAATTATTGCTTTTGCAGTTGGTTTTTATGGGTTTAAATGGGTTTCTAAAAAATTTTCTTCAAAGCCAGACATAGAGAAGGTTGTTGAAAAATAAACAATAGCTATAACAAATTATCTTCTGAGTGGAAATTGGGAGTTTTCATCCTCTTTTGGTAAGATTGGGCTTGGGTTGTTTATATCAAATATTTCATTCACAGTCCAATTGGCTCTAAGTTTTAATTCTTTATTGAAATAAATAATTTTTTCTGGTTGTGTTTTATGTAAGAAACTTCCAGTATCCCATTTTTTGTTATTGTTAGAATCAAAAGTTATCCTAATTAAATAGGTGCTTGGAGTGATGTCATTGAAGGTGAAATGGGTTTCTTTGTTAGAATACTTACGTTCAATTAATTCTCCTTTTGTAGTTATTAGATCAACCATGATAGGGAATTTCTTAATATTTTTGATTCCAACTTTTAAGGTGGCATAATCTTCAATATCTAAGGTTTTTAGTTTGTATTGTAGCGTGTCATTTGTTTCACCTTGGCAGTCAACAAATAAATTTGGTAAGATATCTATTTGGATGTTTTCGTTCCTTTTTCTATCAAAATATATAGAAAGTTTTGTTTTGCTTTTGTCTAAGAATGTTTGAAATGGAATGGCCAATGTATCTTTATCAATAATGGTAATATTGTTATTTTTAATACTGTCAAAAGGTATATTTGCTGTTATGGCAAAAGTATCTTTAGGGTGTAATACACCTTTAACAGTGGTGTTTAAAAGTAAGGAGTCTATTTTAGAGGTTCTTAGTTGTACTGTATAAATGGTATCTAAATCTTTTGTTTTTACTTGAAACTGCAATGAATCTGCATCAAATGGTGTAAACCAAAAATTTAAGGTATCGCTTTTAGCATCTTTGTTAAGGAAACTTCTAAAATCTTCAGGTGTTTCGGATAATAATTTAATGTCTAAAGAGTCAGGAATTCCTTCGTAACCAAAAATTATTTTCCCGATTTTATTTTCCAAAGGTTTTAATATTTTAAAATCTAAAGTTTCTTGGAATAAATCTAAATGAAAAGTAGAATCCGTAGGAAGTTGAATAGGTTTATCTAAAAAGCCTATTTTATCTTGTTTTGGGTTGTAGATAAAATTATTATTAAAATCTTTTAAAGCAATAAGTTGATAGGTTCCTGGCTTTACGTTGGTAATATTAAAAAAGGTAGAGTCTAAAGTATTTGTAACATAAATTGGTTTTTCTTTGTAAACAGTAGAATCCGTATAGGTTTCGTTTATTTCATATAGCATTACAGCGATGTTTTCTGCTGGTTCCTTTTCAAAAGCATCTTTTATATCGCCATGAATTTCTAATGAATCAACATAACTCCCTGTAGAAAATACATATTTAAAACTTCCTAATTTATTTCCTTCATTGTTGTCTACAATACTGTTTCCAAAATTTATGGAATAGGTAGTGTTTTCTTTCAAAGTGTCTAATAAATCAATAGTAATTTCTTTACTAGCACTACCTAAAGGTTTAATTACTGGAGCATATTTTAGTGGTGGAGAAATGATTAATTGTTTGAATAAATCTTTAAATTTTACATATTCATCAAAAGATAATTTAATTCTTTTTTCTTTAAAATAAATCGATTTGTATTCAGGCTCTGCAGTAACCATAATTGGTGAAAGGCTGTCTTTTGGTCCGCCGTTAGGAGATCCTCTACGAGCACATCTTGTGGTACTTCCTATAATAATTCCGGCAACTAATAAAAATGCAATCAGATTCTTCACTGAAAAAAAGTTTGTGTTTTAGGCTACAAATTAACAATTTATTTACCGAATAAGATAGGGAAAAAGAGTTGAATACTCTTAAAACTATGAGTTTAACAAAATATAAAACTTTGAGTTTTTTTGTGTTATTCTACATGGGCAATTGTAGCAATGCAAATTTTTGTGTTTTTGGCTTTTAATAATTCTAAACAACAGGCTTCAATAGTTGCGCCAGTTGTGGTTACATCATCTATTAACAAAATGGTGCTGTTTTCAAAAATGAAGGGTTCTTTTAGTAAAAAATTATTTCTAAGATTTTCCCATCTGTTGTATCTCGATTTTTTTGTCTGACTTTGTGAGTCTTCTGTTTTAATCAAAACGTGAGGTTGGTATGTTGCGTTTAAAATTTTTGCTAATTGCTGTCCAAACGAAGTATTCTGATTGTAGCCTCTCTTTTTTAATTTGTCTTTGTGAAGCGGAACGGGTACTATAAAATCAATTTTCCCAAAACGAGTACTGTTAAGAATTTGATTTCCGAGAATGTTTGCTGCAAATATTCCTACTTCAGTATTGTTTTTATATTTCAATTCATGTATTAGTTTTTGAACCTTTCCTTTTTTCTGAAATAAAAATAAAGCGGTTGCCGCATTTATGGGAATTCTTCCATAAAACGATTTTTCCATCAGGTTTTTTGGAGTGGATGTATAGTTGCTAAAAGGCAAATCATGTCTGCAATAAGTGCAAATATTTGTTTCGTTTTCAGTTAAACTATTAGCGCAGCAAATACATCTTATTGGAAAGAATAAGGAAAATATATCTTTGAAAATTTTACGAAGCACAGCTTTTTTATTTAAAGTTACAAAAAACAAAGAGTAATT
>JBHOTE010000009.1:0-60932 GCA_042584125.1 Bacteroidota bacterium
GTTCCAGGTCTTAAAAAATCAGATTTCCAATTGAATCTTGATAACCAAATATTATCAATCTCAACTGAGAAAAAGAAAGAAGAAGAACATAAAGATGAAAATTATACTCGTAGAGAGTTTGGATATTCGTCGTTCAAAAGAACCTTTACCTTACCTGAAAGTGTAGATGATGACAAAATTGGTGCTAATTACAAGGATGGTATTCTAAAAATTATTTTACCTAAAAAAGAGGAAGCAAAACAAAAGCCTGCAAGAAGTATTGATATTCTATAATTAGTTTTAAAACTGCATTGAAAAGTTAAGATGAAGTTATTTTTATCCTCATCTTAACTTTTTTTTTAATCATCGGTCTAAATTAAATGATGAATCCTCCAATGTATTAAGACATCAATTCCATAACTTCCTTTTTTATAATAGAAATTGCAACAGCAGACGGAGGGTTAATATTCAGCATTTTTTTTAATACGGCCTCTCTATACATTTGAGAATTTTTAACAGATACATCTGCTGCAACATCACTTAAAATTTGCACCGTAGTATTCTTAGCAGTCGTAATCAAATTCCAACTTTCTTCGGAAATATAAATTTGCTGACTTAAATTATGTTCATATTCTTGAACTATCGTCCCTCGTAATAAATCATAATAAGCTTCTTTTGTTTCGCCAACCGGTTTTATTCTTATTAATAAATTACTAGGATTAATTCTTTCTAGAAACAATACCAAACGCTCATATGCTTGAATTCTTAATGGTAAAGTCTCTTTTTTAGTCGCTTTTAGCAACTCAAAATTCCTTCTATTTTGTTCATTTATAAAATGCATACGAAATAAATAATAAGCAACTAAACCTACAACCAATGCAGGCATAACATATGATATTAGTGTTAAAAAAGTATTCATCATAAAAATAAAATGCTAAAAATTGACTTCGCTAAAGTAAACAAAGTTTTTAATTCGAAAACTGTCGATAACTTTTATTGCATCCCATGAAATGAACCCTTATTTTTGGACTTGCTTTTAGATTATACTTTCTAATAAAAGCGCACGGTTTTCATTACTTAATACTTTAATATTTTGGCAAATTATTTAGACGAATTAAACCCTTCACAAAAAGAAGCAGTACTTCAATTAGAAGGACCTATGATTATTATTGCAGGTGCAGGTTCTGGTAAAACTAGGGTTTTAACTTACCGAATTGCCCATTTAATGAAAAGTGGTGTAGATGCTTTTAATATATTAAACTTAACTTTTACCAACAAAGCAGCACGTGAAATGAAAGAGCGTATTGCAGCTGTTGTAGGAGAAAGCGAAGCTAAAAATTTATGGATGGGAACTTTTCACTCCGTATTTGCAAGAATATTACGTTCTGAATCTGATAAATTGGGGTATCCTTCTAACTTTACAATTTATGACACACAAGACTCTGTAAAACTAATTGGATCTATAATTAAAGAACAGGGATTAGATAAAGAACGTTACAAAGCCAAACAAGTATTAAGTAGAATTTCACAATTTAAAAACAGCTTAATTACCGTAAAAGCATATCATAACAATCCCGAATTAAAAGAAGCCGACACTATGGCTAGTCGACCAAAAATGGGAGACATTTATAAGGAATATGTAGATCGCTGTTTTAAATCTGGGGCTATGGATTTTGATGATTTATTATTAAGAACCAATGAACTTTTAGCTCGTTTCCCTGATGTATTGGCAAAATACCAAGACCGTTTTAGATATGTAATGGTTGATGAGTACCAAGATACCAACCACTCTCAATATTTAATTGTAAGAGCATTGGCAGATCGTTTTCAAAATATTTGCGTTGTGGGTGATGATTCACAAAGTATTTATGCTTTCCGTGGCGCCAATATCAATAATATTTTAAACTTCCAAAAACATTACGAAAACGTAAAAACATTTAAACTAGAGCAAAACTATCGTTCTTCAAAAAATATTGTAGAAGCTGCAAATAGTTTAATTGAAAAAAATAAAACCAAATTAGATAAAGAAATTTTTACTGAAAACCCAGAAGGACCAAAAGTAAAAGTAATGCGAACTATTTCTGATGGTGAAGAAGGAAGGTGGGTAGCCAATTCTATTTTTGAGAACAAAATGAATCATCAATTAACAAATGATAAATTTTGTATTCTATATAGAACCAATGCGCAGTCTAGAGCCATGGAAGACGCGCTTCGTAAAAAAAGAATTGCTTACAAAATTTATGGAGGAACCTCTTTTTATCAAAGAAAAGAAATAAAAGATGTACTCTCCTACCTACGTATGCTTGTAAATCCTAATGATGAAGAAGCATTAAAAAGGGTTATTAATTACCCCGCAAGAGGAATTGGACAAACAACCATTGATAAATTAATTATTGCAGCCAATCATTACAAAAGACCTCTTTTTGACATTGTAAAACACATTGATAAAATAGATTTAAAAATTAATGCTGGTACCAAAAATAAAATCAAAGATTTTGCAAATACCATGCAACGTTTTACTATTGAAGCTCAAAAATTAAATGCTTTTGAAATTGCTGATACCGTTGTAAAAAACACCAAAATTGTAAAAGATTTAGAAGCTGATGGAACTCCTGAAGGAGTAAGTAAAGTAGAGAATGTTCAGGAATTATTAAACGGAATAAAATATTTTATTGATCAAGCAAAAGAAAAAGGAGAGGAAGATTCTTTATCTGTTTTCTTGGAAGATGTGGCTTTAAAAACGGATCACGATAGCGATAAGAAAGACGATGAACCTATGGTTTCATTAATGACCATTCATTTAGCCAAAGGACTAGAATACCCATATGTTTACGTGGTTGGTATGGAAGAATCCCTTTTCCCTTCTGCTATGAGTATGAACACAAGAAGTGAACTGGAAGAAGAACGAAGATTGTTTTATGTTGCACTTACCAGAGCAGAACAACAAGCTTATTTAAGTTTTGCAAACACCAGATATCGTTGGGGAAAACTTACTGACGCTGAACCCAGTAGGTTTTTAGAAGAAATTGATGATAAATATTTAGAGTACCTAAGCCCAAAACGTTTAGCTCCTAGAACAAATAATTTTGTGGATAGTGATTTGTTTGATGATGACATCCCAAAAGATAGAATTCGATTTAGAAAACCTATTCCAAGAACCTCTGCTAACGTTAGAACTAGTAAACCGGGTAGTGTTGCTAAAAAAACGTTAATTACACCCCCTAGTAACTTTAAAAAAGTAAGTACTGCCAAACCCGTTAGCGGAAATTTATTTGATGGCAAAATTACTGTTGGTAATTTTGTTGAACACGGACGATTTGGAAAAGGTGAAGTTTTAAAAATGGAAGGTGTTGGTGGAGATGCCAAAGCAGAAATTCGTTTTGAAAAGGAAGGACTTAAGAAATTAATTTTAAAGTTCTCAAAACTTAAGGTTATAGGATAACTTCGAAGTGCGTATAGTTTATACCTGTATGATTTTATTTTAATAAAAATCGCTCACCATTAAATAGATACGTTATCGTTCTACGGGAGTAAATACTATACTTTCTTCGTATTTATTATCACAAAAAAAAAGCACTGTTGAAATCAACAGTGCTTTATATATTATATTTTATTTAACTATTGAATTGCCTCAATAATAGCAATAAAATCAGCAGCTTGCAAAGCAGCACCACCAATTAAACCACCATCAACATCTTCTTTAGAAAAAATTTCTTTTGCATTCCCTGGTTTACAAGAACCACCATAAAGAATAGATACCTCTTCAGCAACAGCAGCATCATACTTATCAGCAACTATTTTTCTAATAAAAGCATGCATTTCTTGCGCTTGTTCAGCAGAAGCAGTTTCACCAGTTCCAATTGCCCAAACTGGCTCATATGCTAAAACAATATTTTTCCAAGCTGCAGCTTCTAAATGAAAGATTGCGTTAGAAATTTGAGATTCAACAACAGCAAAATGGTTACCAGACTTACGGTCTTCTAAAACCTCACCAAAACAGAAAATCACTTCCAATCCGTTTGCTAAAGCAGCATTTACTTTTTCAGCTAATAAAGCATCTGATTCCCCAAAGTATTCTCTTCTTTCAGAGTGTCCTAAGATTACTGATTTCAATCCTATTGAAGTCAACATTTCTGCAGAGATTTCACCTGTGTAAGCTCCACTTGTTGCTTGGTGCATGTTTTGAGCAGCTACTTCAACCACAGATCCTTCAACAGCATCACTCACAGCAGTTAAATTTACAAATGTTGGAGCAACAATTACTCTTGTATTATTTAAAGCTTTTCCGCTTAATCCTTCTACTAAACCATTAGCTAAAGCCTTTGAAGCTGCTAAATCGTTATTCATTTTCCAGTTACCTGCTACTATTTTACTTCTCATTTTATTTAATTTATTTTATTGCATTTTTTAATTTACTACTTGAAGACGATTTTGCTTTCCACAATTTTATTCCTCCATTTTTATCTACTAGCATAAAACGTGGGATCCAATCTAGTTTAATGGCGCTATTAAAAGGTCCATTCCAACCTGAAGAAACAAAATAATGTTCTCCAATAATATTGTATTTTTTTATCGCTCTTTTCCATACAGCTTCATTTTTGTCTACTGACAAAAATAAATAGACCATTTCTGGATTTTCTTTTTGAATCTCTTTTAATTTAGGCATGCTTTTCAAACAATCACCACACCAAGATGCCCAAACATCAATTAAAACTTCCTTTCCTTTGTACTGATTAATTATTTCTCCAAAAGTTTGTTTTTCACCATCAATGGATACCATTTCATCAGCTAAACCTTCCGCAGAAAAAACAGTTTTATCTTGAGCAGAAAGGCAAGATGTTAATACAAAAAGGACTAAAACAATAAGATTTCTCATTACATTTAATTTCATAATCTTTCTAATTTATTTGAATTTTATTAGACAAGATCAATTCAACAAACTTACAGTTATTTCACAAGAAATAAAACTTTGAATGTACTTGATTTGCGCAAACGTTTTCGAAGTACAAACTTTTAAAAATGAATATTTTAGCACAAACCTCAGAACTAACTTAGACGTACTTTAGGATCTAACCAAGAGTAAATCATATCTACCAAAACATTGATCACAATAAACAGACTTGCAATAATTAAAACAGCGCCCATAATTACCGGTTGATCTAAGGTATTTAAAGCATCTACAATTTCTTTTCCTAAACCATTCCAATTAAAAATATATTCTACAAAAACAGCCCCTGCAAGCATAGAGGCAAACCAACCCGAAATTGCCGTAACTACCGGGTTCAAAGAATTTTTCAAAGCATGTTTTCTAATAATTTGAAAACTACTTAAACCTTTAGCTTTGGCCGTTCTGATATAATCCATATCTAAAACTTCTAGCAAAGAATTTCGCATCAATTGAATTACCACTGCTAAGGGTCTAATTCCTAAAACAATGGCTGGTAGCACCAGGTTTTTCCATTCTATATAAACCCCTTCACCAAAATCATCAACCTCATACAAGCTACCTGTCATATTTAAGTTTGTATATTCTTTCAATACAAAACCAAACAACCAAGCAAAAATAATTGCCGATAAAAAAGAAGGCACACTCATCCCTATAGTACTTACAACAGCAACCATTCTATCAAAAAAAGTATCTTTAAACAACGCGGTTAAAATACCAAAGAGCACACCTAGGATCAAAGCTATCCCAATAGCTGAAACAGCCAAAACAGCCGTATTAGGAAGTGTTTCTGCAATAATACTACTTACCGATTTTCCATTTTTTTGAAAAGACTGCCTTAAATAAGGTGCCTTCAACACCAAGTATTTATTACCTATACTAACTTTACCTGCAATCAAATATTTATTAGTACGCAACGAAGTATAATCTGCAGCATCTTTACTATGAATAGAAATAGGTGACAAATCATTTAAATAATAAAAATACTGAACCTGTAAAGGCTTATCAAAACCATATTTTTGACGAATAATTTGCAACTGTTCTTCATCCTGTCGCTCATCTAACATCATACTAGCAGGATCTCCAGGCAAAACATTAAACAATAAAAAAATTGCTGTAACTACTCCAAATAAAGTAAGTACTCCATAAAGTAATTTATTAAGAATGTATTGTAGCATTTACTTATCTAATATTTTTCTATTCATTTACTATGTACTAACGCAAATATAAGTTCTTTTTACAAGCTGCTAAATAAAAAAAGGAGCTATCCATTTACGAATTACTAAATACTATAATTTCTACAATTAATTTTTGTGAGAGTTTCTAAAAGATTATTTTTGCTCAACTTTATTATTTTAAAGAAAAGGCATGACAAGACAAGAACTTATAGCACAAATCAAAATAAAAAAATCTTTTTTATGTGTTGGTTTAGATGTAGACATCAATAAAATCCCAAAACATTTATTGGAAACTGAAGATCCTATTTTTGAATTCAACAAACAAATTATTGATGCTACACACCACTTGGCTGTTGCTTACAAACCTAACACTGCTTTTTACGAGTGCTACGGATTGGAAGGCTGGAAATCTTTAGAAAAAACCATTGATTATTTAAACGAGAAACATCCGGAGGTTTTTACAATTGCCGATGCAAAAAGAGGTGATATTGGTAATACTTCTACAATGTATGCTAAAGCTTTTTTTGAAAATTTAAATTTTGACTCTGTAACGGTTGCTCCTTATATGGGAAGTGATTCTGTAGAACCATTTTTAGCTTTTAAAGATAAATTTACCATTATGTTAGCTTTAACATCAAACAAAGGTGGTTTAGATTTTCAAGCGCAAAATTTAATTTCTGATGAAAAATTATATCAAAATGTTTTAAAGCAGTCTTTGACTTGGGAAAACAATGAACAATTAATGTATGTAGTTGGCGCAACGAAGGCAGAATACTTTAAAGGGATTCGTGAAATTGTTCCGAATCACTTTTTATTAGTTCCAGGGGTTGGTGCACAAGGTGGTAATTTACAAGATGTTTGTAAATTTGGATTGAATGAAGATATTGGTCTTTTAATTAATTCTTCAAGAGGAATTATTTATGCTAGTAACGAAAGAGACTTTGCAAAAGTTGCGAAACAAAAAGCATATGAATTGCAGCAAGAAATGGAAATTATTATTGACAACTTGTAGTTGTATGCAATAAAGAAACACTAAAATTGAAAGATAATTTAAAGAAATACATAAATAACATCCATCCAATAAACAATGAAATACTAGACGAATTCATTGAGCATTGGAAAGAAGCTTTTGGGAAGAAAAAAGAGATCATAACTGAAATTGATAAAACAGAAAAATATTTATATTTCATTACAGAGGGCATACAAAAAGCTTATTACGTGGTTGGTTGCAAAACATATACTATAGCCTTTTCTTATCCATTTACTTTCACTTGTACACCTGAATCTTTTTTAACCCAACAACCATCTCAATATTGTTGGGAGTGCATTACTGAAAGTCGTTTCTTAAAAATATCCTATACTACTTTTTTTAGTTTTGTAAATAAGCATCCTGAATTTGAAACATTGCTCCGCAAAAAACTGATTGGAACATTAATGGGTCTTACTAACCGTTATCATCGTTTGTTAACCCAAACAATAGAAGAACGTTTTTTAAGTTTAATGAATAACAGTCCACAGTTGATAAATTCTATTCCACAAAAAGAAATTGCGAATTACTTGAAAATAGACCCTACCAATTTTTCTAAACTAATAAATTCAATAAAGATCTAATCTTGGTATACACCAAGAAATAAAAATTAAGTGTTGCCCATCTTTGTATAAACAAAAAATCAAAGATATCATGGAACACAAAAAAGGATTACTCAGATGCATTACCATTCAGATAGTGATTACATTATTAATGGCAATTTCAATTCATTATGTATTAAAGGAGTTTAGTACAAGCTACGAATTTTTAAAACTTACTTTTCCAAAAAGTTTAGCACTTGCCATATTTTTCAAGTTGGCTTTTTATAGTCCCTCAATCGATAAACTTCCAAAAGTATAAATCATGGAACAGTTTAATAATTGGCTGATTAATGATTCAGAAGATTTTCAATTTATTCTATTTTTCGGACTACTATTTATCTTTTTCAGTTTAGAACATTACATCGCTTTTAGAAAAGTAGAAAAGAAAAAACGTTGGAAGGCAAATTATATACTAACGCTAATAGCTATTGTAAGTATGATGCTAATTCCATTTACATTTATTTCGGCAGCAAAACTTTCAGAAATAAAAGGTTGTGGATTATTGAATCTAATGGAACTAAACTGGATTTGGTTAGCAGTTTTCACATTACTGTTAAGAGGATTTATTTCTTTTTTTACACACTATCTAGCACACAAAATTCCAGTATTTTGGCGAATACATAGGGTACATCATTTAGATACAGAAATGGATGTTTCAACCACAGTCAGATTTCATCCATTTGAATTCATTATTAATTCACTCATCGGCATTCCTATTGTATTCTTATTTGGTTTTCCTGTTTGGGGATTAATGTTATATGAACTTTTCGATATTATGGTGACATTATTCTCTCATTCAAACATTAAAATCTCTAAGAAAATAGACAACATATTGAGATATATAATTGTTACACCTAATTTGCATCGAATTCATCATAGTTCATATCAACCAGAAACCGATAGTAATTTTAGTGCTGTTTTCCCTATTTGGGATATCCTTTTTAAAACCTTCAAAACAACAAGCAAAATTTCACAAGCAAAAATGAAATTAGGTTTAGAGGAGATCAGAGATGAAAGAACAACTAAAGTTTTATGGATACTGAAAAGTCCATTTAAAAGAATTTAATACTTTGTATACTTAAGTCATAAAAATTAAATTGCGGTTTGGGTGTAAACTCAAACCGTTTTTATATTAATTTAAGTATCTTGTTTTACGAAAAGTAGATGCCATTTAAAACGCTATTGCTCTTATATATAAGGTTATTGTTTAAGTAACTCTGGAAATCTTTTTTTAAATAGTTTTAACCTCGGTATTGAAACTCCTTGTACATAACGATTATTTGGATGTAGTTTTTCAAAGTTTTGATGGTATTCTTCGGCTTTGTAAAACTTTTTAAAGGGAACAATTTCCGTTAACATTTCACCCTTATAAACAGATTTATTCAGACTATTAAAATATTTCTGAGCTACTTCTTTTTCGTAATCATTTTGATAAAAAATTAAAGACCTATAAGCAGAGCCAAAATCGGGACTCTGTCCAAAAGTTGTAGGATCTTGTGAACCGAAATAGGCTTGTATTAAACTAACATAAGTTACAAGTTTTGGGTTGTAATAAACTGCAACTGTTTCTGCATGCCCCGTTTTGCCGGTACCAGTTGATTTATAAGTGGGATTTTTTGTATGCCCTCCAGAATATCCAGAAATGGCTTCTTCTACCCCTTCCATACTTTCATAAATGGCTTCAACGCACCAAAAGCAACCACTAGCAAAATAAGCTACTTTTAACTCACCAGATTTTAATTGGTTTTCAAAATTTTGAGATTGTATAGAAAATTTTGAAAACAGTAAGACCAAACTTAAAAGCAAAAACCTATTTTTCATATTAAATAAATAAAAAGATAATAGCTAAGTCGTACTAAACATTAAAGCCTAACAGAATAAAAATAAAATTAATTATACCGCTTATTAATAAGAAGCGTTTACTTCCCAAGCTTCTAAATAATCTTTAATAAATTTGATAAACAAACCACCAAGAGCTCCATTAATTACACGATGATCATAAGAATGTGATAAGAACATTTTTTGTCTAATAGCAATAACATCTCCTTCAGGAGTTTCTAGCACCGCAGGAACCTTTCTAATAGCTCCTAAGGCTAATATAGCTGCTTCTGGCTGATTAATTATTGGTGTTCCAAACAAGCTTCCAAATCCACCAACATTGGTTACGGTATAGGTTCCTCCTTGAATTTCATCTGGCTTTAATTTATTTTCTTTAGCTCTTCTTGCCAAATCATTAACAATTTTAGCCATTCCTATTAGGTTTAATTCATCAGCATTATGGATTACTGGAACAATTAAATTACCATCACCTAAGGCAGCCGCCATTCCTAAATTTACATTTTTACGAATTACTACTTTTTTATCTCCATCAAAAGATAAATTCACCAAAGGATACTTTTTTATAGCTGCGGCTACAGCCATCATAAATACAGGTGTATATGTTAATTTTTCACCTTCTCTTTTTTGAAACGCATCTTTAGAATTATTTCTCCAAGCAACTAAATTGGTTACATCTACTTCAATAAATGACTGTACATGTGCAGATTTATGAACAGAATGAATCATATGATCGGAGATCATTTTCCCCATTCTACTTAACTCAATCAATTCATCACCACCATTTACAGATAAAGGAACGGTAGCAGACTTGACCTGTACGTTAGAAACCTTTGATAGCTCAGGAGTAGTTTTTACAACACGTTTTTTTAAATACACAAGCATATCTGCTTTTGTTACTCTTCCATCCAATCCAGTTCCTGGAATAGTATCCAGTTCGGTTTGTTTTATTCCTTCTTTTGAAGCAATGTTTTTAACCAATGGAGAGTAAAAACGATTTTCACTAACAATTCCAACAGTCGGTGTTTTAGTAACAGCAACCGCTTTTTCAATTTGCTTTTCAACCTCCTCAATAACCTCAGTTAATTCTTCTTCTACAGGAGCTACAATCGATATTGGTTCTTCTTCTAACTCCCCCTCTACTTCAACAATTGCTAGCGTTTCTCCAACTTTAACAATTTCATCTTTTTCAAATAAAATTTCAACCAAAGTACCAGCAACCTCACAAGGAACATCAGAATCCACCTTATCCGTAGCTATTTCTACAACAGAATCATCAACTTCAATTGTATCACCCACTTCTTTTAACCAAGAAGTAATTGTTGCTTCTGCCACACTTTCTCCCATTTTAGGAAGTTTCAGTTCAAATCTTGCCATTTTGTTACTTTGTATTAAGCCTGTTATTCGACAGCAAATTTAAGAAAAATATCAGCATAAAATCCGATTGATTTAACAAGCTCCCTTAACCAATCAAAACATTTAAAAACCAATGTTTTACATCTCAATTAAATAGTAAAACATAGCCATTTAACGAAATTGCAACAAGTAACCATAAAAAATAAGGGAATATAAAAAAACTATATTTTTTCATAACAACGTTAAATTTTATCATAAAAAAAGTAATCAACGAAAACAACAAAAATAAATTAATCAAACCGACCATAATCAGATGCTGGTTGAAAAAAACATAATTCCAAGAAACATTTAACATCCATTGTAACACAAACAATATCCATATGTTAAAATTAGACTTTAACAAAACAAGTTGTGACATATATATAGAGTAGCAGATCATTATAAAAGACCATGCCACACCAAACATCCAGCCAGGAGGAGTCCAGGGTGCTTTGTTTAGCAATTTATACCAATCAGATACAGGACCTGAATTCATAAGCCAGACTCCAAGAGTTAAGGCCCCAAAATTCAAACCCAAAAATAAAATATTATAGAGTAGTCTTTTCATTTATAGTTTTTTCCAAATTTTATCATTCTCTAAATAAAAATTTCCGATAAATTCAAAATTACATTCATTAGGAGCAATTATAGACAAAAATAGCTCATTCTTAGAGTTTTTATACAAATGATATGTTTTACCAACTATAGGCTCAAAATTAAACTTTGCTGCATACACCAAACTATTATACTGATACTCATTAGCAAGGTGTCTCATTTCCGCGTTTATTTTTTTATACCTTGCCTTAAAATGTGCATTTACAGAATGTATATTTCTATTTTTCCAAGCAACAGTATCTATTGTTTCTATAGCAGGTGCACCTACATTAGTACCATAGGATTTTAATGCTGCGTCATACGTTTGTGCTGCTTCATTAAAAACTATATTATCAGGTTTTTTACTAAACATAATTATAATATCTTTTGCTGTTCTTCTTTAATTTTATTTAACACCAATTCAGCTTCAGCAAATTTTTTATCCCCCTCAACTCTACTCTTTTTAGACAGAACAAAAGTTTCTAATCTTAGTCTTTCATATTCTTTTTGCAATAGCTCTAATTTTGTTTTCTTTTTAAATAATCCAAACATATCTATATTTTTAAAGTTCCTATTCCACAATCCATTTGAAAAATTTGACCTGAAATTGACCTACATTTCTCAGAAATAACAAAACTCACCATTTCTGCAACCTCTTCTGGTTCTAAATATTTTTTTAAAGGATGGCGTTCTGCATTCATTTCTTTCAACCTATCATTCCTCAATAATTTTGAAGCCAATGCCGTATTTGTTAATGTGGGTGCCATAGCATTTACACAGATTAACGGTGCCAATTCTGCTGCTAATGATTTTACCAAACCCTCTACAGCACCTTTTGATGCTGCAATACTAGCGTGATATGGCATCCCTATTTTCACTGCCACACTGCTAAACAATAAAATTTTAGGAGTTCTTGATTTTTTTAATACAGGAAGATATTTTTGCACAACTTTTACAGCACCAATAACATTTATTTCATAATCGTTAAAAAAATCCTGCTCTGTCAATCGGTTAAACGGTTTTAAATTAATACTTCCTGGACAATACACCAAAGCATCTACTTGCTCCAAATTTGGTAATTCATCTATTAAAACATCTTTATGAAATTGTACTAAATTTTCATGCTGAAATTTCATTGTATTTCTTTGAATACAAATTACTTTGTTTTTCTTCAACTCTACATGAGCCAAAGCTTCCCCAATACCACTACTTCCACCAATAATTACAATTGTTTTCATTTTGATTTACATTGAATTAAATATTCTTTCTAATCTTGAAAGTGTAAATCTACATATTTTGTTTAATTAATATTACTTTTAATTAAACATTTTGTATTTTTGTTGAAAACAAATATCATGGAGACACAGAAAAAAATAACAAAAAAGGAAATTATAACTAATTATATGGAATTTGTTTTATCAAAAGGACGCAATCCACATACGGTTTACCAATTTGCAACAGACTTAAACATAGAAGAAAGTACTTTTTACAAATTCTACAGTTCTTTTGAGCAGCTAGAGAAAGATATATTCACTTTATTCTTTAAAAATTCAATAGAACTCTTGGAAAAGTCGATTGACTATAAAGATTTTGATGCAAGAAACAAGGTACTTAGTTTCTATTTTACATTTATAGAAATATTAACAGCCAATAGATCTTATGTGATTTTATCCTTAAACAAGGAAAAAAACAAATTGAAATCTATAAAAAAATTAACCGGATTGAAATTTTTTTTTAATGATTTTATAAAAGACTTAGCTATAGAAAAAATAGATTTCAAGGAAGAGAGAATTGGAAGACTTCAAGACAAAGGTACTGAAGAACTATTTTGGGTTCAGTTATTATTTATTCTAAAATTCTGGTTAGAAGACTCCTCTTCATCATTTGAAAAAACTGATATTTTCATTGAAAAAACTGTCCATGCCACTTTTGACGCTATTCATACCAAACCCATAAAAAGTTTTATCGATTTAGGGAAATTTCTTTTAAAAGAAAAAATAGATTTTAAAATATAAACAATTATGAAAACAATCAATACAATTCCTACTTCCAAAATACAGCGTGCTTCTAAACTCATTCAAACAGGAGCTAAAGTCGGTGTTAATTATGTAAAATATTATGGCGATAAATTGATTCATTCTGAAATAACTGCTCAAGAAAAGCTGGATAAATCGAACGCTCAAGACATCTATGACGGCTTAAAAACCATGAAAGGAAGTGCCTTAAAAGTTGCACAAATGTTGAGTATGGAAAAAAACATTTTACCCAGAGCCTATGTTGAAAAATTTTCATTGGCTCAATTCTCTGTACCTCCACTCTCTGCTCCATTAATTGTAAAGTCCTTCAAAAATAATTTTGGAAAACATCCATCTGCTATTTTTGACAAGTTTAATTTAAACTCTGTTAATGCTGCAAGTATTGGTCAAGTACACAAAGCAGAAAAAAATGGAGAAACATTAGCCGTAAAAATTCAATACCCTGGAATAGCAGAAAGCATTTCATCAGATTTATCTTTGGTTAAACCAATTGCAATGCGAATGTTCAATATTAAAGGAAAAGACTCTGACAGGTATTTTAAAGAAGTAGAAGACAAACTAACGGAAGAAACCAATTACACCTTAGAATTTCAACAAAGTGAAGAAATAGCCAATGCATGTGCACATATACCTAATTTAAAATTCCCTAAATATTATAAAGAATTTTCATCACAAAGAATCTTAACCATGAGTTGGATGAATGGAATTCATCTTTCAGAATATACTGCTAAACCAATTGACCAATTAACCGCCAACAAAATAGGTCAAGCCTTATGGGATTTTTATATGTTTCAAATACATGCATTAAAAAAAGTACATGCCGACCCTCATCCAGGTAATTTTTTAGTAAATAAAAAAGGAGAACTTATTGTAATAGATTTTGGTTGTATGAAAACCATACCTTCTGAATTTTATATTCCCTATTTTCAATTGGCAAAAAAAGTAAATATAGATAATCCTGAATTCTTTGAAAAAACCTTATTCGGATTAGAGATTTTAAGAGAGGATGACACTCCTGCTGAAAAAGTTTTTTTCAAAACCTTATTTCATGAAATGCTAAGTCTTTTTACACAACCTTTCCAAGTTGATACTTTTGATTTTTCAGATAGCATTTTTTTTAATAAGATTGCTGAATTGGGAGCTAAATATGCCAAAAGCACCGAACTAAAAGACATGAATGGAAACAGAGGATCAAAACATTTTATTTACATAAATAGAACTTTTTTTGGCTTGTATAATTTAATGCACGACTTAAAAGCAAAAAATATTATTATAAACAACCATAGTATCAATCATAATTTTTAAGAGCAATATTAAAACATATAGAACAAAATTAATATATAAAATCAGGTACTAATACCTATATTATGCGTTGATTTACAAAAAATGAAGAGAAATAAAACAAAATAGCAATACTAATTCATTTATATTTTGTATATTAGAATAATAAAAATTTTAAGATACAAATAATGCAACATTAAATACCGTCGAATAATTTTTGGCATTGAGTTATCTTAATTATCATTTTAACCCCAAATTATGATAAGTTATGAAAAATTTCAATTACGCAGTTCTTGCCACTATGTTTTTTTGTTTAAACCTTGTTGGACAAAATCATGACCCACTAACTCTAGAGCCTACATCTAGTGAAATTTCAATATTAGGTAGTTCCAATTTGCATGATTGGCAAAGTGATGGTAATGATGCAAATGCAAAACTCACCTTTAAAAATCTTAAAGATTATAGTATTGAAGAATTAGAAGTTAGTATTCCTGTAGCTCAAATAAAGAGCGGAGAAAACTTGATGGATGCTATTACTTATAAAGCGTTAAAATCAGACAAATACCCTGAAATTACATTTATTTTCAGAAAATGTAAGATTATATCAGAAAACAAAAATCAATTAATTCTAAAACTTTTTGGAAAACTAAGTATTGCTGGCGTAACAAAAGACATCTCTCTTTTAACTAGACTAGACAGATCCAGTCCAAAAATTACCCTAAAAGGGAATTATGAGTTAAAGATGTCAGACTACAATATTAAACCTCCAACCGCTTTCTTTAATACTATAAAAACAAGCGATGACATTACCGTTTGTTTTGATTTAAGTTTTTAGTATTACAACTAAAATTATATTTAGGCACACAATCAAGAATAAAAAAGAGGATGTTATAATTACATCCTCTTTTTTATGTTCCTGTTTCAAAAAACTTATTTTTCAATTTCCAGAGAAAAATCCAAAAGAAAAAAATAATGGTAATCAATTAAATAACTAACAACAATATACTATTCCTAAAGCTACAATATAATTAAATATTTTACGTTTTCCTGTTAATCAATACATTATGCTATTAAAGAAGCTTTTAATTTTTTCATTTATTGTTGGAATCCTATACTTCACAATAAACTTATCTCTTGACAAAAAAAGTATTTCAAGTAATTTTTCTTTTAAAGAAATTAGAAAAATTGAAATTGGAATGAATCTAGAAGATGTATTGAAAATATTAGGCACTCCTTTTGAAATAAAATCACACTCAGCAACTCATAATTTTAGTTGTAAACACCCAAGTTGAATAGGTCTTCACCAAAAGATATGATGCCTTATTAGGCTTTGACAACCCTTGTATATATTCACTCAATAAAAAAAGAAAAACTAAAAATAAAGAGTTATTTGTAAAAAGTTTCAACTAAAACAATCCTATTGCTTTTCAACAGCTACTGCATCTTCTAAAATGAGTTTGTATTTATAACCATAGCCAAAATCTTTATCAACAGCTACTATTCCTTCTAGCAATACAGTATCACCTAAAGTAAAATTTTGTAATGAAGTTATTGTCAAATCATATTCGCCTTCAAAATCGCTTCCATCTTGTAAATGAATCCAATTTTTATTCATAATCATCGCATTGAATTTGGTAACTTTTCCATAAACTCTAACTTTTTTTCCTTTAAAACTTTTCAGACCTTCAAATAAACTCTCAACTGAAGTTACTCCCTTAATTGTTTCGAGTTTTAAATCTTGTTTAACATCCAAGGTCTTATTACTTTTATTTTTGTTTTTCGAAACCGGAGTATAAGCATCCTTTAATTGTTTCACCATTGGTTTCAAAATCGGATTAGGATCTGTATGAATTTTTTGTAAAAAATAAATCGATTTAAAAACTCTATTCAACTCTTTACTTTTGAAATCAATCATTTCTAAACCATCGTTAAAATAATAAGTCTCACCTACTTTTCCTTTAAAAGAAGGCACCGCTACCCATATTTCTTTTCCATTATCATCGGAACGCACATAGGTATAACCACTTACCTGAATGACTTCTTGAGCTACAATTTCATGCTTGTAAACACTTACTACTTTATTTTGCTTTTGTTCTGTATTGCAAGCAACTATAGAACAAATTAATAATAGAAATCCAATATATTTTTTCATTTTTATTTTTTACTTGTAAAGATTTTACATCTCCTATTTACGACACCCATTCTTTTGGTTTCATCAAGACCTGAACTAATCTCTCTTCTGCACTTCCTTCCTCTGGTTCATGACAATAATGCCATTGCACATGTGGAGGTAAACTCATCAAAATAGATTCGATTCGTCCGTTTGTTTTTAAACCAAATAAAGTTCCCTTATCATGGACCAAATTAAATTCTACATATCTACCCCTCCTTATCTCTTGCCAATCTCTCTGAGAGTCAGAATAACCTAGCTTCTTGCGAGCTTCTACAATAGGCACATAACTTTCCAAAAAGCTATTTCCTATTTCAGTTACAAAATCATATCGATCTTGAAGACTGATTTCTTCAGTTTTTTTCAAATAATCAAAAAACAATCCACCTACACCTCTTGCTTCATTTCTATGTGCATTCCAAAAATACTCATCACAACGTTTTTTAAACATAAGATAAAATTCCTCGTTATGCTTATCACAAGCATTTTTACATACTGTATGAAAATGAACAGCATCTTCATCAAATAAATAATAAGGCGTTAAGTCTTGACCTCCGCCAAACCATTGGGTGACAATGTCACCAGATGAATTATACATCTCAAAATAGCGCCAATTTGCATGCACCGTCGGCACCATTGGGTTTTTAGGATGTAATACTAATGACAATCCACAAGCAAAAAACTCGGAGTCCGAGACACCAAAGTTTTTCTGCAATGCTTCAGGTAATTTTCCATGAACTGAAGATATATTAACCCCTCCTTTTTCAAAAACATTTCCATTTCCAATAACACGAGTTCTACCTCCACCACCTTCTGGTCGTTTCCATAAATCTTCAATAAATTTTGCTTTGCCATCTACTTCTTCCAATTTAGAAGTAATGACATCCTGAAGGTTTTGAATGTATGCGTAAAATTGTTCTTTCATAATTATTAGATTCAAGATCCAAGATCCAAGATCCAAGTACTAAAAATTCAAGATACTTGCTTCCTGATTCCTGATTCTAATTTCCATATTCTTTCACTGCATCAATAAATGCACCTGCATTGTCCAATCCAATATTTGGTAAAATTCCATGACCTAAATTCACAATGTATTTATCTTTACCAAAAGCATCAATCATTGACTTTACTTGTTTCTTGATTTCTGCTGGTGGAGAGAATAATCTCGTTGGATCAAAGTTTCCTTGTAGCGTCACATTTCCACCTGTTAATTTCCTTGCCCAATCTGGAGTTATTGTCCAATCCACTCCTAACGCTGCTGCATTAGATTTTGACATTTCTTCCAAAGCAAACCAACAACCTTTTCCAAAAGCAATTACTGGAGCGTCATCTTTCAATGCTTCAATAATTTGATTTATATATTGCCATGAAAACTCTTGATAATCTACTGGAGATAACATTCCTCCCCAAGAATCAAATACCTGAACAGCATTCACACCTGCTTCAACTTTTTTCTTCAAATAAGCAATTGTAGTATCTGTAATTTTCTGTAATAATATATGTGCAGCCAAAGGTTGCGTAAAACAAAATTCTTTTGCTTTGTCAAAGTTTTTAGATCCTTGACCTTGAATACAATAGCATAAAATTGTCCATGGAGAACCCGCAAAACCAATCAAAGGAATATCATTATCTAACATTTGTTTTGTTAGTTTGATAGCATCCATCACATAGCCTAAAGTCTCATCTATATTAGGAACGATTACTTTTTCAACATCAGCCATAGAACGAATTGGATTTGGCAACCAAGGTCCAATTCCATTTTTCATTTCCACTTCAATATTCATTGCTTGTGGAATAACCAAAATATCAGAAAACAAAATCGCTGCATCCATTCCGTATCTTCGAATGGGCTGCACCGTAATTTCAGCTGCTAATTCAGGAGTTTGACAACGTGTAAAGAAATCATATTTCTTTTTTATTTCTTGAAACTCCGGCAAATATCTACCTGCTTGGCGCATCATCCAAACTGGAGGTCTTTCTACAATCTCTCCTTTTAAAGCTCTTAAGTATAAATCGTTTTTTATCATAATATTATAGTATCTCGAATCAAGAATCAGGATTCAAGCTTTATTTTAATTGTTGATTAAATTTATATAACATCTTCTGAATTTTTTGAACTGAACTTTCTAAGTTATCAAAAGTCGCTTTTTCAATTAACTGCAATTCAAAAGCAATTATTATTTATGTTTCTACTTCAAATGATGAACCTAAAACAATATCAATAAACCTAGAAAAATCTTTGTCCGATTTCCTACTAGACCCTTCAGCTATATTTGAAGGTATAGAAACAACAGATCTATTTAATTGACTCACTAATCCATATTTTTCGGAATCAGGGAGATTATTTGTAGCTGTATAAATTTCTTTACACAAGTCTTTTGATAATTTCCAAACATCTAATTCCTTAAAATTATGCATTGTATTTGTTATTCTTGATTCATGAATCTTAATTTCTTGACTCTTATCTACTTATCCGCTACTTTTTCCATTGAAGCATCTACAGCTTTTTCAAATCGTTCTAAATCTTTATCTGACAAAGCAGAAGACAAGAACCAAGCTTCAAATTGAGACGGTGGTAAGAAAATTCCATTTTCAATCATTGCCCAGAAGAATTTTGCAAATTTTTCTGTATCCGATTTTTGAGCTTCTTCAAAATTAGAAACACTTTGATTTGTAAAAAATGGATTGATCATCGATCCAAAACGATTCACAACCAAATCTACATTGTATTTCTCAGCAGCGCTTAATAAGATATTCTCCATCTTTTCTGCAATTGCATTGAATGTATCATATGGATTTTGACGTTTCAGTTCCGTTAAAGTTGCTATACCCGCAGCCATAGCAATTGGATTTCCTGATAAGGTTCCTGCTTGATACATCGCTCCTAGTGGAGATACATTTTGCATGATTTCATTTCTAGCTCCATAAGCCCCAACAGGAAAACCTCCACCTATTACTTTTCCTAAACAAGTAATATCTGCTTCAATTCCCAATAATTCTTGCGCTCCACCAAATTTAGAACGGAAACCTGTCATTACCTCATCACAAATAAGCAAAACTCCTTTTTCTTTGGTAATTGCTCTTAATTGTTTTATAAAAGCATCGCTAGGTTTTACTACTCCCATATTTCCAGAAACAGGTTCTAAAATTACAGCAGCTACATCGCTATTTTCATCTAAATGTTTTTTAACTGACTCAATATTATTGTACTCTGCTATCAATGTATTTTTCACAGCTTCATCAGGTACACCAGCACTTCCTGGAATACTTAAAGTAGCCAAACCAGAACCCGCAGCCACTAACATAGCATCCATATGTCCATGGTAACAACCAGAAAATTTGATTATTTTATTATAACCTGTATGTGCTCTTGCCAAACGAATAGCACTAATTACAGCTTCCGTACCAGAACTCACAAAACGAACTTTATCCATTCCCGGAAAAGCATCACAAACCAACTTAGCCAACTTGATTTCTCCATTAGAAGAAGCTCCAAAAGAATATCCCTTTTTTAAGGCTTTAGAAATTGCTTTTTCTACGCTCTTATTTCTATGACCCAAAATCATTGGCCCGTAAGAAAGTACAAAATCCACATATTTATTTCCGTCTACATCTTTAATCTGACTTCCTTTTGCCTTATCAATAAACAAAGGATTTCCTCCTACAGACGCAAACGCTCTCACTGGTGAATTTACAGCACCAACTAAATTAGTCAATCCTCTTTTGTATAATTTTTCTGACTGTTTGAATTTCATCTTTCTGGTATTTGGTAATTTATATTTAGTCATTGGACTTTAATTAAGTACCAATCTATAATTATTTTTATGAATGTATATAATCGTTTTTAAGCAACTACTATGTACCAATATCTAACTATTTATCTCGTAATAACACTTTAGCTACTTCTTTTGCAAAATAGGTAATAATAATATCAGCTCCTGCCCTTTTCATAGACAATAGAGATTCCATCATCACACGTTCTCCATCAATCCAACCTTTTTCTGCTGCGGCTTTCACCATTGCATATTCTCCACTAACATTATAACAAGCAATTGGCCTGTCATACGTATTTTTTAAATCACGAATTATATCTAAATAAGACAATGCTGGTTTTACCATTAAAATATCTGCTCCTTCCTGATCATCAAAAGCAGCTTCTCTTAATCCTTCATCTCTATTTGCCGGATCCATTTGATAAGTTCTTCTATCTCCAAAAGTTGGTGCAGAATCTGCTGCATCTCTAAAAGGTCCGTAAAATGCAGATGCATATTTCACAGAATACCCCATTATTGGCAAGTTTGCAAAACCTGTATTGTCTAAAGCTTCTCTAATAACTGCAATTGTTCCATCCATCATTCCTGAAGGTGCAACCATATCAACTCCAGCTTTTGCATGAGAAATAACTTGCTTCGCTAAATTCACCAAAGTAGCATCGTTATCTACATCATTTTCATGAATAATTCCACAATGACCGTGACTCGTATATTCGCAAAAACATACATCAGTAATTACATACAAACTTGGGTAATTCTTTTTGATATAACGAATGGCTTGTTGCATGATTCCATCATCATTCCAAGTCTCTGTTCCTTCATCATCCTTTTCAGCAGGAATTCCGAACAACAAAACCGCAGGAAGGTTTAAAGCTACCACCTCATCCAATTCTTTATGAATTCTATCTAAAGAAAAACGTTTGATACCAGGCATTGAAACAATTTCCTTTTCAATATTCTCTCCTTCTTCAATAAACAAAGGGTAAATCAAATCATCAATGTTCAGTTTATTTTCCTGAACCAATCTTCTGATTCCTTCTGTTTTACGTAATCTTCTCGTTCTATTCATCATAATAGTACTTCTTTTACTTTTTCTAAAACTGATTCTACACTTGTATCATCAGCTATATATACGTTATCAAAATATTGAATTGCCTCAGTTGCTGTAGAAGCACCAATGCAAATAACAGGGTTTGAATTTGTTTTATTTAGTTTTAAATAACTCTTTATTCCAGAAGGACTAAAAAACAGAATTGCATCAAAAAAATCCTCCAATTTAACAGGGACAAAATTTGTTTGATACACCAAATATTCTGTTACCAAAACACCGTTTTCAGCCATTATTTCAGGTAAATCATTATTCCTAAGATTCCCACAAAACCAGCTAATTTCTTTTAAAGAATCTTCATCTTTAGAAAAACGATCTGCAAGTTCATCTGCCAATTCAATTGCATTATTTGCTGTTACCGTAACTTCTAGTCCTAATTGTTCTAATAAATATTTTGTTTTTTGACCTACACAAAAGATTGTGTCAAAATTTTCGATACTATTTTCATGTATTGAAAATACCGAACGCACACTATTGGCACTCGTAAAAACAGCATTGTTTACTTTCTCATCAACTTTAAAATCTTCACCAAAAGAAATAGCAATCATTGATACCTCTTCTACCTCGAAACCTTTTACTAAGCTTCGCTGTTTGTCATTTAATTTTTTAGTTGATAAAATTTTCATTGACTATTTTTTAACCACTTTTTTTATTTCATCCATCAAGGATTTCCCTCCATTTGCCAAAATTTCTTTTGCACTATCAATTCCTAAATTTTTAGCCTCTTTTAAACTAGCTATCTTAAAAACGCCTTTTTGATCTTTGCCATCTATAGCACTTAGCAATCCTTTAAAAGAAATAGTATCTCCGTTAATTTCAGCATAACCACCAATAGGAGCCGTACAGCCGCCCTCTAATGTTCTCATGAAATCTCTTTCAATACCAACACACAATGCTGTTTCCTCATGGTGTAATTTGACACATGCATCTAAAACTTCTTTATCAGATTCTAAAGCCGTGATCATAATTGCTCCTTGCGCTGGGGCAGGAATCATCCAATCTAGCACTAAATGATTCTCAGGTAATAAGTTAATTCGCTCCAATCCTGCTTTTGCGAAAATTGCACCATTCCATTTATTATCTTGAAGCTTTTGCAAACGTGTATTTACATTCCCTCTCAAATCAGTTAAATTATGAGATGGATATTTTTGTAACCATTGAGCAGTTCGTCTTAAACTTCCTGTGGCAATTGTAGCACCATCAGCCACCAATTCTTCTTCTGTTCCTTTATAAACAACAACATCATTTACATCGGCTCTTTCCAAAACAGCAGCTTGCACAATTGTTTCTGGTAATTGTGTTGGTACATCTTTTAGTGAATGTACAGCAATATCTATTTGACCACGTAACATAGCAACGTCTAACGTCTTTGTAAAAACGCCCATACTTCCTATTTGATGTAATGGAATATCTAAAACCTCATCTCCAATTGAAGAAAGTTCAATGACTTCTGTTTTGTAACCTAAATCAATTAATGATTTTTGAACTAAATGTGCTTGCCATAATGCCAATTCACTATTTCTAGTTCCAATTCTAATAATCTTACTCATTTCTTTAGGATCACTGATTAATCTCAATATCAAACATTTTTGAAATCACCTCAATACTCTGATCTACAGAAGTATCTTCAGCCTTTAAATGCTTTACAAATTGAGTTGTTATTTTTTGAATCATACGTGAAGTTATCACCTCAGCATGTTCTGTATTGAAATCTTTTGTTTTTTTACTTTGAAAATCAATGGCGTCATTTTGAATAGACATTAAAGATTCTTTTAATGCATTTACGGCTGGTGTAAATTTTCTATGGTCTAACCACTCAATAAACTCAGCTTTGTGAGACATTATTATTGCCTCTGCTTTTGGGACTTCTTTCTCTCTTTCAGCAATAGTTTTATCCGTTATTTTAGATAATTCATCAATATTCACCAAAGAAACTTTTTCTAAATCTAATACGGCTCTATCTACATTTTCAGGCATTGACAAATCAAGAATCAATAATTTCTTTTTAGCATCAATATGATCTAAAGTAACCGTAGGAACATCTGCGCCAGTTGAAACTATTAAAATATCAGCCTTCTTTATTTCTTCAGTTAAATTATTAAGTGAACTTACTTTTACCAAAGGATGTTCTTTGACAAATTCTTGAGCTTTACTTTCAGTTCTATTTATTAAAGTAACATTTTTGTTTTGCGCATATTCAATTAAGTTTTTACAGGTGTTTTTACCGATATCCCCTAATCCAAAGACCAAAATATTTTTATTACTATAATCGTCTACTTTATCTATTATATATTGAACCGCTGCATAAGAAACAGAAGTAGTACCTGAACTCAATTTTGTAGAATTCTTCACCTTTTTACTAGCTTGAAGGACTAAATTTATCAAACGCTCCAAATAAGCATTTAATGTTTTGTGCTTCTGAGCTAATTTAAATGATTCTTTAAGTTGCCCTACAATTTCATAATCTCCAAGAATCTGACTATCCAACCCGGTAGCTGTTTTGAATAAATGACGAATTGCATCTCTGTCTTTATAAACATTAGAAACACTAACAAAATCTTCAACCGCTCCGCTAGAATATTTACATAATAACGAAATCAACTCGAAAGGATGATAGGCAAAACCCATTATTTCAGTTCTATTGCACGTAGATAAAACAAACACACCGTCAATACCAAAATTTTTAGCATCTTTGAGCAAGAGTTTCTGGTTTTCTTTAGTTATACTAAAAGCTCCTCTAGTTCTTGCATCTGCTTTTTTATAACTTAAGCCAACATTGTATAATTTCCTATTCTTGGTTTCTAAACTCATTCAAAAAAAATTCGGTTCATTTATTTTCAAAATAAAATAAAAATCATCTTTTATTCTGTAAACAACGCCAAAAGTACCACCTTCATTTCAATAAAAACAACGTTAAAAGGACTTTAAATATCGTCATTAGGAAAAACCACCTTATTTAGACCGAATACAAACAGTTGTAACTAACTGAAAAACAGATAACTTAAAAGAAAACAAAAACAAAACAGGCTCTAAACCATAAAAAGCAAATGAAAATCACGAGCGCAAAATATCGATATTTTTATCGTACTTTTGCCAAAAGAGCAAAATATACACGATGAAATTCGATATATCAAAATACAAAAACATCGATAAAAGTACCATTGAGTTATTCAACGAAAAAGAAAAATTCTCTTTGCTGTATTTAGAAAATAATTCAGACACCTCTAACTACACGAAACACACATTAGATGGTAATTATATTCAGTTGTATTTTAGTTTACAAGGAAAAGTAAAAATTGCTTTTAACATGGAGCATTGTGCAATTTATCTATCCCCTGAAGACTCAGGTCTGATTTATTTTAAAGACGATGCAATGAATGTACTTTTTGAGCTTCCTCCTAACAGCAAAACTTTAGGTTTACTTATTTCCGTCAGCTTCTTTCACTCTTTGTTTGCAAGTGAAGGTGATTATTTTTTCAATTTTGAGAACATGAAGGGTGGAAGACCGGTCATTGAAGAAAAAATAATCTCTCCAACTTTAAAAATAGTTCTAAATCAAATTGTAGCAAAAAAACTACACGGAGCCCTTCAGTCACTATATATAAAAGGAAAGATTTACGAATTACTAAGTCTCTATTTTAATATTTCTGAAGAAACAGAATCGGATCATTGCCCATTTATGGCTAATGAAGAAACAGTTGCTCAAATAAAAAAAGCAAAAGATATTATTATTGAAAACATGTCACACCCTCCTAGCCTTGAAGAACTGTCAAAAGCTGTTGGGTTAAATATCAAAAAATTAAAAATGGGCTTTAAAGAATTCTACGGAGCACCTGTTTTTACTTTTTTATTGAATTACAAATTAGAACATTCTAAAAAACTTCTAGAGGAAAATAAATTAAATGTATCAGAAGTAGCACTGCAAATAGGATACAGTAATTCAAGTCATTTTATAGCTGCTTTTAAAAAGAAATTCGGAATTACTCCAAAACAATTTACAAAACAAGACAACAATTAGATGAAAGGTGTATTATTAGTGAATTTGGGCTCTCCAGATAGTCCATCACCAAAAGATGTAAAAAAATACTTAAAAGAATTTTTAATGGATGAACGTGTTATTGACACCAACATCATTATGAGAAATATACTTGTAAAAGGAATTATTTTAAACACAAGACCTAAAGAATCTGCCAAAGCTTACCAAAAAATTTGGTGGAAAGATGGTTCTCCACTCATTGTTCTTTCAGAAAGATTCCATGAAAAAGTAAAAGCGAAAGCAAGTATTCCCGTAGAACTAGGAATGCGTTATGGATCTGGAAATATTAAGGAAGGATACGAAAAGCTGAACGCTCAAGGTGTTACTGAAGTCTTATTAGTTCCATTATACCCACACTATGCAATGTCTTCATTTGAAACCGTTGTTGAGAAAGCATACGAGGTACAAAAGAAATTTTTTCCAAATATCAAAACCGAAGTCTTACCTGCTTTTTACAATCAACCTGATTACATAAAGGTTATGTCGGCAAACATTCTAGAACATTTGAAAGGATTTGATTATGACCATATTCTGTTCTCGTACCATGGTATTCCTGAGCGACATATATTAAAATCGGACACCACTAAATCTCATTGTAAATTAGATGGCACTTGTTGTGAAATTGCCTCAAAAGCACATGCAACATGTTATCGTCACCAATGCTTCGAGACAACAAAAGAGATTGTTAAATTACTTGGATTAAAAGAAGGTAGCTATAGTAATTCCTTCCAATCTCGTTTAGGAAGAGACCCTTGGCTGAAACCCTATACTGATTTTGAATTTGAAAGACTTCCTCAAGAAGAAGGAAAGAAACATTTGGCTGTTATTACTCCAGCATTTGTATCAGACTGTCTAGAAACCTTGGAAGAAATCGCTATGGAAGGTGAGCATCAATTCAAAGAAGGAGGTGGACAAACCTATAAACATATACCTTGTTTAAACGAAAATGACGATTGGGTTGACGTTATGTGCAACTGGATAGAAAATTGGAAAAAATAACATTTAATAAAAACTCATGAAATTTAATTATCTAGCAATATTAGGAATCATTCTATTACTTACTTCTTGCGGTTCATTAAGACGAGGCAGTGATTGTGGCTTAGCAAGCAACAAAGAAAACGCACAACAAGAAATTACAAATACATCAAACATTCTTAAAAAGAATAAATCAATTTCTAATTCATAATCATAAAGAAACTTTTTGTTAACACTGACTTAACTTTAAAAATTACTTATGTAACTATTTTTGTAGTGTTACAAAAAGAAACATAAAATGAATTTTAAATTAGTACTTTTTATTTTAGTAGGAATTTCAATTAGCACAGTATCTTGTGGCTCAATGAAATCTAGTAATTGTGGTTTATCAAAATCTTTAAAAATTTTAAACATCCACGATCAAAAAGAACCTCGAATTATGTTGGTAGATAACAACGAATTAAATGAGCAACAAAATAGCTAACAATAGCTAAAATTCACATACAATAAACCCCTCATCTATTTTGATGAGGGGTTTTTCATTTTCAACTAATTATTCTTACCTCTTTTATAAAAAGTTAAGAAACACACAAGACAAAAAAATCCTCATCTAAAATTAGATGAGGATTTAATATATATAAAAAAGTAGAAACTACTCTTTTCCTTCCATTTTCTTCTTCAAATCAGCAAGACCAGAGATATCTCCAAATGTAGCTTTGTCAGCAGATTCCGCTTTCTTAGCTGCAGCTTTGATATTCTTAACCTCTTCTTCTCTAAAGATAGCTGTATGAGAAGCAACAATTCTTCTATACTCCTTGTTGAATTCTAATACTTTAAAGTCAGCAGCATCACCTTTACCAAGTTTGCTTCCATCTTCTTTCTCTAAATGACGCCCTGGTACGAAAGCCTCAACTCCATCAGCAAAAGTAACAATTGCTCCTTTGTCAGTTTTTTCTTTAACCGTACCTGCATGTACTGAATCGATGCTATAAGTAGCTTCGTGTCCATCCCATGGGTTGTCTTGAGTTTGTTTGTGCCCTAAGTTTAACTTACGGTTTTCAACATCCAATTCTAGAACTTGAACATCTAACACATCACCAACATTTACAAAGTCAGATGGGTGTTTGATTTTCTTAGTCCATGATAAATCAGAAATATAAACTAATCCATCAATTCCTTCTTCTAACTCAACGAAAACACCAAAGTTTGTGTAATTTCTTACAGTTCCTTTATGCGCAGAACCTACAGGATATTTCTTTGTAATATCTGTCCATGGGTCTGGGTGTAATTGTTTGATACCTAAAGACATTTTTCTGTCTTCTCTATCTAAAGTCAATACAACTGCTTCTACCTCATCTCCAACTTTTACAAAGTCTTGAGCTGAACGTAAATGAGTTGACCAAGACATTTCAGAAACGTGGATCAATCCTTCTACTCCTTGGTTTACTTCAATAAACGCACCGTAATCAGCAAGTACTACTACTTTACCTTTTACTTTATCACCTACTTTAAGTTCAGCATCTAAAGCTTCCCATGGGTGAGCATTTAATTGTTTCAATCCTAATTGAATTCTTGTTTTTTGATCATCAAAATCTAAGATTACAACGTTTAATTTTTGATCTAATTCAACAACCTCAGATGGGTGATTGATTCTTGACCAAGATAAGTCAGTAATATGTACCAAACCATCTACTCCTCCTAAATCGATAAATACACCGTAAGAAGTAATGTTTTTAACAATACCTTCAAGAACTTGTCCTTTTTCTAACTTACCAATAATCTCTCTTTTTTGGATTTCTATATCAGCCTCAATAAGCGCTTTATGCGATACAACAACATTTTTAAATTCGTGGTTGATTTTCACAACTTTGAATTCCATTGTTTTATCTACATACTGATCGTAATCTCTAATTGGCTTAACATCAATTTGAGAACCTGGTAAGAATGCTTCGATTCCAAATACATCAACAATCATACCTCCTCTAGTTCTACACTTAACGAATCCGTTAACTACTTCACCAGTCTCTTGTGCGTTGATTACTCTATCCCAAGCTTTGATTACTCTCGCTTTTTTATGAGACAATACTAATTGACCAGAAACGTCTTCTCTTTTATCAACCAATACCTCAACAACATCACCAACAGCTAAGTTAGGGTTGTAACGGAATTCATTTAAAGAGATTACACCTTCAGATTTTGAATTGATATCGATAATAGCATCACGCTCAGTAATTCTTGTTACTGTTCCTTCGATAACATCCAACTCATTTACGAAACCTACAGTTCCTTCTAAAGCTGATTCAAATTCTTTTAATTTAGCTTCATCAACAGCTTCAATACCTTCTTCGTATTTATGCCAATCGAAATCTGCTAAAAATTGTTCTGGACTTACAGTTTCAACAACAGGTACTTCCTGTGCTTCCACTTCTTTGTTTACTTCTTCAGACATAGTCTAAAATAATTTGTATCTTATTGTTAACCAGATTATTTAAACGAAATCAACCCTAAGAGATTGTTAGTTATAAAATATTTAATTCCTCTTCTTAAATCTGTACTCGTAAAAAGGAGTGCAAATTTACAGCTAATTATCTAATTTACCAACATTTATATACTGAGAAAATCATTTTTTTATTTAAACAGGAACAACTAAACTAAAAACCTTCTAAACACCCTAATCAACAACCAACTAACACGTTAGATTACAACACGCTAAACACTTAGCACTTACTACTTTAGAAAAACTTATATGTTTCACATTCCTTTTAACATGATGTTAACAGCAGCAGCTTAATTCTATACTTATTTTTGTTCATGTAAACGACTTAAAAATGACAAAATATTTACTTTACACTTTATTGGTTATTTTAGGAATGAGCTGTAAAAACCAGACTCAATCTGATAAAGATGCCATTTATTTTGGTGGAGAAGTAATTAACCCTAGCAGCAACTACATCACCTTAAAAAAAGGAGAAAAATTAATCGATACTTTATTTTTAGATAAAGAAAATAAATTTATTGAAAAATACACAAACCTAGACGAAGGATTATATACATTTTACCATGGTAGCGAATTACAATACGTTTTTTTTGAAAAATCTGACAGTATTATGGTAAACTTAAACACTTTAGACTTTGATGAGTCTCTTGTGTATTCTGGAAATGGAGCAGACAAAAACGAGTACTTGACTAACTTATTCTTAGAAAACGAAAAAGACGATTATTTTTTTAGAACACATTACAACCTTTCTTCTGAAGAATTTAAAGACAAAGTAATATTATTAAAAGAATTACGAGAAGTAAAATTAGAAGAGTTTTTACTCGAGCACCCCGAAACTTCCAATGCTTATATAAATATAGCTAAGACCGCTATAAATTATCCATTATATAAAAGAATGGAATACTACCCTTTAGCTCATAAGAAAATAACAAAATCTAAATCCTTCCCTAAGTTAAACAAGGACTTTTATGACTATAGAGAAGATACAAATTTAAATGACAGCACTTTAATTGGTTACTACGCGTATACTGATTACATCATTAATTTCCTCTACAACCAATCTTTTTGTAATTTAAAAGCAAAAAATGATTCTACCTGTTCTGTTCGACTTTGTTTTTTTAAATCTGTTGACGAAAATATTCAACTCAAAAGCTTCAAAAACAAATTGTTAATGGGTAATATTATTCACAATCTAATTCAAGACAACAAAGACGACTTAGATGTTTTAAATATGTTTTTGAAAATTTCCACCAACAAAAACGACATTAAAAATGTTAAAAGATTAATTTCAGACAAAGAATCTTTAAAGAAAAAACAAGTATTGGAAGATTTTGAAATAATCTCTGGAGATGGTACTAAAACAAGCTTATTTAAGGTAGCTAACAACAAAAAAACAATACTCTATTTCTGGTCAGATCGCTACGTAAAACCTGAATATTTATCTACTAGAATCCAGTACCTATCTAAAAAACACCCCGATATTTCTTTTATTGGAATTCACACAAATAAGGAAAACACAATACACGATACCACTTTAAATCATTATTTCTTAACCAACTCTAGTGCTGGCCATAAATACAATACAAGTGGATTTCCTAGAACTATTCTTCTATCAGAAGACGGAGTTGTCATCAACAGCTACACAAACATTACAGACAACAAGTTTACCTCACATCTAAAAGCTTTTCAAAATAACTAAGGCTTTATTAGATTAATGCAACTATTACACGTACCTTTGCAAACTTTTAACAGTGACTAGCAAAGTAGCGATATTATTTTGTAAGTCAATAACTTATACATAATATTATGTCTACATTCAAAGAATTAGGATTAAATGACGAAATCCTACAAGCACTTACAGATTTAGGGTATGAAACTCCATCTGAAATACAAGAAAAAGCCGTTCCACAAGTAATCTCCTCTAAAACAGATTTAAAAGCTTTTGCACAAACTGGTACAGGAAAAACAGCCGCATTTAGTTTACCTATTCTACAATTATTAGATACTAAAAGCAAAGACACACAAGCTATTATTTTATCTCCAACTAGAGAACTTGCTGTTCAAATTGGAAACAACATCAAATCTTTTTCAAAATACATGAAAGGGGTTAATGTCTTAACAGTTTATGGTGGAGCTAATATTGACGAGCAAATTAGAGGCCTTAAAAAAGGTGTTCAAATTGTAGTTGGAACTCCAGGTAGAACTGTAGATTTAATAAAAAGAAGACAATTAAAATTAAACAACATCAAATGGCTTATCCTAGATGAAGCTGACGAAATGTTGAATATGGGTTTTAAAGATGAGTTAGACCAAGTATTAGAATCTACTCCAGAAGAAAAACAAACTTTATTGTTTTCTGCAACCTTCCCAAGAGAAGTTGAATCGATTGCAAAAAACTACATGCAAAACCCAGTGGAAATTACTGCTGGTACAAAAAACACTGGTTCTGATGACGTAGATAACCAATACTATTTGGTTACCGAAAGAAACAGGTATCCGGCTTTAAGAAGAATCTGTGATTTAAATCCTGATGTATACGGAATTGTTTTCTGTAGAACCAAAAGAGAAACTGCACAAGTAGCAGAAAACTTGATTCAAGATGGCTATAATGCTGATGCTTTACACGGAGATTTATCTCAAGCACAACGTGATGGTGTTATGCAAAAATTCAGAAATAAAAGCTTACAAATATTAGTCGCAACAGACGTTGCCGCTCGTGGTTTGGATGTAAACAACCTTACACACGTTATCAACTATAAATTACCAGATCAAACAGAAGCTTATACACACAGAAGTGGTAGAACTGGTAGAGCTGGAAACAAAGGAATTTCTATTGCTTTGGTAACCAATAAAGAGATGGGAAAACTTAGACCCATCGAAAGAAAACTAAAAAAGAAATTCGACAAACAAATGGTTCCAACAGGAGCTGAAATTTGTAAAAGTCAATTGTTTAGCTTAATTAACAACATTAAAGAAACTGAAGTAAACCATGAACAAATTGACACATATTTAGAAAATATTTATGCAAGTTTAGAAGGTTTTAACCGTGAAGAATTAATTCAAAAATTTGTATCTGTTGAATTCAATAAATTCTTGAAGCATTATGCCAACTCAAGAGATTTGAATGATTCTGAAAGAGAAACTAGAAGCGACGATAGAGGAAGATCTAGAGATGATGAGAACATGACTCGTTTCTTTATCAATTTAGGTAGAAAAGACGAATTAAACCCTGGGAAATTAATTGGGTTAATCAACGAGCAAAAAATAACTGACAATGTTGAAATTGGTCAAATAGAAATATTAGATACTTTCTCATTCTTTGAATTAGATAAAAACTTTACTGAAGAGACAATTGGTGCATTTGTTGACACTACTTTTAACGGTAGAAATGTAAATGTTGAAATTACAGAAAAGAAAAAACGTACCGGCGGTGGCGGAAGAAGACGTGGTGGTGAAGAACGCAGCAGAGGAAGAGGAAGACGTTTTGAAACCAAAGGAGGAAGATCGGACAGAGGTGATAGCAGAAGAAGAGACGGTGGAAGCGACAGACCAGAAAGAAGAAGTAGTGATCGTCCGGAAAGAAGAAGTTCTGATAGACCAGACAGAAGAAGTGGAGATCGTCCTGACAGAAGTGACCGTAGTAGCAGCGACAGAAGAAGCTCTGATAGACCAGACAGAAGTGCAGGTTTTGGAAGACGTAGGAGCTAAAACTTAAACAACCATACAAAGAAAAGCAGGAAATTTATTTTCCTGCTTTTCTTATTTACAGACCTCATACCAATTTATATTTTTAACACGATTTTTTGGTTTAAAAAAGTATCTTTGCAGCATGAGTAGAAAAAAGAAAAACTACACTTTTGAAAACATCGAAGTTGTAGATGCTGGCGCAAGAGGAAAATCAGTTGCCAAGGCTCCAGACGGACGAGTTATTTTTTTAACCAATGCCATTCCTGGTGACGTTGTAGATATTAGAACTGGAAGAAAGCGTAAAGCTTATTTTGAGGGTACTGCTACAAAATTTCATAAATATTCTGAAAGAAGAGCCAAACCTAAATGTAGTCATTTTGAACATTGTGGTGGTTGCAAATGGCAACATATGAAATATGAAGACCAACTTTTTTATAAAGAAAAAGAGGTAACCAACAATTTACAAAGAATTGGACATATTGAATTACCACAAGTTACTCCTATCCTTGGATGTGAAGAACAATATTTCTATAGAAATAAAATGGAATTTTCTTTTTCTAGCAATCGTTGGTTGACTTATGAAGAAATTAATTCTGAAGAAGAAGTAGATAGTAAAAACGCACTAGGGTTTCATATTTCAGGAATGTGGGATAAAATATTAGACGTTGAAAAATGCTATTTACAAGAAGACCCTTCTAATGACATAAGAAACAGGATCAAAGAATTCGCCATAGCAAACGATATTGAATTTTTTGACCCTAGAGCTCAAGATGGTTTACTAAGAACCTTAATGTTACGAATTGTTTCTACAGGAGAAATCATGCTGGTAATTCAATTCTATAAAGAAGATAAAGAAAAAAGAGAATTGTTACTAAATTTTGTTTTAGAAAAATTCCCTCAAATAACTTCGTTACAATACATTATTAACGGAAAAGCAAATGATACTATTTACGATCAAAAAATAGAATTATTTTCTGGACGTGACCATATATTTGAAGAAATGGAAGGTTTACGTTTTAAAATAAACGCAAAATCTTTTTATCAAACCAATTCAAAACAAGCTTACGAATTATACAAAGTCACTCGGAACCTTGCTGGTTTAACAGGCAAGGAATTGGTTTACGATTTATATACAGGAACTGGTACTATTGCGCAGTTTGTTGCTAAAAACGCAAAAAAAGTTATTGGTGTAGAATCTGTGCCAGAGGCTATTGAAGATGCGAAAAAGAACGCAGATTTTAACAATATTACCAACGCAGAATTTTTTGTTGGTGATATGAAAGACGTATTTACTTCTGAATTTATAAAAAAACACGGAAATCCAGATGTAATCATTACAGATCCTCCAAGAGATGGGATGCATAAAAAAGTAGTTGAACAAATTTTAAAAATTGCTCCAAAAAGAGTGGTTTATGTCAGTTGTAATTCTGCTACGCAAGCTAGAGATTTAAGTTTAATGAAAGAACAATATAAAGTAGTTAATACACAAGCCGTAGACATGTTTCCGCAAACGCATCATGTTGAAAATGTTGTGCTTTTAGAATTGATTTAAAAAGAGGTAAATTCTGTTATGAAAAAATATTTACTAATACTCTTGGTTGTAATTATAGGTATTAACTCCTGTGAGGTCGACGATTTTTGTACAGAAGCGACTACGCCTAGATTAATAATTAGTTTTTACGATTTCGAAGACCCTTCAACATACAAAGAAGCACCGATTTATGTTTGGGCTAATGACAAAGATTCGATTTATGAAGCTATTATTGTAGATTCAATATTCGTTCCTTTAGACCCTTCGACCCAAAATTTAACCTATAAATTATCTCAAACCAAAGAAGTAGATCAAGTTGATTTTTCTTATGAAGTAGAAGATATTTTTGTTTCTGAATCTTGTGGATTTAAATCTACCTTTAAAAATTTAAAAATTGTATCCAACACGAATGTATGGATAAAAAGAATAGACATTAGTAATGCTATTATTGAAAATGAAACCCAAGCGCATGTTAAAATATATCATTAGTTTTTGCTTGGCGTTTTCTTTTATAACAGCCAATGCACAACAAGAAAAAAAATCGACAGAAAAAGACACGATTGTTTACAAAAAAAAATACGGTTTGCGTATTGGTGCTGATATTAGTAAACTTATTATTGGTGCTACAGATGCCAAATTTAACGGGCTTGAATTAGTTGCTGATTATCGATTAAAAAAAGATTTTTATTTGGCTGGAGAAATGGGTTTTATAGAAAAAACTTCTGAAGAAGATAATTATGATTTTACCACCAAAGGTTCGTATATAAATGTAGGTATTAATATAAATACATTTAAAAACTGGCTAGAAATGGATAATGAAATTTATTACGGAGCTCGTTATGGATTCAGTACTTTCTCCCAAACATTAAACAATTATACTATAAACCAGAAAGGAACTCAAACAGGAGCTCTTAATAGCGCCTACTTTACTCCTAAAACTATTGAAGCTAACGAAACCTTTGATGGACAAACCGCACATTGGATCTCATTTGTTTTGGGAATGAAAGTTGAGACTTTTAAGAATTTATACTTGGGAGCAAGTGTCAATTTCTCAAAACTTCTTGGCGCTAGTGAACCTGCTAATTTTAAAAATTTATACATTCCAGGATTTAATAAAGTTTATGCTACTAACTCAAGCGTAAGCTTTAACTACACCATCAGCTATAGAATTCCTTTGTACAAAAAATAAAACAAGCTCTCAATTTTCTCAGAATTGTTTTTTTCAATAACTTGAACTCCTCTAATAAAGTATAAGAATGAACAAGATACCCAGCGTAAATCTAGCCGATTTTATTTCAACTGACTCTTCTAAAAAACAACAATTTATTGCCAATATAGGGGAAGCCTTTGAAGAAATTGGTTTTGTTGCTTTAAGCGGACATTTTTTAGAACCTGAATTAGTAAATTCCTTATATTCAGAAGTTAAAAACTTTTTTGAGCTTCCTGAAAAAACAAAGAAAAAATATGAAATTGAAGGTGGTGGTGGACAAAGAGGTTATACTTCTTTTGGAAAAGAAAGTGCCAAAGGAAAAAAAGAAGGCGACTTAAAAGAATTCTGGCATTTTGGTCAATATGTTGAGGACAATGATGAACTAGAGGCGTTTTACCCTAAAAATATTCAAGTTGAGGAAGTTCCCAATTTTAACAACACAGGTAAAGAAGCTTTTCAACAATTAGAAAAAACAGCTTCTTACGTTTTACGTGCATTGGCTATTCACATAGGTATTGATGAATTTTATTTTGATCAATTCATACATAATGGAAATAGTATTTTAAGACCGATTCACTACCCTCCTATTGTAGATAAACCTAAAGGAGCAGAACGTGCTGCTGCTCATGGTGACATCAATCTTATTACTCTTTTAATGGGAGCTCAAGGAAAAGGTTTACAAGTTCAAAATCATCATGGGGATTGGATTGATGCGGTTGCTCAACCCAATCAATTAATGATAAATGTGGGAGATATGCTTTCTAGATTGACAAACAACAAATTAAAATCTACAATTCATAGAGTTACAAATCCACCAGAAGAATTATGGGGTACATCACGCTATTCTATTCCGTTTTTTATGCATCCCGTTGCTAATATGAAATTGAACTGCTTAGAAGAATGTATTTCAGAAAAAACACCGAAAGCATATACAGACATTACAGCAGGAGAATTCTTAACCGAAAGATTAATTGAACTAGGACTGATTAAAAATGGATAAAAACGTTATTAGAATATTTATTCTTGGTTTTATATGGGTTATTGCCGGAATTGTTAGTAGTGTATTAGAAGAATCTGGTAACGGAAGTTTGTTGTTAGCTATCGGACTTTCTATTGAATCTATTGCACTAATGTTATACTTTTGGAAAAAAATTAAAAACAAATAACCCTTCAACAAACTAAGGGTACAAAAAGATTATAAACCATGTCAAAAAAGAAACTTTCTAGTTTATCCGATTTAGGTGGATTTGTATTTTCTACCAATGATAACTTTGAATACGATCAAAACGAAACAGAAGAAACCCCTAGTAACAATCAACAAAATTTAGAGGCTTTATTTTCTAACAAAGGGAGAGGCGGAAAAACAGTTACCGTTATCAAAGGTTTTGTTGGTACTGATTCCGATTTAAAAGCTTTAGGAAAAACTTTAAAAACCAAATGCGGTGTTGGAGGAAGTGTTAAAGATGGAGAAATTATTATTCAAGGAAAATTCCGTGATAAAATTATGGAAATCTTAAAAAAAGATGGCTATAATGTAAAACGCGTTGGAGGATAAAACAAAAAAAAAGCGTTCTAAAAATATTTTTAGAACGCTTCTTTTTTGAGTTGATTGTTTTAAATATTGAGTTCTCAATCCAAACAAATTAGCTTATTAATCCATAACAAATTTTACTCCTAAAGAAATTATTCCAGATCTAAACCCTGAATTTCTTTCATAGTTGCTGTATTTCAATTCTGCTTTTTTCAAACCAAACTCCCAAACTCTAATTTGGGTAAATATATCGGTATAGCGAATCATTAGTCCCATTTGCTTTGAATTAAATTCCGATAAGTCATAATCAGAGGTGTAAAATTTACTTGTTGACAAATGCTTATTATACGGAGCAAAATAATCTGCAGCCGTCTGGTCGTAATAGCGGTAACTTGGCATTACAGTCCAGTTTTCTTTTATTTTTACTGGAATTTCTATTTCCATAGTTTGTGACTTTACCCCCCAATCATCACTATAATATCTATAATAGGTTCGTAATACAACATACTCATTTACATAATAATTAAGTCTCGCACCAATAGGTAATTTTAACCTACTATTTGGCAAACGTTCTATATCATCCGCTAAATGAAACACACCTCTATTCGTTTTTGAAGTATAATTTGGAATACTTGCAGCATCTCCTATATAATAATTCGGTCTATCAGAAAAATAAACACGTTGCATTGGATTTGACAACCAACCTTGCTGAGAAACCGCATCTGCAAAAATAGATATTTGCGCCCTTGAACTTAAAATCTGAGAAAAACTTAAAGAAAAAGAATAACTATTTCTATTTGAGCTTTCTACCAATACTGTGCTAACAGGGCTCCAATCTCCTGCTCCTCCATTAATATTTGTTTTAGCCCCACTTCGATTTAAAATCTCAACATTCGAGAAGAAATCTGATTCACCATTAAGAAATTCAATATAAGAATCTATCTCAGTAGGATAAACCGGATTCCAATTATCTAAAAACACACTCCCTTTTATACCAATTTCAGTGTTTTTTTCATTAAACAGTTGTGTAAATCCACCACCAAACCCAAAGGATATATAATCATATTCAGCTGCAAAACTAACATTAGCACTCCAAACTTTATTCCTATCATTTGAACTATGACTATAACTTCCACTAAATGTTCCCCAAACATCTTGTTTAGACTCCCCTGAAGAAGCTACCCATGGACTTCCACCTGTAGCTGCAGCACCACCATGATCATCATCGTCATCATCATCGCCTCCTCTAGAAGCTCCAGAATTATCAAAAGGATCTAAATTACTGGAAGAGGCAGAAGAATAGGCAGAAATACCTGCATCAATTACCAACACATCATCATCATTTAAAGGAATAGACAAAGTAATAGTTGGAGTTACATCAGTTAATTCCTCCGTTCCAATTCCACCAGTAACAGCAGCATTATTTCCGCTTTGTTTGTAAAAACTAGACATAAAATCCAATTCTACATTTTCTAACACACGTTTTTTATAAGTTGTGTTAGATTCTTCTTTTATTTCTTGTGCTATGATAAACTGGAAAGAAAAAAGAAAAACAAGTACTGTGTATAATTTATTTTTCATAAATATTTTACCTTTCTAATTAGTTACAACCACAACCTCCACCTGTTTTCCCTCCGTTAGCACCAGATGCACCTTCCCTATACAACTGTGCATTGGTTTCAAACCTATTTATCTTATTTGCAGATAATACCATATCTGGATCATTAATATTTACCTTTTCATATTCCTTTACCACCGCACAAGACGAAAGTACTACTGCTGATAGCAGCAATAGAAACATTCTTTTTTTTATCTGTATCATCATATTTTTTTATTAGACCTAGCTATTTCAAATTCCGAAAACTAAATCACTTTTTGTGATTTTCCCAAGTTTTCAAATTCAACTTATTCGATAAATGTAATTTTCCATTTACATCAACCACCGCACACTCAACTCCTTTTAACTGATTTATCCTATCTAGCCCAACTTCCACTCCCATTACAAAAACTGAAGTTGCTAGAGCGTCTGCCAATTCTGCACTATCAGCAAATACAGAAACACTTAAAATTCCTTTTGAAGGATATCCTGTCCTTGGATCAATAATATGTGCATAACGTTCGTTATTTAAAAGAATAAATTTCTCGTAATTACCAGATGTCACCACAGCTTTATTGCTAATTGGTAAAACTGCAAAAGCTTGTTTTTTATTTTTAGGATTTGTAATGGCCACAGTCCACTCTCTTCCCTGTGGATCCTTTCCCCAAGTATTCATATCACCCGAAGCATTTACAACACCAGCAACAACTCCGTTTTTAATTAACAAGGCTTTTGCCATATCTGCAGCATAACCTTTCCCTATCGCCCCAAACCCAATTTTCATTCCTTCTTTTTTCAAAAAAATTGTTTGCAGTTTTTTATCCAAAATAATATTTTCATAGCCAACTTTCTCTACCGATTTTGAAATTAGTTCTTTTGAAGGCATTTTTGTTATACTACCGTCAAATTTCCAAATACGATCCATTGAAGCATAGCTAATATCAAATGCGCCATCAGTTAATACACTAATTTTTTTTGCTCTAAACACTAAATCAACTAATTCTTTACTGACTTTAACTGCTTGTACACCTGCATATTTATTCACTAAGGAAGTTTCTGATTTTTTATCCCAAGAAGAAATTATTTTTTCTATTCTAGAAATCTCGTCAGTTGCCATTTTTATATAAGTGTCTCCAAGCTCTTGTGAATTTGCAACCACTGTTATGTCAAAAACACAGCCCATCAGAATCATCTCTTTTTTATATACCTGCTGAGAAAATATTGACAGCGACAAGAACATCAATAAAAACTGAAAACACCTTTTCATTAAGCTAATTATTTAAATGATCGATATACTCCCTTACATTCATCTTTTGTTTATATCCAGTAGTCTTCAGTACCTTTTTATCAGCATCTAAAACAACGACAAAAGGAAAAATTCCATTGCGATTGTATTTTTCAAAAAGTAAACCATTCTGTTTAGTCAATTCTTCGGATAATTTGTTTTTTTTCCTTCTAGGAAAATCGGCCTTTACCATTACAAAATTATCTTTTGCATAATTTTTAAATAGCTCCGTACTCCATATTTTTTTATCCAGTTTTATACAGGGAGCACACCAGTCTGAACCTTGAAAAACTAATACGATCTTTTTATTATGTTCTTTAGCAATATTTGCTGCAGTATCCATATTTATTTGCCAATCTTGAGCATATATAGTAAAGGACAAGCAAATAAAAAAAAGTGTAATTTTTAATTTCATGATTTTTTGTTTTTTTACTATTTATAAAATAGCTTCATTATAGTAACTAAAATATTTATAATTTATTGAGTTAACTATAAATTTTATTTATAAAATTAGAAACCTTCCAAGTATAAAAATACGAAATACAAGAAATAACTCTTTCTATATTTAGATAAAAAATCTTTTATAATTGATTTATAGGGGTGACATAAAAAAAAACAATTACTGATAACATTATTTTAAGCTAAAAGAGAAATCCCATTGAGGGTAAATAAATTACCAATCAATTTTCTTCAAACCTTTACTTTCTAAAAAAAAATTGGTTTCACTAAAACACTTATTTCCAAACCAATAACCTCTATTTGCACTTAAAGGAGAAGGGTGACCCGATTCTAAAACACAATGTTTTTCTCTATTAATTTTTTTTCCTTTATTTTTAGCAAATCCACCCCAAAGCAAAAACACCAAATCTTCACGTTCCTCAGATAATTTTTTAATCACAGCATCCGTAAAAGTTTCCCAGCCTTTTTTTTGATGAGACCCAGCCTTATGGGCTCTCACAGTTAAAGTCGCATTCAATAATAAAACACCTTGCGCTGCCCAATAGCTTAAATCTCCTGAAACAGGAATTTCTTTTTGTACATCAGCATTCAGTTCTTTAAATATATTTACCAGTGATGGCGGGTGCTTTATTCCATCAGCAACCGAAAAACACAAACCATTTGCTTGATTAACATCATGGTAAGGATCTTGACCGATAATGACCACTTTTACATTTTCAAAATCACAAGCATTGAAAGCATTAAATATTTTTTCTTCCGTAGGAAAACATATTTCGGTTTTATATTCATTATCTATAAAAGAATTCAGCTCTTTAAAATACGTTTTTTCAAACTCATCCACCAATTGTAACTTCCAACTATTTGCTATATTTATGTCCATGTTATTTTCTAAGAAATTTTATGTTTACATTTGCCAAATCCTCTGTATTTGCAAGAGTAATGAATAATTTTGGGGAGGTAAAAATAAACAATTAAATGGGTTTTATTTCAAAAAAAACATTAGACGATTTAGAGTTCAATACTATTTTAAAAAGTGTTGAAGAACACTGTATTTCAGATTTAGGAAGAGCAGCTGTCCAAAACATCAAACCTATTGCAAATAAGCCTGATTTACTTATTGAGCTAAATCAAGTTCATGAATACAATGCATCGTTTATAAGTGAAAATAGAATTCCTAATCATCATTTTGAAGATTTAAGTAACGAAATCAATCTTTTAAAAATTGAAAACAGTACGCTAGTTGCTGAATCATTTTTAAAAATTGCTACCAATTCTGAAACTGTAAACGAATTATTATTATTTCTTAAAAAATTTCAAGAGTACTACCCTACTCTTTTTGAAATTTCAAAGGAAATAGAATTTACTAAAACGGCTATCGAGGCTATTCAAAAAATAATTACTCCCTTTGGTGAAGTAACAGATAATGCCTCCACTTATTTAAAAGACATTAGAAGAGAAATAAACAATGTTCGCTCTAAAATAAGTTCTAGTTTTTCAAGAGAAATGAGTCGTTATGACAGTGCAGGTTATTTAGATGACATTAGAGAATCTGTGGTAGATAACCAACGTGTTTTGGCAGTTCAATCAATGCACAGAAGAAAAGTAAAAGGAAGTTTGTTGGGAAGTTCAAAAACAGGTAGTATTGTTTTTATAGCACCTCAAGCCACTTTGCAATTACATAGAGAATTACAAAACTTACAACAAGACGAAAAACAAGAAATAAATCGACTTTTAAAGGTTCTTACTGAAGATATTCGTCCTTTTTTTCCATTATTTAGCAGTTATCAAAAATATTTAACCCAGTTAGATTTAGTTGGTGCAAAAGCGAAATATGGATACCAGCTAAAAGCACTTCTTCCAACATTTTCCAAGGAGAAAAAAGTATATTTTAAAGAGGCTTATCACCCAATATTATTAGAAAAAAATAAAGCCGCCAACTTAAAAATAATTCCACAAACTTTAGAACTTAACCAACAACAACAAATAATCGTTATTTCGGGTCCTAATGCTGGAGGAAAGAGTATTACTTTAAAAACTATAGGATTGTTACAGGTAATGCTACAAAGCGGAATGTTAATACCTGTTGATGAGCGTAGTGAAACATATTTCTTTGATAATATTTTAACAGACATTGGTGATAATCAATCTATAGAAAATCAATTAAGTACCTATAGCTATCGTTTAAAAAACATGCGTGGGTTTTTAAAACGTTGTAACAAACATTCTTTATTTTTAATTGATGAATTTGGAACCGGAAGTGACCCTGAATTAGGTGGCGCATTGGCAGAAATTTTCTTAGAAGAATTCTATGAGAAAAAAGCTTTTGGAGTTATTACTACCCATTACTCTAACTTAAAAGTTTTGGCTAACGAACTGGAAAATGTAAGCAATGCGAACATGCAGTTTGACGAAAAAACGCTAGAACCCCTATTTAAATTACATATCGGTCAGGCAGGTAGTTCTTTTACTTTTGAAGTAGCACAAAAAAATGGAATTCCATTTAGTTTAATTAACAGAGCTAAAAAGAAAGTTGAAGGAGAAAAAATTCGTTTAGACAAAACTATTTCTAGACTTCAAAAAGAAAGAAACCAACTCCAAAGAAATTCTCAAGCCTTAGAAAGCGAACAATTAAAAGCCAAAGTACAAACAGAAAATCTTTCAGAAAAAGAAGCAAAAATAAAAGACAAATTGAGCAGCTTTCAAGAATTGTATGACAAGAATCAGAAAATGCTTTCCTTCGGAAGAAAATCAAATGAATTGTTACATAAATATTTCCAAACCAATAATAAAAAGGAATTATTGACAGAATTTAACAAATGGGTGTTGATAGAAAAAACAAAACACCTGAAATTAAATCCACCTGTTAAGAAGAATAAAGTCCAAAAGAAAAAGGAAAAAGAAGTTAAAAAGGAAAAAACGATTCAATTAGAAAAAATTGAAAAAGAAATTTTGACTAAAGTTGTTGAAGTACGAAAAGAAAAAATTATTGAGGCTAAAAAAATTGCCAAAGAAAAGGCTTCTTATGTATTTAAAGTCAATGATAAGGTTCGATTAATTGATGGAAAAGCCTGTGGTATCATCGACAAAATTGAGAAAAACAAAGTCACTATTGACTATGGTATGTTTACCACAAAAGCCACTTTAGATAAAATTGAATTGGTAGTTGCTGCCAAAAGAGTGAAAAAATAAAAAGGTGGACAAAATGTCCACCTTCACTTATTAAAACTACTTTTTTCTTAAGGATTTGTAGACCAAAGCGAAGCTCCTTTTAACATAGCTCTTCTTGGTAATTTTAATCCCGCTACTATCAACTCAGCAAAATCTTCGGGTTGTAAAACTTTATCTTCATTACCATCTGTAATTCCCAATTCCAATGCCATATCCGTAGCAATAGTACTTGGAGTAAGTGTACAAACACGAATATTATCTTTACGAACTTCTTTCATTAAAGATTCTGACATACCTATTACAGCAAATTTAGATGCCGAATATGCCGATATATTAGCATTCCCTCCTAAACCAGCAGTAGAAGAAACATTAAATATATCTCCTTCTTTATTCGCTATTAAATAAGGTAATACTTCTTTCGTTACATAATACATTCCCATGACGTTGGTTTGAATTATTTGTGACCATTGATTTACTTCCATATCCATAAACGAGCCAAAACTTGCAATTCCAGCGTTGTTTACTAAGATATCTACAGTACCAAAAACAGACATGATATTCTGAATTCCTTTTTGAACCTCCTTATAAACACCAATATCAAAAACTTCATAAATTGCATGAACTCCAATAGATTTTAACTCCGCTACCGTTTCAATCAATTTTTCCTCATTTCTACCTGTTATTGCAACATCTATTCCTTCTTTTACAAAAGCAATAGCAGTTGCTTTTCCTAAACCTCTACCGCCTCCTGTAATAATAGCTTTTTTTCCTTTCATCTTTAAATTTTAATTCTTTATATAAAAATATTTTTTTTTGTTTTTCACAATATAAATCTATTCTTTTTAGGTTTTATAATTGTAAATTTTATGATTATAAACTGTTAAAAAAAAACCTAACAGAAATTAGGTCTCTGTTAGGTTTTGTATATTATTCTGGCACTTAATACCAGCGTTTCTTTTTCTTTTTAGAAGCTTCGGATTTCCTTCCTTTTTTATGCTTACTTCCTTGTTTCTTATGAACTTCAGGTTTCGCTTTTGGATCTAAAGGATAAGGATGATCTTCTTCAACGGTAATATGCGTGTTTATTAATTTTTGAATAGCTGCTAAATATACTTTTTCATCAGGCGAACAAAAAGAATAAGAAATTCCAATTTCTCCTGCCCTCCCCGTACGTCCAATTCTATGAACATAGGTTTCTGGCACATTTGGTAAATCAAAATTAACTACTGAATCTAAATCTTTAATATCGATACCCCTTGCAGCCACATCGGTAGCAACAAGAACATTAATTTCTCCTTTTTTAAATTTTGCCATTGCTAGTTGACGTTCCGATTGTGGTTTGTCTCCATGGATACTATCTACCTTATACCCATTCTTTTTTAAGGATTTTTCTAACTTAGCAACTCCAAATTTAGTTCTTCTAAATATAATGATGTTTCCTTTTATAGTGTTACGCATCAAATGCAAACACAATTCCATTTTCTGTGGTTTCGGCACATAAAACAAAACTTGACCAACATTTTTTGCTACAGAAGATGTAGGTGAAACTTCAATAAACTGTGGGTCTTTTAAAATGGATCCCGCTAAGTCTTTTACTTTATGAGGCATGGTAGCCGAAAAAAGTAAAGTTTGCTTATCTGCAGGACAAAGACGTTCAATTTTTTTAACATCGTCTATGAATCCCATATCCAACATCAAATCTGCCTCATCTAAAACCAATGTTTCTATAAAATCTAGATTCACAATTTCTTGTTTATGTAAATCTAAGAGTCTTCCGGGAGTAGCAATTAAAATATCTACCCCTTTATCTAATAATTCTTTTTGAGGTTCTATAGAAGTCCCCCCAAACACAACCATACTTCTTAAGTTTGTGTAAACGGCATACTTTTTAAAATTCTCTTCAATTTGTATGGCAAGCTCTCTAGTTGGACTTACAATTAGTGCTCTTGTTTTTTTTCCTCTTTTAGAAGCATCTTGTTTATCAAAAAGTAATTGCAAAATTGGCAAAGCAAAGGCCGCAGTTTTTCCTGTACCTGTTTGGGCAGAAACAATTACATCCTCTTTATCCAAAACCCTAGGAATGGTTTTTTCTTGCACCAAGGTAGGATTATCGTACCCTGCTTCTGCAACAGCTCTAAGAATAGGCTTATTTAATTGTAAATCTTTGAAATTCATTTCTTTTTGTTATCAGGAATCAAGCATCTAAAACTTGAATCATTTTTTATTCTTCTTCGTAAGCTTTCATTTCTGCATCATAAAATGCTGAAGCAGCTTCAATATATTCAGCCACAAGTAATGACAGTTCTTCCTCATCACTACCTATCAAATCGTCCCACATTTCAATTTCATCATCTTTAAGATTGATTATAAAACGTGGAAATTCTGTGTGAATTACAAAAATATCATCTTCGTTTGCTTGGGTATTATCCCCTAATAAAAATTTAGGAAGTTCCATCTAATAAAGGTTTAATCGTTAAAATTATAGTATAAACTTAAGAAGGTATTTCCTTCTGAGTACTTATAAAATGATTTGTTAATTTCTGAAAGCGAAGATACAACATAATCGCTGAAACTGTTAAAGAAACCAGCATCCCTATCCAAATACCTATTGCTCCTAAATCCGTTTTTAATCCTAAGAAATAACTTACTGGTAAACCTACCACCCAAAAAGCAATAAAAGTAATAATCATCGGTTTTTTTACATCTTGTAAACCTCTTAACGCTCCTAATAAAACGACCTGAATTCCGTCAGAAATCTGAAACAAACCTGCAACAATCAATAAGGTTGCCGCTAGTTTCACCACTTCTATATCTTGAACATATAATGTTGGTAAATAATCTTTTAAAATTACAAATCCGATAGCTAAAAATATATCCAGAATCAACATTAATAACAAAACAGAAAGAGCTATTCTTTTCAATTCAACAAAATTTTTCAATCCTTTTTGATTACCAACACGAATAGTTGCCGTAACTCCTAAACCAACAGCAAGCATATAAGTCATGGTAGCTAAATTTAAACTTATTTGATTTGCAGCCTGCGCTTCTGTTCCAATCATTCCTGCCAATAGTATTCCTCCAGCAAACATTCCTACTTCAAAAAACATTTGCATGGCACTTGGATATCCTACATTAAATACTTTAAAAATAAATCGTTTTTTAATGTTTGTAAAACGAATTTTATCAACAAACACAGCAAAAACATCCTTAGTATGCACAATATACATAATGAATGCAAGCATTAATACACGTGAAATTAAGGTACCTAAACCTGCACCTATCAGTTCCATTTTTGGGAAGCCAAATTTTCCGTAAATCAATAAATAGTTGATAATTACGTTAATTACATTGGCAATTATCGCTGCACGCATTGGATATTTTGTTTGTGACATTCCATCAGAAAATTGTTTGTATGCTTGAAACAAAAGCATTGGAATCATAGAATACATTACAATATCAAAATATGGAGATGCGTATTCTACAACCTCAACAGGTTGATCCATTAGATACATCAATGGTTTCATTAAAAACAAAACACCGCACAAAACAACAGACAACACTAACGACATTAAAATTCCATGTTGAAAATAACTTTTTCCCCGAGCTATGTTATTAGATGTATGTGCTTCAGCAATTAAAGGAGTTATTGCAAACGTAAAACCAATTCCAATACTAAAAGCAATAAATGCTAAGCTATTTGCCAAAGAAACTGCAGCTAAAGGCGCAGGTCCTAGTTCACCTACCATAATACTATCTGCAAACCCAACCAAAACATGCCCTAGCTGTCCCAACATTACTGGATAAGCTAATTGCATGTTTTTTTTAAATTCTGATGTATACTGTTTGAAATTCACTGATCTGGTATTAAAATCGCCTGCTAAATTACACTATTTGAATTTCAATACAGCTTTTAAAATCATCTCTCTTAAAATTTTACACTAAATCAAATAGATTTTATATTCATCTATAACATTTTAAGAAACCACAATCATTCTTAAGAAATAATGTAACAATCGCTTATTTGTAGTAATTATAATTAATAACGTTTTGTTTACTGCTTAACATGAAATTAAACATTTCATGAACCAATGAATACTTTTAGATAACGTAGTCAACAGATTCCTGAAATAGATTTGCCATCAAATATAAACTACTAAAATATTTAATTACTTTATTATGAAAAATTTTAAATTACCTTTATTAAAAGCTGTTCTTTTTGGGATGGTATCTCTTACTGTTTTGAGCTGTACAGAAGATGCTGTTGATGGAATTAATGGTCAAGATGGTGTTAACGGAACCAATGGAGCAAATGGAACCAACGGTCTTGATGGAAAGGATGGGAAAAATTTTGGTGAAATCGATTTTGACAACTCCTTATCCGTTTCTAAAACTCCAAACTTATTAAAAGTATCAAGTGAATTTTCTAGCATTGCGGTAAAACCAATCTTATCTACGGAAGACACTATTCCTGAAAGCAAACATTTTGTGTATGGATCAATGGCAGATGGTGCTGGTTTAATAGCTAACGAAAACGGTACTTTCACATTAATTAATAATATTGAAGCAGATTATTCTATTGCTCGTATTTATTTGAATAGCGCATTAGAAGTTGCTTATGGTGAATACATCGTAAATTCACAAGCTTCAGCTTCAACGGCACAATGTTCTGGGTCTTTAATTTCACCTGAAGAACACGGTTTTGGTCCATTATACCTATCAGGAGGTGAATGGGGTGGCGCTTCTAAAGGCGTATTTTTAACCAACCCTTGGAAACCTACAAAAGGAGCTAGTTCAGCAAAAATGCTAAATGCTTTTGGTCAATGGTCTACTGAAAATGCAGTAGCAATTGGAAAAGATGCTTACCCTAATAAAACAGTTGCTTTTATTGGAGATGACCACGCAGACAACTCAATTCCTTCTGGACAATTAGGAATGTATGTTGGAGATCATGGTGACTTAGAAGGTGGTAAATTATATGGGCTAAAAGTTACCGCAGCAGGTATTACTAATGAAGTGGATATGATGGAAGGAACAGAATACAGCGCAGAATTTGTTGAGCTTTTAGAAACTGAAATTTCTGCTTTAGATGCTGAATGTAAAGCAAAAGGAGTAATGGGATTCTCTAGACTTGAAGATATAGACTGGAGGAGAGGTTCTGCTGCAAACCAAAGAGAAATTTATTTTTGTGTTACCGGTAGAAACAAACCTGACTTAGTAGGAAAAGGTAGTTTACTAGGAAGAATATACAAAGTTGAACTTAATGATACTGATCCTACAGGAGCCGCTAAGATTACTTGTGTATTAGATGGCGACAAAGACGGAGGAAAAGCAGATGGTTTCCATTCACCAGACAATATTTTAGTTACTGAAAACTATGCATACATTCAAGAAGATCCTAATGGATATGCTTCTACTAATCCTGAAATTACAGGATTTGCAAAAATGTACCAATACAATTTAGCTACTGGAGCTTTGAAAACTGTTTTAGAATGTGATCAAACAACCGCAGAAACTTTAGGTTATGGTTATGCAGGAAAATATTGGGAAATAACTGGAATGATTGATGTAACTGATGTTGTTAACAATGGTAAAAATACTTTTATGTTAATTACTCAAAACCATGGTTGGACTGCGAAAACAGGTCAATTGTTTACAGATTATGATGCTGTTTTAGATGCAGAAAACCATTCTGCCAAAGAAGGATCAACACTATATATTATTGAAGGATTAGACCGATAATTTATGAATCACATATTTCATGCTAAGACATACACTTTTTGTGTATGTCTTTTACTTTTCGCCAACATAGCTTGCAACACAAATAAAAAGGAAGAAAAAAACAGTTCAAATACTCCTATTTTTCAACTTGATAAAATTTACAAAACCCATTTAAAAAATTGCTTTTTGTTTTTGGATAGTATCAATCAAACAAACAATATAAAAGAAAAAAAAATCCTCTATAGAAAAGCAAGAAAATCCTTTAAATATGCAGAGCCTATATTATCTTATGCTGACAAAGAGAATTACAAATCTTTGAACTCTCCTAATCTACTACGTATTCAAGAAGAAGATGCCACAGATATAAAAATCAGACAACCCATAGGTTTTCAAGTTATAGAAGAAAGTTTATTTTCGGAAATTCAAGACGAAAAACTTATTAGGTTAAAAGTTAATCAAACTAGTGGAAGACTTAAATTAATTTACAACAATACTCATTTAAAATTTAAAGACTATCATATTCTTTGGATACTCAAAGATGCCATTGTAAGAATAAGTACTACTGGATTGTCTAATTTTGATTCTCCTGTATTAGAACAATCTTTAAAAGAATCTTCTTTTGCGTACACCAGTATTATTGAAGTATTAAAATCTTATCAAAATAATTTTTCAAACCAAATTCTTTATTCAAATTGGCTAGAAGAATTAGAAAATTCAAAAATAGCATTGAATAAAAATTTTGATGATTTTGACAGGTATTTTTTTATTCAAGAACATACTCACAAACAAATAGAATTATGGAATAGAACAGTTGAAGATTGGGAGGTTGAATTTCCTTTTGAAATGGCATTAAGTAACAAATTCAATTCGTTGTTTAGTGAGGAAATGTTTAATATAAACTATTTTTCAGACCATAATAGTGATACCCTTTATTTATCGAAAAAAATAAAACTAGGTAAAAAATTGTTCCATGATAAAAACCTTTCTAACAATAAAAATATGTCTTGTGCTACATGTCATATTAAAGAAATAGGATTTACGGATGGAAGAAAAACTTTTAATAAACATCAAAAAAGAAATACGCCAACCATTTCTTATGCAGGGCTACAAAAAGCTTTTTTTTTAGACAATAGATCTGGTAGTTTAGAAGGACAAATAGTTGGTGTAGTAACTAACCATAATGAGTTCGATAGTGATTTGAAACTTTTGGTGTCACGCGTTTCAGAAAACAAAACGTACGTAACCACATTTGACAGTTTGTACACAAAAAAAATAACTGATGAAAACATTCGACATGCAATAGCTTCCTATGTAAGGACATTGAATAAATTCAACTCAAAATTTGATAACAATATCAATAAAAAAGAACATTCTCTGACAGCAGAAGAAAAAAATGGTTTCAATTTATTTATGGGAAAAGCGGCTTGTGCTACCTGTCACTTCCCTCCTTTATTTAATGGAACAGTACCTCCTAATTTCAGCGAAACAGAGCTAGAAATCATTGGAGTACCTAAAACCAAGGCAAATAAGGAACTGGATACAGATTTAGGTAGATTTAATATTTTTAATACTGAAGAAAAAAAGGGAGCATTTAAAACTCCAACATTAAGAAATATTTCGTTAACTGCTCCTTATATGCATAATGGTGTTTACAACACTTTAGAAGAGGTGCTAGATTTTTACAACAAAGGTGGCGGATCAGGCTTAGGTTTTGATGTACCTCATCAAACTTTACCTTTTGACAAATTGGATTTAACAGATGATGAAATAAAAAACATCATTTCCTTCTTAAAAACATTAGAAGATAAATAAAAATTAAACCCGAAGTTGAAATACTTCGGGTTTTGTTTTTTATTGGATTTCGAATCCATAATTTATTATGATGTGACACATAAAAAGTTAACTATCCAATAAATTAGAACGAAAAGATGATTTTAATATTCCGCTATCAAATCATCCTTCTTTTACTTCTATTATTTTTATGGTGTCCAAAGTCAATTAGCATTGTCATATCATCTCCCAACTCTCTTAATAAAACTTTATGAACTGTATTACATAATTCTGGGTTCCATTTTGTTTTTACTCTTATGTGGTTGTCTGTATAGCCATAAACAAATCCATTTATTTTTTCTTTTTCAAACAAAACATTTCTAGATTTATTTAAATTTTCTTCATAAAATGTACGTAGTTTCTCTTTTGACAATTCAACCAAAATCTTTTTTCTTTTAGTTCGTACTGCTCTTGAAATCTTTCCTGTTTTTATTTTATAAGCTCTTGTACCTATTTTATCTTTATAGGGAATGGCATCAATATAAGAAATATCAAGGTCTGATAAAAAATTAACAGTTTCTAAAAACAATTCTTCTGTTTCTCCAGGAAAACCCACAATTATTTCAACAGAGAGAAATGCGTCTGGCATTAGTTTTTTAATATTTTCAAATACTTCTTTATAGGAATTTCTAGTAAACGGGCTGTCCATTTTCTCCAACACAGTATCACTTCCACTTAACATTCGAAAATTAAAATGAGGTGAGAATCTAATTGAATCTCTAAAAAAAATCAAGGTCTTTTCCGAAAGCATTGGAGTAAAAATATGTTGAAAACGAAAACGATCAATACCTCCAACTTTATCTAATGCTTTTACCAAGTCTAAAAAACTGTGTTCATGATTCAAATCGCCATATTCTCCTGTTCCATAATCCGCAACATTATCTCCTAAAATAACGATACTTTTTGCACCATTTTCTGCTATTTCATTTGCATATCTTACCACATGCTTTAAGGTATCACTTCTAGAAGCTCCATGAAGTTTAGGTATATTGCAATGCGCACAAGTATAATTACACCCTGATTGAATTTTTAAGTATACCGAAGTTCTGATAATAGATTTTTGTAAGACTCCTTTTTTTCTTGCATCGTTAAGAAAATAAGCAAAAACAAGCCAATACACAAGTGTTCCAAACATTTCTATGGCTACAATTAGAGGAATATTATCTGTTGTAAAAAAATGGTAAGAAATTACAATTAACATAATTGCAGCAGAAATTTTAGTAAAACGAACAATCAAAATGTTTCTTTTAAACATTAATATGATTGTTATAAAATTACTTATTACCGCAAAAAAGTAAACAAAATAAACCCATTTGGGAGAATCCCTAAGTACATTTATAGATTCTTTTGGCATTAAAAGTAATATTGCTTCTATTTCAAACACTCTAGAAACACCTACAGCTGTAAAAATAAAACTAAAAAAAAATAATACAATACTAACTCTCCTAAAAGAGACTAAACTATATTTATTAATTATTGACATTTTGTTTGGGGTTACAATTTTACATAAACATACGAAAAACCTTTGAAAAAATAGCATTCAGAAAAAAACAAAGGCATCTCTCTAAAATTCAAACTACAAAAGCTATCAATATACTCCTGCTTAATATTTTTTTTATAAAAAAAAATATTAGCAGTCTCAATAAATTTAGACAACTCCTTAAAGTTCAATTACAGAAAACTGTAAATTTAAAGGATCCAATTCTTTTAACAAGTTTGAAATTAATTTTGGTCCATATTCCACATAAAACTCAGCAAAATTCACATTTCTTTCTTGCAATCCTTTTCTTGGGAAAAGTGCATTTTGAATTTTCACAATACGTTTTAATCTATCCTCCAAATTTCTTTTCTCTGCTTTAAGCAAACGCTTTTCTAAATTTTGAAAACCTTTTAATTGCTTTTTTTCTTGTGCCAATAATGCACCCTCAAAAGTTTTATCTGTTTTAATTATTAAAGGTTTTAAATCTGAAAATAATTTCATCAATTTTTCTTTTTGAGAAGAAAAATCTATAGTTAATTCTGACAACTCCCTTGTTTTTTGATCAATTAACGCTTCTTGTTTTAAAAATAATTCTTGAATCGTAAGATTTAGTTTATGTATTTTCTGAACTTGTTTTTTATTGACCAACAATACAGAATTACGAACCAATAAAATTGGAAAAGCAACCTTAACCGTTTCAAACATCTCTTTTAACTGTAACCAATAAGCAATTTCTCCTCCTCCTCCAATATAACAAAGGTTTGGCAAAACAACCTCTTGATACAAGGGTCTCATAATTACATTCGGACTAAAATATTCTGGATTTATTTTTAATTCCTCCAAAATTTCTTCTTTAGAAAAAACAATCGTTGTGTTGTTTATTTTAAAAACGTCATCTTCAAAAACAATACGCTCTCTCAACCCATCTTTTATATAAAACATATTGATAGACCTTGGGTTGACTTGCACCTTATAATTTTCTTCTAAAAAAGCATTCGTCGTTTCTAAATTATTAATCGCAACATTATTGAACAATTCTTTTTCAACATATGGTGTAAATAATTGTTTTAGGTTTTTATCATCTCCATCAATTATTATGAGTCCCTGCTCCCCAAATAATTCATTGACTATGTAACGAGTTGCGTCGGTAAGGTTATTGTGCTCTAAATATCCTTTTTTAAACAATTCTTTGAGATAAGTAGCATGAACATTGGTACCTATTTCTTCTGAAAACCCTTCAAAAACAGTTTCTAAACCTTCTGTATTATGAATTCCAACAGCGCCGCTACTTTCAACATTCCATTCAAACTTAGAGTTTTTTACAAAAAAATGATTTATTTCTTCAAAATCATGATCTTCGGTAGCCATCCAATAAACGGGCACAAAATTGTTTTGAGGAAATTTAGTTTTTAATTTTTTAGCAAGATTAATTACCGATACTATTTTATAAATAAAATAAAGAGGCCCTGTAAATAAATTTAATTGGTGCCCCGTAACTACGCTAAATGTGTTTTTTAACGAAAGTGAATTTATATTTTTCTGAGTAGCCTTTGAAGTTTTTACCCCAGAAAATTGATTGTTCAAAGAAGCAACCAAGACCTTTCTTGATTCTACAGAAAATTGTTTTTCCTTTTTTAAAATTTGCTTTTCAAACCCTTTGAAATCTGGAAATTCGCCATACAACTTATCCAATTTCGGATTTCTATTTACGTAATCGCAAATTAATTTTGAAATATATCCTGTTTTCTGAAAGGGAATTTGTGTGTGCTGCATTCTTTATATACTAGTAATTCTTTCTTTTTGTCGAGTTCAATACCAAACCTAACAATCTAAGCTAAATTAAACATATTAATGCAATCCAAAATAAAGTTAGACAAAGCTTTAAGATTAATTTATGAACAAACTATCTATAAATCGTAAACAAGCTACTTATAGACATAAAAAAAGATCTATTTGAAATTTCAAACAGACCTTTTTATTTTTTTATTTAAAAGTAAAATTAGCGTTATTCTTCTGTAGTTCCCCATTCCGTTTTTTGTGGTTTTCTAGATCCTTCATACAAATCATATCGAACCAAACGACAATCTAAATCTCCATTTTTTAAAGGAATTCTTTTTGAAGTTCTTAAGCCTACATGTTTTAATGCCTGTAAATCGGATGTAATAAACCAAGCGGTGGAACCAGGGTACCCGAATTTTAAGGTATCCCCAATATTTTTATAAAAGCCTTCTATATCCGCCAACTCTAATCTTTCACCGTAAGGTGGATTAAACATTATAGTGGTGTTTCCAAAAACTTCTTTTTTAGAATTAAAGAAATTTACATGGTGTACCCCAACAAATTCAGATAAGTTTGCGTTTTCTATATTTTCTTTTGCTTTTTGAACAGCAGATGGAGCTTTATCAAATCCCATTATTTTAAAATGAGAACTACTGATATGTTTCAAAAGGGAATCTTGAATTATATAAAACAAATCTTCATCAAAATCAGGCCAATTTTCAAAAGCAAAATGTTTTCTATTTATATTTGCCGGTATACGACAAGCAATCATGGTAGCCTCAATTAAAATTGTACCAGAACCACACATGGGGTCTATAAAATTTTCTTCACCTGTATATCCAGACAACAGGACCAAGCCAGCTGCCAAAACTTCATTGATAGGTGCTATATTTGTTGAACTTCTATACCCTCTTTTGTGTAATGATTCTCCAGAACTATCTAAAGAAACTGTACAAAAGTCATCTTTTATATGTACATGAATTTTTAAATCTGGGTATTTTAAATCTACATTCGGACGCTTGCTATATTTATGTCTATAATAATCGGCAATTGCATCTTTAGACTTTAACGAAATATAATGAGAATTACTTGTAAAGAAAGAAGAATTCACTACTGATCCTATAGAAAAAGTTCCTTCAACATCTAAAAAACTTTCCCATTTAATTTTTTGAAGATTATCATATAAATCTTTTTCACCTCTTACTTTAAATTTACGGATAGGTTTTAAAATACGAATAGCCGTTCTTAATGCAATATTGGCTTTGTACATAAATCCTTTATCTCCTTTAAAAGATACATTTCGTACACCTACAACCACCTCTTGTGCTCCTAAATCTCTTAATTCTTTTTCTAAAACTTCTTCTAGACCAAACATGGTCACAGCCACCATTTGAAAATTTTTCTCCATAAACTTCTACTTAAGCTGCAAAAATACAGAATTCCTTCTAACAACTGATTATAAGTTTCATTAGTTTACGGAAACACTTTTTGATGAAAAAAAATTATCTAAGCAAACTAAAATTACCTGTTAACACCATATGCTTTGCATCTATAGTAACATCGGCTTTGAACCAATAATCGGTTGCAGGTAACGGAACTCCATTTAAATCTATTCCTGTCCACCCTGAAGAACTCTCATTTAGCACACCTACCAACCTTCCGTTTCTATCGTAAATTTTCACCTCACTAAAACTCACTCCCGGAATATTTTCTAAGCCCTCTAAATGCCACAATTCTGTTTCAGAAGGCCCTGAACCATTTGGTGTGAAATATAATGGGTAATTCAACACAAAAATATCTTGCTCTAAGGCAGTACATCCATTCGTTTCGTATATGGTAATTTTGTGTCTATCAGCAGTAACATCAACAAATACATTTGAATTTTGTAATTCCTCATCATCTAATTGATATTCATAAATACCTTCACCAGAAATTTTCACTGTCACTTTATTCGGCCTTTCGAAATGAATCACTTCAATATTAATTAATTCTGCTGATGTAATTCGGAACTCTTTGTAAACTTCACAATTAAAAACATTAGTAACTCTTACCCAATATTCTCCTACTTCGGTTACACCAATTGTTTGTGTTGTTTCACCCGTAGACCATTCGTAGGAATCAGTGGTATCTAAACTAGCCGTTAACAATAAAGGTTCTTTACTTAAACAGAGTGTTGTAGCGTCTGGTACAGCAATAACAGGTAACGGATTTATGATAACCGAAAAACTTCCTATACTATAACATGAAGTTGTTGTATTTGTAACTCTAAACCAAATTTCTTCTTCATGAGCAGCTTTATACATTTGAGACAACGCATTACTTCCACTTTCTGCATCCGCTTCAGAAGTATGATAGCTTACTAAAAACTGAATTGAACTTTGACCACCTAAAATGGTTTCATTTTGTAAAAACAAATCAAATTCTGCAGTAAAATCACCTTCATAATTACAAGCTACTAAATTATTAGGAACCACAAATTCTGGACTTGGGTTGATTATCAAATTAAAAAAATCTATATAAAAACATCCTGTATCTTCATTTGTAAAGCGAGCATAAACAACTTCATTTACGGAAGAATATTCATACACATCCGTGTTTCCTCTAATTTCCAACTCAGCACTTGAAAGACTTGAATAATAAACAACTTGCGCATTATTTGCCAAATCATATTTTTCGGTTACTTCACTAATATCTATAACTCGATCAATTGTTTCGCAAAATTCATAACGCTCAATTGAAGTATATAAAGGAGGTAAATTGACTTGAATTAACAAAGGAATAGTTGATGAACAACCCGTAATAGGATTGGTTACCTTAACATAAACTGTTTTAGAATTATCTGTTTCATAATTCTCTGGATTCGGAATTAATATTCCCGAAACCAAATCTGCTTCTGTTTCATAAAACTCAATCACATATCCCGATTGTCTAGGATCTAATATTTGAACATCTGCTAGTGTTAAATCTACAATTGTCTTCCCATCATAATCGTCATCACAAACCGGATAAACAGCAGTATTACCCAATAACGGCGGACTAAAAACATTAATATTGAATTGTTCTGACAAATTAACGCAACCCTCATCTGTTTCTATACGTACATAAATTGTTTCTGGATTTAAATTCTTAAAATAATTATCCGGTAAAGCATTTAAACTCTGTGAAGCTTGTGTAATAGAAGTATGAAATGTAATGATTAAATTTTGTGGAGTTGTTCCATTAATTTCTGCTCTTTTCTCTGCTAAATCTAACAAAACAGATTCGGTTCCGTCATTGACACTACATAAAAACTCATCTACAGGAGACGTGTAAATGGGTGCTTCATTTACCGAAATTTCAAAAGAACTCACGCCATAACAATTAGGGTCAGTATTATTCTCAACTCTAACATGAATTGTTTGAGGGTTTGAAATATTGGCATATGAAGAAAATTTATCAATTGAATTCTGACGTAAATTTGCATCATTTTCAGTTTCATAATACAATACTGTTTTTCCAATTTGACTTCCCAATATTTCATTATCCTTAGTATTAAAAAAGAAAGTTCCTGTCCCATCCGTATTGACTTCACAGTCTAGATAATTAGAAATTGCTGAAAATACGGGTAGTGTATTCACTATTCCCTTAAAAGAAATTACTTGGTAACATCCGGTGATATCATTTGTAACTCTCGCGTATAAAGTCTCTGTAATTAAAGAGTAGTTAGTCGGATCTACTATCGGATTTAAAGCATTATTTGCATTAGAAAGATTATTGTAAAACTCAACATTAACTCCTGAAGTAGTAGTCGTAATTTCATTTATTTTATCTTCCAAATTCACCAAAAACATTCCATCTTGGTCATCATCACAAATAACAATATTTGATGGAACCGTAACTGTTGGTGCAGGTAACACCTGAACCTCTAATTTATTTACGGCAGTACAACCTGTTAGGCCGTTCCTTACCCTTGCATATACCACTAAAGGATTTGTTGTATTGGTATACGTTTTTGAAATAGGAGCCACTAGCCCAAATCGAGCATCTGTTTCTGATAAATAATATTCTACGGATACATTTGCTAAGTCATTAGCAACATATCCATCATACTGACTTAAATCAATGGTAGTTCTTGAATCATCATCTTCATCACAAACCTCTACAGAAGCAACGGGTGTGACTTCAAAATAAGGAGCAATTACCAAATTAAACTGTGAAATTTCTTCACATGTAGGCGTGTTTAAAACCATATATATTGGCTGTAACCAAGGGATTGAATTGGTAAAATTAACCGAAGTATCTAACTCATTAACTCTTGCGTCCCTATCTGCTTCATTATCATAAAAACGAATCGTAACATTAGGTAATTCATTGGCAAAGGCTTGTGCTATTAACACTAAGTTAAATGCGCTAAACCCATCGTTTGATACATCATCACATGCACCTACGTCAAAAATATTGGTCCCTGTTAGCAACAAGTCTGTATGTAAATCTATTGACTCAATTGAATAGCAACCTGTCAAATTATTTTCAACTCTTGTGTAAACCGTTTGTAAATTTGGTGACGTATTCGTAAAATTTGTAGGCTCTACAATTGGATTGCTCCCTGAGCTCGCCTCATTAAAACTGGTGTAATAACTTACTGAAACTCCACTTAAACCACCTAAAATAGTCGCTTCTAACAAGGTAATATCAAAAATTTCAAATCCATCATTGTCCACTTCACAAGCATCAATAAAATAATCATCTTGCACTAAAGTTGGATTCTGGTTTACTTCAACCTCCACATCTGTAGTCGCTAAACATCCAGTAGTAAGGTCTTCTACCCTAATATAAACCGTTTGAGAAGGTGCACTTATTCTGTACGGCATACTTAACCTATTTGTCCCTAATTCTGCATCTTCCTGGTTTTGATAATAAGAAACGGACAAGTTGGTGTCTCCATTTACAATTTCTTGTGTAGTAGCAACAAAATTTTCAAAACCAAAAGAATTATTCCCTTGAGAAGCACAAATATCAAAAGGCTGAGGTTCTACAAAACTTATATTTGAGTTAACTCTAATTGCAAAAGAAGAATACCCTAAACATCCCGAATCATTGTCTTGAATTCGTACAAATATATCCTGGCCAACTTCATTTGCTTCAACAGAAGTTTCAATTGGATTTGTATTATTTCTAGCGTCATTTTCAGAGTTATGATAGCTAATTGTATAATTATTATTAGGCAAATTATCAAAAAACTCAACATCTTTTAAACTCAAATCAAATTGTTCTAGCCCATCTCCAGGATTCGTTAAGTCACACAACTCAAAATCTGATATTGGAGTAATTACATCTTCAACATTCAAAGAAACTTGAACTTCATCTTCAATTACGCAAGTAATGCTATTTACAGGAATTTCAGCTCTAAGCTTATAGGTTCCGTTTTCTGTAGCTGTATATGTGGAAGTAGTTTCACCAGGAATAAGCACATCATTTAAATACCAAGAATAAACTGCCAATGGGTTTGACAAATCTCCAGATAACACTTCACTTGACAAACAACTATTTACATCTGGACCAAGACTCAGAGAAGTATTAAAACTAGTCGTACCAATAAAAACAGCGGAATCATAAAATTGATCGCTTTGATCGGCTATGATTAGTTTTATATGATACGACTGATTAGGAACGATAGGCGTTGTTGCTGTTAATACTTTAGTTCTCCCATAGAAATTGGTATCTCCACTTAAATATCCTCCAAAATACTGTTCATTTTGAGCCCCACATAAACCTGGAATATCAGGTCTAATATTTCCTATATTAACAGGATCACTTGTCCCTGGTATTACAGCAATATTGTTATAAGGTGCTGTACTTCCTGTTTCTTTAATCAAAAAAACAAAACTATCAGACCCTAAATTACATGGAAATTCTCCTTCGTACTCTTCTGATGCAAACAAATAATTAAATGACAGCGTATTGTTTAACGACACAAAATCAAATTCTATAGAAGTTGCGTTTAAAGTATTTGAAACTCCTAAGGCTGTTTCTAAATCAGAATCTGTACCCCAACTGGTGTCTCCATCTCCTAAAGCAGAAGGTATATCAGAATTACCAACAGCGTTTACATTTCCTGTACTAATTACAATTCCTCTTTCGATTGGAAAATTTGAACTTGCTTTATCAAAGCTAGCAAAACTAGGAATTCCTGAAGAAGCTCCATTGCTAGAGGATTGAATGTTTATAGTTTCTACACAACCTTCT
>JBHOTE010000010.1:0-59934 GCA_042584125.1 Bacteroidota bacterium
TAATTGAACACTTCTTCAAATCCGAAGCCTAAAAAATTACTTAATTTTAATACTTCGTATTCTTTATAGAATAACTTTATTCGTATTTTTATACAACTCTAAAAAAAATTGATGCCAAGAAAAAAAATATACAAAAAGAAAGGAAACGTAGTTAAAGAATTAACTAGTAAAGTTTTAAAAGTATTTGGTAAAAATCCTAATAAAATATATAATTACAAACAAATTGCAGCCCAATTACATTTGACCGATGCTATTGGTAGATCTCAGGTAATAAAAAAGTTAGAAGACTTAAAAGGTCAAGGAAAGCTGGAAGAAGTTGATAGAGGTAAATACATACTTGTAGAAAATAAAAATTATTACACTGGAACGTTAGACGTTACCTCAAATGGAAATGCTTATTTTATTTGTGATGAATTTGAAAATGATGTGTTTATACCTTCTATAAATTTAAATAAGGGATTGCATCATGATACCGTTAAGGTTTACGTGTACAACAAGCGTAGAAGTTCTAAAAATGAAGGAGATGTTGTAGAAATTATAGAACGTGCAAAAACAGATTTTGTTGGAGTTTTACAATTGAGTAAAAATTTTGGTTTTGTAATTCCAGATAATAACAAAATGTATGCGGATATTTTTATATCAAAAGATGATTTAAATGGAGCTGAAGACGGTGATAAAGTAATTGCAACTTTAACAGATTGGCCAAAAAACTCAAAAAATCCATTTGGTATTATTAGTCAAGTTTTAGGAAAACCCGGAGAGCATAATACAGAAATTCACAGTATTTTGGCAGAATATGGTTTGCCTTATGAATTTCCAGCACATGTAGAAAAAGAAGCTGAAGATTTAGATACAAGAATTACTGAAGAAGAAATAGCCAAACGTAGAGATATGCGTGGCGATTTAACATTTACTATAGATCCAAAAGATGCAAAAGATTTTGATGATGCTTTGTCTTTTACAATTTTAGAAAATGGAAATTATGAAATAGGAATTCATATTGCAGATGTATCGCATTATATTGCTCCAAATTCTGAATTAGAAAAAGAAGCTTATGAACGGGCAACTTCTGTTTATTTAGTTGATAGAGTGGTACCTATGTTACCAGAAAAACTTTCTAACGGAGTTTGTTCTTTACGTCCACATGAAGAAAAATTAACTTTTTCTGCAGTTTTTGAATTGAATGAAAAGGCAGAAATTTTGAACGAATGGTTTGGACGTACAGTAACGTATTCTGATCAACGTTTTGCTTATGAAGAAGCACAGGTAATTATAGAAAGTGGCAAGGTAGATGAAAAAATTACTATTCCTGAAGATATATCCATTATAGAGCATGCTTACGAGGTTTCTGAGCCTATAGTAAATGCTGTATTAAAAATGGATGAATTAGCTAAAATATTACGTAAAAAGCGTCTAAAAAATGGTGCTATTACTTTTGATAAGGTTGAAGTTAAATTTAATTTAGATGAAGATGCAAATCCTTTAGGTGTATTTTTTAAAGAATCTAAAGATGCCAATAAATTAATTGAAGAATTTATGTTGTTGGCAAATAGAAAAGTTTCTGAATTTGTTAGTATAAAAGGAGGAAGGCCTTCAAAAAATACATTTGTATATCGTGTACATGATGAACCAAATATTGATAAACTAACTGCTTTACAGGGAATTATAGGAAAATTTGGTTATAGCATTGATATAAAATCCCGTCAATCTACCTCTGATACTTTAAACAAATTATTAGAAGATGTACATGGTAAAGGAGAATCAAACATGATTGAGACTCTGGCAATTAGATCTATGAGTAAAGCAGAGTATACTACTAATAATATTGGGCATTACGGATTAGCATTTACTCATTATTCACATTTTACTTCACCAATTCGTCGTTATCCAGATGTTATGGCACACCGTTTGTTGCAGCATTATATTGATGGAGGAAAACCAGTAAACCAAGAAGAATTTGAAGAAAAATGTAAACATTCTTCTGAAATGGAATATTTAGCAACAAAAGCAGAAAGAGATTCTATAAAATACATGCAAATTAAATACATGCAAGATCATCAAGATCAAGAATTTTTAGGGGTCATTTCTGGAGTTACTGATTGGGGAATTTATGTAGAAATTATTGAAAATAAATGTGAAGGGATGGTAAGAACTCGCGATTTAAAAGATGATTATTTTATTTTTGATGAAAAGCAATATGCTATGGTTGGACAAGCAACAAATATAATGTACCAATTAGGAGATGAAGTTACTGTTAAAGTTAAAAATACAGATTTAGATAGAAAACATTTAGATTTTACCCTTGTATAATGAAATTTTAAAAAAAAATACTATGAGAAAGTTGCTGTCATTTTCAAAAAAATTTAATAGAATTTATTTTAGTTTTATGGTTGTATTTTTATTTTTTATAAATACTTCCTATGAAATAAATATTGCATTTGTAAAGTATTGGTTATACTTAGGTGTGTTAATTTTTACACCTATTTTACTAATCTGTGATATATATATTTATCGTCCTAAGCTTAAAAAAATATACAGAATACTTTCACCTTTAATAGCATTTGTTTATGTTTTTTTAGTAGGTCCTGTATATATATTTGAAACTTCTACGCTTTGGGAAACAGAAAAAGTATTGTTTGTAAATAAAGAAAATCCTGATTATAAAGTTGAAAAACAAAAACAAAAATTGTTAGGTACTAATATATATAAAACTAGAACAGTTGAAATATTACATTTGACAAGTTTTATTTCAAAAGTTGAAAAATACCATAAAGAGCATTTGGATTTTAATAATTGGAATAAAATAACAGATTAACTACTATGAAAAAACATAAGATTCTTTTTTTTACAATGGTCTTTTTTACAAATTTTATCTTTTCACAAGATACGGTGGTTATTGATAAAGTTAAAAATTTTGAGGAGTTAAAAGTATTTAATGGTTTAACCGTAAACCTGATAAAATCAGATCAACAAAAAATAGAAATTTCAGGAGAAAAAGCAACGCAAGTTGTTGTTAGTAATAAAAAAGGAATTTTAAAATTTGCTTTAAAAATTAAAAGTATTTTCGATTCTAAAAATGTGAAAATTAACTTGTATTATAATAGTATAATTGGTGAATTAGATGCAAACCAAGGAGCTGTAATAACTTCTAAAAATTTATTCAAACAAACTCAGTTAAATTTAAGTTCGCAAGAGGGAGCTTATATAAAATTAAATTTAGCAGTTGATTATTTAAAAGTCAAAGCCATAACAGGTGGAAACATGCAATTGAAAGGTAAAGCGAAATCGCAAATTGTAGAAATTACAACGGGTAGTAATTTTGAAGCAGAAGAATTATTTACAAAACAAACGGATATTACTGTGACTACTGGAGGTGAAGCTAAAGTATATGTGGAAGATATTTTAGATGCAAAAGTAAAACTAGGTGGAGTAATTGAATATTTTGGTAGACCAAAATCGGTTAAAACTACTAAAATTATGGGTGGAAGTATTTTTAAAACAGAGGAAAATACGTAATAATTATTGCATAGTATATTTTTCGAAAATAATGACAAAACATATAATATTAAATCAAAGTTATTATCTTTGTTTCTTAAATAAGAAAAAATGAATTTATCAAGTGTATTTTTAGGGATGATTGGTGGTCCTCAAGTGATCATAATTGTTGTTGTTGTGTTGTTACTTTTTGGAGGTAGAAAAATTCCAGAATTAATGCGTGGATTAGGTAGCGGTATTAAAGAATTTAAAAATGCTTCTAAAGATGAAGAAGCTGATAAAATAGACGATAAAAAAGATTCTAAATAAGAATTTTTTAAATAAGAGATAGCCTGTAAATATTATATACTTACAGGTTTTTTTATGTTTTAAAATTATGTACACTATAAATAAACAGATTCAAGCGAGTCTTAATTTTTTAAATTTTATAGCTTCCTTAAACTTTTCCATTCTTTTATAGTCTCATGCTATTAACAATAATAAAATCCTAATATTTTTTTTAATTGAACGGATAAATTTTTTTAATAATTTTGCACCGTTAAATTTACCAAGCATAATTTTAAAATCCTTGACCAGGAACAATATTGAAAACTAAAAACAAAAAAATGATTAAAAAACTTTTACTGATTGCAGTAATTTTAACAAGCAGTTTTGTGTCCGCTCAAATAACGGGGATCATCAAAGATGAAGCCAGTAATGATGCGTTAGAGTATGCAAGTGTAATTTTATACAAACAATCAGACAATAGTTTAGTTACAGGAGTTGTTACTGGACTTAATGGAGAATTCTCTATTGAAAAAATTAAAGCAGGAACGTATTATATAGAAGCTTCTTTTATTGGTTTTAAAACTAAAACTATTAAGAATATTACCCTAGAAAAAAGAAATGGCTATAAAAATATTGGAGGAATTAGCCTTAAAATGGCGAGTTCTAAATTAGATGAAGTTGTAGTAAGAGCTGATAAAGCTACTGTGGCACATAAAATTGATAGACAAGTTTTTGAAGCAGATAAATTTCAAAACAGTCAAGGTGGAAATGCGGTGGATGTTGTAAAAAACTTACCTTCAGTTAGTGTGAATGGTGAGGGGCAAATAAGCGTAAGAGGTAGTCATAGTTTTTCGGTTTTAATTAATGGGAAACCAACACAAGGAGACGCGGCTTCTTTACTAGCGCAATTACCTTCTAATGCCTTAGAAAAAGTGGAATTAATTACTGCACCATCAGCAAAATATGACCCAGAAGGAACAGCAGGTATCTTAAATATTATTACAAAAAAAGGAGCTACTAATGGAGATTATGCACAAGTAAATATTCGTGGTGGATTTCCTCCGGTACAAGATTATGATACCAAAGTGTATCCGCAGCGTTATGGGGTTGATGCAACTTACAATACTAGAAGTGATAAATGGAATTTATCTATTGGAGCTAGTTACCAACGTAATGATAAATCGGGTAGAAGAGAAGGTGAAGTTTGGATTCAAAATCCTATTGATACTGAAAATGATTTTTCTGATGATTATAAAAGATACTTACTTTCTGACGGTGAAAGAAGTTTTGATGAAGTAAGTTATAATGGTCGTTTTACGGTTGACTTTACACCAAATAATACTGATGAATTTTCTTTTGGGGTATATGCTGGAAAAAGAAAAAAAGACCGTTTGGCAGATATTCATTACAATAACTATTCTACAGTTTCCGCAACTAATGAAGCAATTGCTACCGATTCGGAATTTAGTTATTACAACCATAATTTAAGAACACGTAAAGGAGATTTTGCGTTGGCAAGTTTTGATTATGCACATAAATTTGATGATGATTCTAAATTATCTACTTCATTTTTATACGAATACACCTTTTTAGGTGGACCGACAGAAAACGACAATGTGGATGATGATGGTTTATCTGATGCATATTTAACAGATGACAATATTAAAATTTACCAACAAGAATACAATACCAATGACAACCCGTTACATGGTATGCGTTTCAATTTAGATTATAAGTTTGCACCTAGTGCTATTGGAACTTTTGAAACAGGATATCAATTCAGACATTTAGATCATACAGGAGATTTTAAGTATACGCGTAAAAATCCAGGCGATGTTGATTTTATGAAAGTACCCGAATTTTCTAGTACTATTGAATTAAAAAGAGTGATTCATTCTGGGTATTTACAATTGTCTAAGAACCAAGAAAAATGGGATTATGCTGCCGGAGTTCGTTTAGAATCTATGGATAGAGAATATTCTGAAACTTTAGATTCAGATGGAATTGAAAATGTTTATGATTTTGATTTTGTAAAACTATTTCCATCTGCATCTATACAATACAAAGCAAATAAGAGTACAAATATAAAAGCGGCTTATAGTAAAAGGGTAGAGCGTACAACCACTTTTAAAATGAATAGTTTTGCAGAACGTGAGCATTCAGAAGTCTACGAACAAGGAGATAATAAATTAAAACCAGAGTTTATTGATTTGGTTGAATTAGGTGTTACTAAAAAGTATGACAATGGAAATTCTGTTTATGCAACGGCTTATTTCCGTCATACTAAAAATGTAATTAACCGTGTGAATACTAGAGTTTATGAAAAGCAAAATGGGGATTTTGTGGTGAACGATAGTATTTTGAATCGTATTTATTCAAATGTTGGAAAAAGTAATGCGCTTGGTTTAGAGGTTGGAGCTACAATTAAAGGGTCAAATAACTGGAGTAATTTTATTGGTGCCAATGTGTATAATTATGCAATTGATGGGGTTTTAAACTTCAATCATAGAGATGGAAACTCTAGAAGCTATGATATCAATACAGAAGCGCTTATTTATTCTTTCAATTTAAATTCTACTTATAAATTTTGGAAAAACGCTTCGTTGCAATTTGCTTTTAATTATATTTCTGATAGAGTTACTGCAATGGGTGAAGATTCTAGATTTTATTCTCCAAATCTAACCTTTAAGAAATTATTTTGGAATGATAATTTGGCTGCTACCTTGCAATGGCAAAATATAGATATGGGAATGCTAAAAACCAACGAACAAAGAATTACAACCTGGAGACCAGATGAGTTTTATACTACAACGAACTATGTATATGAGGTGGATATGATTTCATTAAATTTAACATATACCTTTAATAAATTGAGAAATAAATCTAAATTTATAGAAAGTGAATTTGGTAAAAAGGAGTTTTAAGCTTCGGATAAATAAATTATCAATGAATAGGTGTTGATAGATATAAATAAAATACCCATAGCTTATCGGCTATGGGTATTTTATGAAATAGAAGTTTCAGTTACTTTTTTTCCTTGGTTAAATTAGAACTTTCGTTAATTTTATTGGCAGCCACCAAGCTCGTTACCATATCATTTAGCATAGAACTAGCAGCATTAGGGTTGTTAGGCAATAAAATTAAATTACTATTCGTATCAGAACCAATAGACTGTAAAGTATCGTAATGTTGTGTAATTACAATTAAAGCAGAAGCTTCTTGTGAATTAATTCCTGCTTTATTCAACACATCAACCGATTCTTCCAGTCCACGTGCAATTTCTCTACGCTGGTCTGCAATACCCATACCTTGTAAACGTTTGCTTTCTGCTTCTGCTTTGGCACGTTCTACAATTAATATACGTTGCGCATCTCCTTCAAACTGAGCAGCCAATTTCTCGCGTTCTGCGGCGTTTATTCTGTTCATGGCTTCCTTTACCTGAGAATCAGGATCAATATCTGTTACAAGGGCTTTAACAATGTCATAACCGTAATCTAACATGGCTTGTTTTAATTCTCGTTGAATTGCCAATGCGATGTCATCTTTTTTCTCAAAAACATCATCTAGCTTCATTTTTGGAACTTCAGCCCTTACGGTATCAAAAATATACGCAGTAATTTGATCATGTGGATTTTGTAATTTATAAAAGGCATCGTATACTTTTTCACGTAGAATTTGAAATTGTACTGATATTTTTAATTGTACAAACACATCGTCTTTGGTCTTCGTTTCAACAATCACATCTAATTGTTGAATTTTTAGACTTACTCTTCCTGAGATTTTATCAATTACGGGAATTTTAAATTGCAATCCAGATTGACGAATGCTGAGGAATTTTCCAAAACGTTCTACAATAGCAGTTGTTTGTTGACTGACAGTAAAAAATCCTAGAAAAATAAGGATAATAATAGGGACAATGTAGATAATATTGTTAAGAGCGAACATAGAATATTTTTTTAAATGAGTTTGTAAGTTACGCTGTTTCTGCTAATTGTCAAAAAATATTGATTGCTTAATATTTTAATTCTTTCTCAGTATATTTGTTTGTAATCATCTCTCTTATGAAAAAGTTTTTTATAATTTTAATTAGTGCTATCATTCTTGGAATTGCACTGTATATCACCGCTGTTTATAATGTTACTTTTAGCGAAGGCTTTCGATCTGGTGAGCTAATAAAAGTAAGTAAAAAAGGAATTTTATTTAAAACCTGGGAAGGAGAAATTAGCCAGGGAGTTTCCGAAGCGCAGCGTTTTAGTTTTTCTATAGAAAAAGATCAAACAAGAATTATTGAATTAATGAAGGAGTATCAAGGTCAATTTGTACGTCTGACGTATAAAGAACGTTTTGCAACATTTCCTTGGTTGGGAGATACTTTATATTTTATTATTGATATAGAAAAAATTGAAAAGGATGAAAAGTTTAAAAACGTTTATAAATTGTAAAAACCTTTGAAATTTTTGAAAAAAAAGACCTAACAAATTATTTAATTTGTTAGGTCTTTTTAAATTATTGTAGAAATGATTATCCCAATGTATTTATTGCGAATAGAATTCTTGCGAGTGTAGCTTCTTTACCAATCATAGCGGCAATATCAAATAAATGTGGTCCTTTTAAAGCACCAACCAAACTTAAACGTAAAGGCTGCATTACTTTTCCAAAACCAATTTCTTTAGCTGTAATCCACTCTTTTAAAATAGTTTCAATATTTTCAGAAGAGAAGTCTTCAATAGACTTTATTACTTCAACAACTTCACTCATTAAACTGCCAGTATCCGCTTTCCATTGTTTTTTAGAAGCTTTTGCATCGAAGTCAGTTGGATTTGTAAAAAAGAAATCACTTAAATCCCATAAATCTTTAACAAAAACAGCACGTTCTTTTACAAGACCAACTACAGTTTCAATATAATCAGCATCAGATTGAATTCCTTTGTCAGTTAGGATAGAAGAGAATAAAATAGCAACTTCTGAATTGTCTTTTGTTTGTAAATATTGTTGGTTGAACCAGTTTGTTTTTTCTGGACTAAATTTAGCTCCAGATTTACTTACTCTGTCTAAAGAAAATTCTTTAGCTAATTCATCCAAAGAAAAAATTTCTTGTTCTGTTCCAGGATTCCATCCTAATAAGGCCAACATATTTATAAAGGCATCGCTTAAATAGCCGTCCTCTTTATAACCTCTTGAAATTTCACCAGAAGTTTCGTTTGTATATTCTAAAGGAAATACTGGAAACCCTAATTTATCTCCATCTCGTTTACTTAATTTTCCTTTTCCTACTGGTTTTAATATCAGAGGTAAATGCGCAAATTCGGGAGCTGTCCAACCCAAAGCATTGTATAAGGAAATGTGGAGTGGGAGAGAAGGCAACCATTCTTCACCTCTAATTACATGCGAAATTTCCATTAAATGATCATCAACAATATTGGCTAAATGATACGTGGGCATGCCATCACTTTTGTATAATACTTTGTCATCTAAAAGAAATAATTTAAAAGAAACATCTTTACGAATTAAATCTGTAGCTGTTAAAATATCATTAGCAAAACCTTCATCATACATTTTGAAACGTACGACATATTTATCACCAGCAGCAATTTTGGCAGCAACTTCTTCTTTTGATAAAGAGAGAGAGTTGTTTAAATTTTTTCTGGTGCTATGGTTATAAATAAAAGGTTCTTTATTTGCTTCTGCCTTTGCTCTTTCTGCGTCTAATTCTTCAGCAGTGTCAAAAGCATAATAAGCATTACCAGTTGCTATTAATTGATCGGCATATTGCTTGTATAATTCTTTACGTTCCGATTGACGGTACGGTCCAAATTTTTCGTTTTTGTTAGGTCCTTCATCAAAAGGAATTTTACACCATTCTAAGGCATCAATAATATATTGTTCTGCATTGGCTACATAACGGGTTTGATCGGTATCTTCAATTCTTAAAATGAATTCACCACCATGTTTTTTGGCAAATAAATAATTATACAAAGCGGTTCTAACTCCTCCTATATGTAATGGTCCTGTTGGACTTGGTGCAAATCGTACTCTAACGTTGTTCATGGTTCAAAAAATTAAAGTGCAAATATACTTACTTATGTTGAATGGTTGAATTGTTTACTCATGTAAATATCTGCGTTTGGAATTAAGTAGTACATATCCATTTTACATAGTAATTATTTTATATTGGAAGAAAAGGCAAGCGGATATAAAGTGGCATGTTTTAATAAAGTAGGAGTTTACTATAATAATACATGTCAAACACAAAAAATGTGCAACTCATCAGTTTTAAGTATCTTTGCAAAAATTTTTACAATGATTGCATTTAATTACGAATCGGATTTTCAACTTTCTAATGAGCAGAAATTAGAAGAATGGTTAGTTTCTTGTATTGAGAAAAAGGAATTCCGATTGGGAGAATTGAATTATATTTTTTGTGATGATGCGTATTTGTTAAAGTTAAATGTTGAATTTTTAGAGCATGATACTTTAACGGATATTATTAGTTTTGACTATACTATGGGGAAACTTATTAGCGGAGATGTTTTTATTTCTGTGGAAAGAGTTATGGAGAATGCTAAAGAATTGAATACACTTTTTGAAGAAGAATTAAGAAGAGTAATGATTCATGGTGTTTTGCATTATATGGGGTATAAAGACAAAACTAAGGAAGAAAAAATAGAGATGCGTTCTCAAGAAGATCGTTGTCTTGAATTTTTTAAATAATTGAATATCAATATTTTATATACTTTGTTCCACGTGGAACTGCATAAATTATGAGTCTTTTTTCTGATACATACGATGTTATTGTTGTTGGTGGTGGTCATGCCGGATCTGAAGCAGCTGCTGCTAGTGCTAATATGGGTGCTAAAACTTTGTTGATAACAATGAGTTTACAAAATATAGCTCAAATGAGTTGTAACCCTGCTATGGGAGGAATTGCAAAAGGACAAATTGTTCGTGAGATTGATGCGTTGGGTGGTTATAGTGGAATTGTAACTGATGAAACAGCGATTCAATTTAAAATGTTGAACAAGTCAAAAGGTCCTGCAATGTGGTCTCCTAGAGCGCAAAGTGATCGTATGCGTTTTGCTGAGAAATGGAGAATGATGTTGGAACAAACAGATAATTTAGATTTTTACCAAGATATGGTAAGGGGTTTAATTATTGAAGATAATGTTATCAAAGGAATAAAAACTACTTTGGGTTTTGATATTAAAGCCAAAACTGTAATTATTACAGCGGGTACTTTTTTAAATGGTTTGATTCATATTGGTGAAAAAACTTTTGGTGGTGGTAGAGCAGGTGAAAGTGCTTCAACCGGAATTACGGAAGATTTAGTTAAGGTTGGTTTTGAAGCAGGAAGAATGAAGACAGGTACACCTCCGAGGGTTGATGCTCGTTCCTTAGATTTTTCTAAAATGATTGAGCAGCCTGGTGATGAAAAACCTGAAAAGTTTTCTTATTTATCATCAACTAAACCATTGGAAAAGCAAAGGTCTTGTTATATGTCCTATACTTCGCAGGAAGTTCACGATTTATTACGAAGCGGTTTTGATAGATCACCAATGTTTAATGGTCGTATAAAAAGTACAGGTCCTAGGTATTGTCCATCTATTGAAGATAAAATTGATCGTTTCGCTACTAAGGACAAACATCAATTATTTATAGAACCGGAAGGTTGGAATACTACAGAGATTTATGTGAATGGGTTTTCTACGTCTTTACCTGAAGATGTTCAGGATAAAGCTTTGCGTAAAGTTGCAGGATTTGAAAATGTAAAATTTTTGCGTTTTGGATATGCGATAGAATATGACTTTTTTCAGCCTACTCAATTGAAACATAATTTGGAAACAAAATTGGTTTCTAATTTGTTTTTTGCGGGTCAAATAAACGGTACAACGGGTTATGAAGAAGCAGGAGCGCAGGGTTTAATGGCGGGTATAAACGCAGCATTAAAAGTACAAGATAGAAAGCCTTTTATATTAAAACGTCATGAAGCTTATATTGGAGTTTTAATTGATGATTTAATTACGAAAGGAACAGAAGAGCCTTATAGGATGTTTACATCACGTGCCGAATATAGAACTTTATTACGTCAGGATAATGCCGATTTACGTTTAACGCCTATGGCTTATGAATTAGGTATTGCTTCTAAAGAGCGTTTGGATCGAGTGAAAGAAAAACAAGAAAAAACAGATTTATTTGTAGCCTATTTAAGAAATACGAGTATCAAACATACTGACGTAAATCCAATATTAGAGGCAAAGAACTCTGCGGTTGTTGATCAGTCTATGAAGATGTTTAAGTTAGCAGCTCGTCCCCAATTGGATTTTGAAGATGTCAAAAAATTTCCTGGTGTTTCTGAATTTATTGAAGCGAATGGTATAGATAATGAAATTATAGAGCAAACGGAAGTGCATGTAAAGTACGCGGGTTATATTGATAAGGAAAAGAAAAATGCGGATAAATTAACTCGTTTAGAAAATGTTTCTATTCCTGATACTTTTGATTATCATAAAGTAAAATCTTTATCTATAGAGGCTCGTCAAAAATTGACTAAAATTAAACCTGTTACTATTTCTCAAGCGAGTAGAATTAGTGGAGTTTCACCAAGTGATATTTCTGTTTTATTGGTGTATATGGGGAGGTAAATAAATAGCGTTCCACGTGGAACGTAAATAAAAAAAACAAAAAAGATAGACTGAGCTTCTCGAAGTCCAAAGTAAATTGTTCTTTGTTGTAATCCAAAATATTTGTAACTAATAAGCTATGAAATACAAATGCATCATATTTGATTGTGACGGTGTTTTAGTTGATACAGAAGCGATTTCTGTAAAAGTATTAATTGAAATTGCAAGACCTTTGGGTTTGGTTTTAGACTATGAGCACGCAGTAGATGTTTTTACAGGGATGTCTTTAATAAAATGTTTTGAGTTTATACAAGAGCGAATAAATGTTCCGTTACCAGAAAATATAGAACCTCAATTTAGAAAAAGAACGTTTGAACTTTTTAAGAATGAATTAAAAGCAATTGAGGGTATTCACGCTGTAGTTTCTTCTTTAAAAATTCCTTTTTGTGTGGCTTCAAGTGGGCCACAAAATAAGATAGCAATGAATTTAAAACTAACAGATTTATACCAATATTTTGAAGGAAATATTTTTAGTTGTTTTGATTTAGGAAAATGGAAACCAGATCCAGCCGTATTTTTACATGCAGCAAAAACCATGGGTTTTAAACCGGAAGAGTGTGTGGTTATTGAAGATAGTGTACATGGAGTGCAAGCAGCGGTTTCTGGTGGGTTTGATGTGTATGGTTTAGCGAACTCTAGGAATGAACATTCCTTAAAAAATGCTGGGGCTAAATTGTTTTATAAAATGGAAGATTTGTTAGATTTGCTTGAGAATAATAGGTAGGCTTTACTTATCGAAGTCAAATAAATAAAATTAAATAAATGTCAAAAATCGATATAAATACACCATCAAAGAAAAGTACTTTTGAAACCTATGTTTCTTGCAAAGACCATTTAGTTTCTGGTGAAGAATTTGATTTATTGTTAGATGATAATTTAGATTTATTAATGACTTCGCCAAAACCAGCGAATGAAGATTTAGGAAAGTATTACGAAAGTGAAGCTTATATTTCTCATACAGATTCAAAAAAATCTTTGGTAGATGTTGTTTATCAATTGGTGAAAAACCATACACTAAAAAAGAAATTAAAACTCATTAATTCTTTCAATACAGAAAGAATAAAAATATTAGATATTGGATGTGGTACGGGTGATTTTTTGAAAATATGTTCTGATAATAAATGGGAGGTTAATGGGGTAGAACCAAATAAAAAAGCAAGAGAATTGGCTTTGTCTAAATGTACCAATTCTGTGGCTTCTTTTTATGAAACGGTTGAAGAATTAAAGAAAGAAGAAAATATTTTTCAATCTTTTGATGTAATTACCATGTGGCACGTTTTGGAACACGTTCCAAATTTAGACGAAACAATTTTCAATTTAAAAAAGTTATTAAAACCAGAAGGTGTTTTGGTAGTAGCAGTTCCAAATTTTAAAAGTTATGATGCAGTTTATTATAAAGAGTTTTGGGCTGCTTATGATGTGCCTAGACATCTTTGGCATTTTTCTCAAACCGCCATTAGACGATTGTTCTTTTTTCAAAATATGGAAGTAGTAAATACTTTACCAATGAAGTTCGATTCTTTTTATGTTTCGTTATTAAGTGAAAAACATAAAAGCAAAAAAAATAATTTTATTAAAGCTTTTTGGGTTGGATTGCGTTCAAACTGGAAGGCAAAAAGAACAAATGAGTATTCTTCTTTGATTTACATCATTGAAAACGCTAAAAAATGGTTTTAACACCAGTGTTTGTGTTTTTATTATCTAAAAGGTGTTGTGTGTTGGTGTTTTTATAAAAATGCTTTAGAAGGCTTTAAAACGACTTGTTTTTAATAATAAAAAATTATTATTGGTTTTAAACACTATAAATATTTCTTATAGTTGTTTTTTTTTAATTCAACATGAAAACACCAAATACTGAAATTAAAAAATATACACCCAAGGAAGTTGCCCCTGGATAATCTTTTGCAATTCTTTGTCCAAGTAACATACATAAAATTGTAAGCGATGAAAATACGCAACCCAAAAGTGCGTTTTCCTTTTCTTCGGAAATAAGCAATTGATAAAAACCAGTTATTAAAAAATAGGAGGTTAGCACCTCAAAAAATACAAGTAGCACTAATAGTGGTTTTGTAATAGGATTGATGATTGTATTTTTAAAAGTATCTGTGATGTAAGAAACAGTTCCTTTCCAATCAGCAAATTTTTCTATAACAGAGATAGAGAACGTAATGATTAAGAAAATTAATATGAGGATTTCGGCAAGATGTAATTTAAGGAAGTCCATAGAGTAAGTTTTAGTTGCTAGGGATATTAAAGATAAGCTGAATTTTTTCATCAACAAAAACACCCTCTTTTGTAACGGAAGGTTTCCAAAGAGGACTTTTCATTAAGGCTGCTTTAAAAGCTTTTTTAATTTTTCTTTTTTTGTACTTAAAAACCTTAATATTAGTTATTTGTCCTTTTTTGTTTATTATAAATGAACATTTTATTTTGTAAATTTTATTTGCCTCAAAAAGCGTAGTGTCTATTTGGTTAAGGACCCATGTTTTAAAAGTTTCTATATTTTCACCGGGAGGAATACTTTTAATAGGTTCTATCTCTTTTTTAGGATTTGTTTTATTTTTCTTTCTTTTTTTTGTGCTACCATATCCAACTACCACAATTTCGTCAAGTGATGAAGTATCTTCTTGCAGGGCAATTGACATGTTGTCGTTTGCATCCATTATTAATTTTTCAAAGCCTAAATAATTAAATTCTAATGGGCTATTTTTCTCAGCCTCTAATTTAAATTTTCCGTCAAAATCACTTACAACGCCAATGTTTGTTTCTGAATTTATTATGTTAACTCCAGGTAAGGGTTGTCCTTCAGAATCAGTTACGATACCGTTTATTAAATTGTTTTCTTTTATTTTTATACCATCTACTTTACCGTTTAAATTTGAGGTAAGACTAACTGAATTAAGCGAAGCTAAAGAGTCAGATTGAATACTTACGATGGCTCTAGAAACATGTTTTTTATCTAAAGCTTTATAATTAGAAACGGTTATTTCATTTTCTTTAATGCTTTCTTTTACGGATGTGATTTTTACCTTGGGACGGTTAATTATTTTTTTACGAGCACTTGTTTTGCGAACTGTTTTTTGCTTTTCAATTTTTTCTTCAATAATTTCTTCTAGCTCCGCATTTACGATAACATCATTATCATCATCAGTTACAATTTCATTGAGCTTTGTTTCATCAAATTCTTCAATATTTTTTAGCGACTCAACTTCTTGATCCATTACTACGGGATTAATTTCTTCAAATTCATTCAGCATTGGTTGCTTTAAGTTTAAAACATATACCAAAGATCCTAGTCCAATAAACAGTAAAATTGAAGCTGCGATTCGGGTTCTTAAGAAAATTAATTTTGATTTTTTTTGTTTTGTTTTCTGGTTAATGGATAGCTGTAATTTTTTATAATCCTCTTCTAATTCTGCAGCAGACAAGCTTTGCAAACCTTCAAGGGCTTCTTCTTCAAAAACATCCGATTGTGTAGATTTTTCAAAGGCATGACTTTCTTTATTTGAAAATTTATTCTTCAAATAAGCTAGCGTATTTTTATAAGTCGCTTTTATTTTAGTCATGGGTATTATTTGTTTTATTATCTAAACAAAGTTTTAAATTTCGTTTTCCGTTTTGAATAAAACTTTTTACTTTTTTAATATCAATATCTAATTCTTCAGAAATTTCTTTATAACATTTTTCTTCATAATAAAAAGCAGCCAGACAGCAGCGTTGTTGTTCTTTTAAAGCTTCCATACATTGTTTTAAGGCGGTGCTTAATTGATCAGGTGCTTCTTTATCTATTAGATGCAATTCTGAAGTATTTTCCATAAAAAAATCTGCAGAATAATTTTCGTGCTTTCTTTTTTCTGATTTGTCTTTTCTAATTTTCATCAAACAGTAATTTTTGCTAACGCCATATAACCAGTTTTTAAATATTTTAATTTCATGTTTAGGAATTTCCTTCAATAAAATTTCAAAAATTTGCATGACAGCATCTTGGCTTTCTTCTCTGTTTTTTAAATATTTTAAACAAACTCCATAAACCAAATGCATGTATCGGTTGTATAATTTTCCCAATACTTCCATATCGCCTTCATTACAAAAGCGATGGACTAAGACCTCGTCGGTTTCTTTTTCAGGTTTGTTTTTTAGAAATAGCACAAAGCAAAGTAACGCTAATAAAAAATAATAAAAAATTTTTATGGAATTTTCACTTCTACTGCATCTTGTTAGAAAACAAGTTTCATTTAAAACAAAAAATCATGAAAAAATTAGCAGTAGTAATTAGTATTTTTTTATTGGCAATAGGGCAAATATCTGCAAAAGCAATAACAGGAATTGTAAGCGAAAATCAAGGAGCTCCACTGCCAGGAGTTAACGTTTTAATAGAAGGAACTTCACGTGGAACAATTACCGATTTTGACGGTCATTTTCAAATAGAAGCGATAGAAGGAGAAGTTTTAGTTTTTAACTATATCGGATTTTTATCAAAAAAAATAAAAATTGGGAAAGCTCTGAAATATAAAATTTCAATGTTTGCTGATATGGCTCAATTAGAGGAGGTAGTTGTTGTAGGCTATGGAAAAAGCAAAAAAAGAAGAAAAAACAATGTTGGAGCAGTAAAAAAAATCCAATATGATCAATTAAGACCCCATGCCACTTCCAATATGAAACCTGTATTACAAGGAAATATTAATGGAGTTCAGGTATTTAATCAATATGAAATAAAACAATTAAATGAAAATGATGAGGATTATGATGGTGTTGTAGAAAATGAATTTAAAAATCCAATAACAAATCCTCTTTCTACTTTTTCTATTGATGTAGACGCAGCTTCTTATAGCAATATTCGTCGTTTTATAAATGATGGACAAAAACCACCAGTAGCAGCTGTTCGAATAGAAGAAATGATTAATTATTTTAATTATAATTATCCACAACCGAAGGGAACATCACCTTTTTCAATTAATTATGAACTGTCAAATTGCCCTTGGAATCCTGAAAATAAATTGTTGCATATTGGCTTGCAAGGAAAACCTTTAGAAACAAAAGAAGCTCCTGCTAGCAATTTAGTGTTCTTAATTGATGTCTCAGGTTCTATGAGTAATCAAAATAAATTGCCTCTTTTAAAAAAGGCTTATACTTTATTAGTAAATCAGTTAAGAGCAAAAGATAAAATTGCCATCGTAGTTTATGCGGGTAATTCAGGTGTTGTATTGCCATCGACTCCAGGAAACGAAAAGAAAAAAATACTAAAAGCATTGAATAATTTACATGCAGGTGGTGGAACAGCAGGTGCACAAGGATTAAAATTGGCTTATGAAATTGCTGAAGAAAATTTTATTGATAAAGGAAATAATAGAATAATTTTAGCAACAGATGGCGATTTTAATGTAGGGCAGTCTAGTAATTCCGATTTAGAAAAATTAATAGTTTCAAAAAGGGACAAAGGAATTTTTATTTCAGTGACCGGATTTGGAATGGGAAATTACAAAGACAGTAAAATGGAAATTATTGCCGATAAAGGAAACGGAAATTATTCATATATAGATAATATTTTAGAAGCAAAAAAAGTATTTATCAATGAGTTTAGTAGTACACTTTTTACCATTGCTAAAGATGTTAAAATTCAAATTGAATTCAACCCAAATAATGTAAGATCTTATAGGTTGATAGGTTATGAAAATAGACTGTTAAAAGCGCAAGATTTTCAAAATGATAAAAAAGACGCTGGAGAGTTAGGAGCCGGTCATACAGTTACTGCTTTGTATGAAATAGTTCCTATGAATTCAAAAAAGAAATACGATACAGATTTAAAATATCAAAAAGTGAAAATGTCTGAAACAACAGCAAGATTTGAAAATGAATTGGCCACCATAAAATTTAGGTATAAAAAACCTAATGAAACGAAAAGTAAATTATTAGTGAGAACAATAAAAAACAAAACGAAAACCTTTAAAGAAACCTCAGAAAATTTTAAATTTTCTAGTGCCGTGGCTAGTTTCGGAATGCTGTTAAGAAACTCAGATTACATTGAAAATTTGACGTATAACAGCGTTTTAAAAATTGCTAAAAAAGGAAAAGGAATAGATGAAAATGGCTATCGATCAGAGTTTATTAGGATGGTAGAAATGGTTTCATTATTATAGTAGAAGTAAAAAGAAAGAAAAGAACAGATATAATTTAAAACACAAAAAAATGAAAAAATTAATAGTATTTGCCAGTTTAATTTTTGCCTGTGTAACAGGGTATTCACAAACTAAAAATTTTATAGACCAACCATATGTTGCTGTTACTGCAAAAGCCGATACCTTAGTAATAGCCGATAAAATTTATTTAAAAATTTTATTGAATGAAAAAGATACACGGGGCAAAGTTTCTTTAGAAGAATTAGAAGAAAAAATGGGTAAAGAATTAACAAAATTAGGAATCAATATTTCAAAAGATCTTTCCATTGTAGATTTATCAAGTAATTTCAAAAAATATTTTCTAAGACAGCAAAATGTTTTAAAAAATAAAGCTTTTTCATTACTTGTTTTTAATGGTGTTATGGCTACAAAAGTAATTATCGCATTAGAAAAATTAAATATTTCTAATGTAAGTTTGGAAAAACTAGAGCATTCGGAAATTGAAAATGTTCGCTTATTGGTAAAAACAAAAGCAGTATTAAAAGCAAAAAAACAAGCTGACTGTTTAACAATTCCATTAGGACAAAAAACAGGGAAAGCGATTCACATTTCCGATACACAAAATAATTACAGGAGTTTTCAAAGTTCAAATTTAGATGAAATGGTTGTCGTTGGTTATGGGACAAAACGAAAAAATGAATTCAAGCCATTAGATGTTGAGTTTCAAAAAATAAAAGTAAGCGCACAATTAGAGGTAAAATTTGCTATAGATTAAGGAGTAAAGCAAAATTCTTTAGAAAGAAAATTTATTGAAATAAAAAGAGCCTTTAGAAATAGGAATATCTAAAGGCTCTTTCTGTTTAAAGAGGGTTTTTATTTTCGTCCTTTTTTAGGCATCAAAGCTTTTAAATCTTCTTCACTGTTTACAACAACAGTTTCTTCATTAACAATTACAGAAATAGGGAATACAAAAGCTGGGTGTGTTCCTTTTTCTAAAGTTTCTATATACGCTTTAAAAGCATCCTTATCAGCAATTTCTACAACACCAGCATCTGAGTTTACAGATAAAGGAAATACAAATTCAGGACGAGTTGGTTTATCACTTTGTCCTCTAGGCTCTTTTTTAGGCATTAAAGCTTTTAAATCTTCTTCACTGTTTATAACGATAGTTTCTTCATTAACAATTACAGAAATAGGGAATACAAAATCAGGATGTGTTCCTTTTTCTAAAGTTTCTATATACGCTTTAAAAGCATCCTTATCAGCAATTTCTACAACACCAGCATCTGAGTTTACAGATAAAGGAAATACCAATTCAGGACGAGCTGGTTTATCACTTTGTCCTCTAGGCTCTTTTTTAGGCATCAAAGCTTTTAATTCCTCTTCACTATTTATAACGATAGTTTCTTCATTAATAGTTACAGAAATAGGGAATACAAAAGCTGGGTGTGTTCCTTTTTCAAGAGATTCTCTGTAAGTTTTAAAAGCTTCATGATCTGCAATTTCCACATCACCAGCATCAGTAGTTACAGTTACCGGGAATACCAATTTGAATGGAGGTGGTTTATGTCCTCTTTTTTTATTTCCAATCAATGCTTTTAGTTCTTTTTTATCAGTTACGATAATTGTTTCTCCATCAACAGTAATTTCAATCGGGAATTCTATTCTAGGTGTTTTATGGTGTTTACCATAAGCAGCTAATTCTTCATCATTTGAAATTTCAATTGCTCCGTTATCATCGCCAATAACATTTATAGAATAATTAATTGCCATGGTTTCTATTGCAGAAGAAATTTCTTCTGAAGTCAAATCTAATTCCGTTGTAGGTTCAGTTCCTGCTAATTCATTTGCAGTGTTTTCTTGGCATGAAGTAAAAATTGCCATTGCTAATACTAGAGTAGCTACTGTGTTTGTAAGTCGTTTCATAATTGTTTTTATTTATAAGTTACTATTCTTTGTTTCTGTATATAAAACAATTGGATTGACGATTTACCCTACCTAAAAAAATTACTTTTTTTATAAAAATTATTAAAACTCTGATAATGAGGTTTTTATAATCGTGGCTAGTTCAGGTAAATTCAAAGAAAAGATTTAAATTTAGAGGATTAAAAAAAAATATATTATGGAAAAATCCCACATGACGCTTGGAGAGTTTATTATCGACAATCAAAAACATTTTAAATACTCTTCTGGAGAATTATCTAGACTGTTTAATTCTATTAGTTTGGCAACAAAAATTGTCAATCATGAAGTAAATAAAGCAGGACTAGTTGATATTTTAGGTGCAGCAGGGGATACTAATATTCAAGGAGAAGATCAACAAAAGTTAGATATATATGCTAATGAGGTTTTTAAATCGGCTTTAATTAATAGAGAAATTGTTTGCGGAATTGCAAGTGAAGAAGAAGATGATTTTATTACAATTGAAGGAAAAGAAAATTCTCATAGTAATAAATATGTGTTATTAATTGATCCTTTAGATGGTTCATCTAATATAGACGTAAATGTATCTGTAGGTACCATATTTTCAATTTATAGAAGAATAACTCCAATAGGTACTCCTGTACAGATGGAAGATTTTTTACAAAAAGGAAATGAGCAGGTTGCCGCGGGGTATATTGTTTTTGGTACTTCAACGATGTTAGTATACACAACCGGTCATGGAGTAAATGGATTTACCTTAAATCCTGCTTTAGGGGTGTTTTATTTATCACACCCAAACATGCAGTTTCCTGTAGATGGTAATATCTACTCTATTAATGAAGGAAACTACGTACACTTTCCACAAGGTGTAAAAGATTATATCAAATACTGTCAAGAAGAATCTGGAAATAGACCTTACACTTCAAGATATATTGGATCACTAGTTTCAGATTTTCATAGAAATATGATTAAAGGTGGTATTTATATGTACCCAACAAGTTCCAAAGCACCAAAAGGAAAATTAAGACTATTGTATGAGTGTAACCCAGTTGCTTTTATTGCAGAACAGGCTAATGGAAAAGCAACAGATGGTTACCAAAGAATAATGGATATTGAACCTACAGAGTTACACCAACGAGTTCCTATTTTTTGTGGAAGTTCAAAAATGGTAGAAAAAGCCGAAGAGTTTATGGCAAAGTATCCTGAAGATAGAGATTATTAAAAGTTAAAGTCTATTTGAAAAGGAAATGCAAGAATAAGAGAGGTTTCTCCTCTTATTCTTGACTATGTTAATAAAGGTGTTTTTATGTCCGAGAAAAAATCTGTTTGTGAAACAACTGTTTTTGAAAGCTTGTATACAAGTCATTCAAAATCGTTGTATAATTTTATTTATTACAAGTGTGGTAATGAAGCACAGGCAGAAGACTTGGTTCAAGAAGCCTTTATTAAAATGTGGAAAAATTGTGCGAAAGTCATTTTTGAAAAAGCCAAATCCTTTTTATACACCGTTACCAATAATTTATTTTTAAATGAAGTAGCTCATAAAAAGGTAGTATTAAAGTACAATCAAATTCCAGTGAATGACGCTACCAATGAAAGTCCAGATTTTATAATGGAAGAGAAAGAGTTTATGGACAAACTTCAAAAGGCTATTTCCGATTTAACAGATGGACAACGAGAAGTTTTTTTATTAAATAGAATTGATAAAAAAACGTACAAAGAAATAGCAGAAATGCTTGAAATATCTGTAAAAGCAGTTGAAAAAAGAATGCATGGAGCTTTGGTTAAAATGCGTGAAAAAATTGGAAACAAATTCTAATACTTTTCTAGGTATAGATAAAAATCACTTTTTTTAACAAATAAATAACAAGGAGGTAGGGTTTTTTTATAAGTGACGGTTATATAAATAAACAGTACAATTATGGAGCAAAAATACACAAAAGATACTTTTTTAGCCAAATGGTTAACTAATGAGCTGACAGAAGAAGATCGACTTGCTTTTGAAAAAACACCTGCTTTTAAAGATTATAAAAAAATAATTGAAAAAATGGACTTGTTTGAAGCGCCTAATTTCAATAAAGAAAAAGTGTTTGATTCTATTAAAAATGAAATGAAACCCAAAGCAGTAGTAAAAAAATTAATTCCAAACTGGGTTTCAGCAGTAGCTGCTTCGGTAGCAATTATTTTTGGACTTTTCTTTTTTATGAATTCTGATACAGAATATACTACAGGATATGGAGAACAGTTAGCCGTTATTTTACCCGATGGATCGAAAGTGGAATTAAATTCTAAATCAATATTATCCTTAGACGAAGATGCTTGGAAAGCAGGAAAAAGAGATTTATTTTTAAAAGGAGAAGGTTATTTTAAAGTACAAAAAGGATCAAAGTTTACGGTAAATACAAGTCTTGGAAAAGTAAGTGTTTTAGGAACACAGTTCAATGTAAAAGAAGCAAACACTTATTTTGAAGTGAAATGTTTTGAAGGAAAAGTAAGTGTAATAAATAAAAGTGATTCTGAAATATTAACACCAGGAAAAGGATATAGAAAAGTAACCGGAAATTCTTCCGAAAAATTAATATTTGAAGCCAATGCTCCAACATGGATTACAGGAGAATCTACTTTTAGCAATGCACCACTAGGTATTGTTTTGGCAGAATTAGAAAAACAATTCAATATTAAATTTGAAAAAAGCAGGGTTGATATGGATAGATTATTTACAGGTAGTTTTTCAAATAAAAATAAAGAATTGGCTTTACAAACTGTATGTACACCTTTAGGACTTAGGTTTGAGGTAACAGAAAAAAACACTATTTTACTTAGCAAAAAATAATGTTTAAAAAGTACTGTTTTTTTCTTCTTTTTAGCCTTTCAATAGGCTATTCTCAAATAACCCAAGATGCTGAAAAGACTGAAAAAGCTGCATTATCAGAAATACTAAAACAAGTTGAAAAAGAATTTGAAGTTCGTTTTTCATTTGACCCCAATATAATTACTACTTTGCAATGTTTACCCTTATCAAAGCCTTATAGTTTGGATGAGGTATTGGACTATCTAAAGAATGAAACACAGCTTATTTATGAAAAAATTGATGAAAGATATATTGTAATTCAAGAACAAAAACCGAGAAACAATATCACTATTTGTGGTTTTATTATTGACAAAATATCACATCAGCCCATTTCACAAGCCACCGTTTTAATTCATGGAAAACCAATAGGCATTTCTTCCGATGACGACGGTTTTTTTGAGTTAAAAGAATTGCAATCGAATTGGGTCGTTCAAATAGATTATTTGGGATATCAAAGTCAAAAAGCTCCCGTTTATAAATTAGAAAACAAAACTTGTCAAAATATTTTTTTAACGGAAACAAATGAAGAATTAGAAGAGGTCTTAATTAGCGACTATTTGACAGAAGGAATGTCGAAAAAGCAAGATGGAGCAATTCAAGTAACGCCTCGTAAATTAGCCATTCTTCCAGGGTTAATAGAGCCAGATGTTTTGCAAAGTCTACAATTATTACCGGGTATACAAAGTCCAAGCGGAACCGCTGCAGGAATTCATGTAAGAGGTTCAACACCAGATCAGAATTTAATTTTATTTGATGGAATAAAAATGTATCAAAGCGGGCATTTTTTTGGTTTAATTTCTGCTTTTAACCCTTATGTTACACAAAAAATTTCTTTGTATAGAAGTGGAACCAAAGCAAAATATGGAGATAGAATAGGAGGGGTTTTGGACATTAGTTCTGGTGAAGAAATTTCTGAACCTAAAACAGGTTTCGGAGTAAATATGACACATGCCGATGCCTTTGTAAAAACACCACTTTTAAATAAGAATGTGGGTTTCGTTTTTTCAGCAAGACGCTCGTTAACAGATGTATGGAATTCTATTACGTATCAAAAATTTTCTGAAAGTGTTTTTCAGAATACTAGAATTTTGAATGAAGAGAAAGATAACAATCTTACAGAAACAAATAACACTTTTTATTTTAACGACTATAATTTAAAGTTAATAGCTAAAATATCTGAAAATGATAAATTGGTTTTTAGCAATTTATTCAATAAAAATAAATTGTCTTATGCTGCTAAAAACGAAAGGTTTCATGAAGAAACTACAGATAATATTGGGATACAAAATAAAGGTTTTGATTTAAAATGGACTAAGAATTGGTCGCATCGTTTTAAACAAGAAATAGAGCTGTCAAACTCATCGTATGAATTAAATTATACAGGAGATAGAATTGTGAATAGACAAAACGCAAGTGAATCTACCAAAGAAACTTTTATAAAAGATAATTCCGTTGAAGATTTTGGTTTTCATTACAACCTAGAATTTAAATTGAATATAAACTCAACCTTTTCTGCAGGGTATCAGTTTACAAAAAACAAAGTTCAATATATTTATAAAAACGATTTGAAAGAGCCAGAAAGCCCTGTTTTTGATAAAGCTCCTACAACAAATAAAACACATGCATTTTATGCAGAACATGTATTAAAAAAGAATAAATGGTTACTTAGTACAGGGGTTCGATCTAATTATTTCTCTAAAGTTGGACGGTTTTATTTAGAGCCTAGATTGTTTGTATCGAATCAAATAACAGATAATTTTCAGTTAAAACTTTCAGGAGAAATCAAGAATCAAGTCGTAAGCCAGTTAATTGATTTTAGAAATATTGGTCTGGGCTTAGAAAATGATATTTGGGTTTTATCAAATAATGATAGGATCCCAGTTTTAAATAGCAAACAACTGTCTTTTGGTTTTTTATATCAAAAAAACGGTTGGAATCTTGATGTCGATTTATATGAAAAAAATATTGATGGTCTAACCTTACTAACAGAAGATTTGGTAACCAGAGCACCAAATTATTTAGCAGGTAAAAATAAGATACAAGGGGTAGATTTTCTTTTAAAAAAACGTTTTGGAGCCTATCGTTCTTGGGTAAGTTATACTTTATCCTCTTCTAGGTTTACCTATGCTAATTTAAATGATGGAAATAGTTTTGAAGGCACCTATGACATTCCACATTCGTTGGTTTGGTCTCATACCTACTCTTACAACAAATTCCAATTTTCTTTGGGATGGAAAGTTCGTTCCGGTAGCCCTTATACCAAAGCACTTGGTTTAGAGTCAGCAAAAAACAATCCAAATAAAAAGATTATTGTGTATGGAGATATCAATGCAGAAAGACTGCCTTCTTTTCAGAAGTTTGATTTCTCAACAACCTATAGATTTAAGTTTTCAAAAGAAGGTAAAACGGTTGGAAAACTAGGACTTTCTCTCCTAAATATTTTTAACAGTAAAAATATTTTAGACCGTGCCTATGAAATAAAAATTACTAGGAATAAACCCACAATGGGAGGCGGTTCTCCAACTGAAAAAGAAAATTTAATTGAAGTAGACAGGCTTTCTATTGGTTTTACACCGAATGTAGTTTTTAGGGTAAATTTTTAGTCTTCATAAAAAGTACTTATTTCATTCAAATCTTTTCTTATAATATTTGGAACCTGAGTAGGTTGCTTTGCAAAGCCTACAGGGATTAATAAATAAGGTCTTTCGTTTTCTGGACGATTTAAAAGTTTTGCAAGAAAATTCATAGGGCTAGGTGTGTGGGTTAAGGATACGAGTCCAGCATTATGGATGGCAGTAATCAACATTCCACAAGCAATACCAACAGATTCATGTACATAATAGTTGTTGCTTTTTTCTCCTAAAGGATTAAAATCGTAAGCTTTTTTAAAAACAATAATGAGCCAAGGTGCCTCTTCAATAAAAGGTTTTTCGTAGTTCGTATCAAAAGGAGCTAAATCTTTTTTCCAACGATCACTCATTCTAGACTCATAGTTTTCTTTCTCTTCTGTTTCAGCAGCAATTCTAATTTTCGATTTTAATTCTTTGTTAGATACGGCACAGAATGTCCAGGGTTGTTTATGAGCACCCGATGGAGCTGTAGAAGCTGATTTGATAATGTTTTCAATAACTTTTTTAGAAATAGCTTGTGTAGAAAACTCCCTAATGGAACGTCTTGAATTTATAAAACAATAAAAGGAATTGCTTTTATCTAAAAGAGCCTTTTCAGAAATAACCTCAGAAATATAAGGAATGTGTGCTGGCTTATTATTTGTTGTATCCATAATATTCAACTTAAAATTATGAGAAGCACAAATAAGGTTACACAAATTTTAAGCTTCTTTAAGGTGTAACAATTTAGTCAACTTTATAGATAAATCAAGAAGAATAATTTTTGCATTTCCATTTCTTTCAATATGGTAAAGAGCATCGCTTACTTCTTTTTCAATGTCTAAAATATTACCACTATGCACAAAAGGAGCAAATTTTTCCATTTTAAACCCAGGGTCTTCTAATTCAAGAAAAACCAAATCATTGGCATTGTAATTGGCTAATAATGCTTGTCTAAAAAACTGCAAGCAATAGTGTAAAAATCTTTTTTGAGTTTCTCTTCCAGATTTAGCAATAGTGTCACTCCATTCAATTAAATTTTGAACTACCGCAGGATTTCCCTTGGCTTTAAAAGCAGTACGAACCCAAAGAATAAACCAATTTTCAAAAACAAGATCATTAGAGTCATGTTTTAATAGGTGTAAGGCTTTGTTGTAATTTCCTTCTGCTTGATGTGCAATTTTTGAAGCTTCTGCATGAAAAGAATTTTCTTTTTCAACCAAAGCATCTGCAATATCACTTTCACTTAAAACAGGAAAATGTAGTACCTGACATCTAGATAAAATAGTATTTATAATTTGTTCTTGATCTTCAGTAATAAGGATAAAAACAGTTTTTTCAGGAGGTTCTTCTAATAATTTTAAAAGCTTATTAGCCGCAGAGGCATTCATCTTTTCAGCATGCCAAATAATCATTATTTTGTAACCACCTTCATAAGATTTTAATTGTAGCGATTTTGCAATTTGTTCTGCTTCATCAACATTAATGATACCTTGTTTTTTTTCTATATGAATGTGTTGATGCCAGTTAAACAAATTACCATAAGGCTGTTCCTTAACAAAAGTTCGCCAATCTTCTAAAAAAAGATTACTAACAGGGTGTTTTTTTACGGTATCATTTGTAGCAACAGGAAATGCAAAATGCAAATCGGGATGTGCTAACTTTTCACATTTTAAGGCACAGGCTTCAGGGTCAGAGTTGTTCCTGCATAAAATATATTGGGCATAAGCAATGGCAGTAACTAAAGTACCGCTTCCCTCTTTACCAACAAATAATTGCGCATGAGGTATACGACCATTATCTGCCGAGGTAGTTAAGTGGTTTTTTATATGTGTTTGTCCAATTATTTCTTTAAAAAGCATGCGCAAATATACAATTTCAGAATTATGGATTCCTATATCAAAATTCTAAATTTAATAAATAAGTGTACTTCATTCAATAAAATTACGGCAATTGATAGCATCAAGTGTTTAATCACAATGGATATACTTTAGGTGGAGTTACAAAAACGTTGTAGTAGCTTTTAAGTCAAAATAAGAGCTATCTGTCTTAATTGAATTATATTTGCTACAAATTTTAATAAAAGAAGAAATGAAAACCATTAAAGATTTTAATTTTCAAGGTAAAAAAGCCTTAATAAGAGTTGATTTTAACGTGCCGTTAGATGCAGAATTTAACGTAACAGATACAACAAGATTAAAGGCAGCAAAGCCAACAATCATTAAAATATTAGAAGATGGAGGGGCTGCTGTATTGATGTCTCACTTAGGTCGTCCAAAAGGAGTTGAAGATAAATTTTCATTAAGACATATTGTGGCTACTGCTTCTGAAGTTTTAGGGATAAACGTAAAATTTGTTGCTGCTACTGTGGGTGCTGAAGCTGAAGCTGCTGTTGCTGCATTGCAACCAGGAGAAGTATTATTATTAGAAAACTTACGTTTCTTTAAAGAAGAAACAAAAGGAGATTTAGCTTTTTCTGAGCAACTATCTAAATTAGGAGATGTATATGTAAATGATGCTTTTGGTACAGCTCACCGTGCACATGCCTCTACTACAATTGTAGCTCAATTTTTCGAAACTAAATTAGCTGGTTTTGTTATTGAAGCAGAATTAGTAAATGCGGATAAAGTATTAAAAGCAGTTAACAAACCAGTTACTGCAATTATGGGGGGTGCTAAAGTTTCTGATAAAATTTTAATTATCGAGAAATTATTAGATGTTGCTGATAATATTATTATTGGTGGAGGAATGTCTTACACTTTTGCAAAAGCTGAAGGAGGAAACATTGGAAATTCTCTTTGTCAAAATGATTTGTTAGAATATGTTTTAGAATTAGAAGCGAAAGCAAAAGCAAAAGGGGTGAACTTAATTTTCCCAACAGATAATTTCTTAGGAGATGCTTTTTCAAATGACGCGAATACACAAGTTGTATTAAGAGGACAAATTCCTGATGGATGGGAAGGATTTGATATTGGACCTCAGTCTATTGAAAAGTTTTCAAACATAATCAAAGAGTCTAAAACAGTAATTTGGAATGGGCCAATGGGAGTTTCTGAAATTCCATTATACGCAACAGGAACTATCGAAATAGCGAAAGCTGTTAAAGCTGCTACAGAAAATGGTGCTTTCTCTTTAATTGGAGGTGGAGATTCTGCTGCTGCAATTAACAACTTAGGTTTTGGTGATGATGTATCTTATGTTTCTACAGGTGGTGGAGCATTATTAGAATATATGGAAGGTAAAGAATTGCCGGGTATTGCTGCTTTAAGAGCATAATACACGTATAAATATTTATAAAACGCTTTTGATTCATTTCAAAAGCGTTTTTTTATTTTTGTTACAATACTAATAAGTAAAAATTTAGCAGTTAAAAGAATTAATTCCAAGAAGTATGAAATACACAAGTATTCCTAATACCGATATAAAAGTTAGTAAAATTTGTTTAGGAACCATGACGTTTGGCGAGCAAAACTCGGAAGCAGAAGCGCATGAGCAATTAAATTATGCAATTTCTAAAGGTGTTAATTTTATGGATACCGCTGAAATGTATAGCGTACCAGGAAGAAAAGAAACACAAGGTAATTCAGAAAGGTTTATTGGCTCTTGGTTGAAAACTCAAAAAAGAGAAGACTTGGTGGTAGCAACCAAAGTAACAGGTCCAAATCCAGGTTTGTCGTATATCAGAACGCCACAGCCCTATACAAAAGAATTAATTTTAAAAGCTTTTGAAGGAAATTTAAAACGTTTGCAAACAGATTATGTCGATTTGTATCAAATTCATTGGCCTGATAGAAATGCCAATTTCTTTGGAAAGTTAGCCTATAAGCACAATACAGAAGAACAATGGAAAGACAATATTGGAACTATTGTTGAAACCTTAGACCAACTAGTAAAAGAAGGAAAAATAAGAAGCTATGGTGTTTCTAATGAAACTCCTTGGGGAATGATGCGCTATTTACAAGAAAGTGCAAATAATAATGCTACAAGGCTAAGTACCATTCAAAATCCTTATGGCTTATTAAATAGGTCTTTTGAAATAGGGAATGCAGAGGTTGCCATGAGAGAAAATGTGGGATTGTTGGCATATTCTCCTTTAGGTTTTGGTGTGCTAACAGGTAAATATTTTGAGGGAAATCTACCTGAAAAATCACGTTTAAAGCTTTATCCAAACTTTAATAGATATGGTAACGAGCAATCTATGTTTTTGGCTGAAAAGTACGCTGAATTAGCTAAAAAACACGGTTTAAGTTTGGTTGAATTGTCTTTGGCTTTTATTGAACAACAACCTTTTTTAACATCTACGATAATCGGTGCAACTACAATGCAACAATTAAAAGAAAATATTGCCACAATGGAAGTAAAATTATCAGATGAAATTTTACAAGAAATTGATGACATCCACAATTTACAGCCGAATCCAGCACCATAAAATATTTTCCATCTTTTTTTTCGATTTATGACTTTTATCATGAATTGAAATTCTAAAAAGCCCAATTTTTGTAAATCAGAAAAAAAAGAGTTAAATATCTTTTTTAATGAGTTAAACGTACAAAAATGAATAGGTTATTTAGATTTTTTATCCCTCCTAAACCTTGGAGAATTCCAGTAATAATTCTGTTAGGAGCTATGACAGGACTTACATTTTATGCACTTGTAGAATCTAAGGCAATTTCTTATTTGTCTGATGATCCTAAAACTTGTGCAAACTGTCACGTAATGACACCACAATATACAACTTGGTTAAATAGTTCTCATAGAGAAGTGGCTTCTTGTAACGATTGCCATGTACCTCATGACAATGTTTTCAATAAATATTTTTTCAAAGCCAAAGATGGTTTGTATCATGGTTATGTTTTTACTACGAGAGGAGAACCTGAAGTAATTCGTATGAAAGAAGCTGGTATTGAAGTGGTACATAATAACTGTATTCGTTGCCACCAAGATCAAGTTACCGATGCTAAGTTGAGTGGACAAGTAGATAACCACTTTAACGCTCGAACCGAAAGATTATGTTGGGATTGTCATAAAGAAGTTCCACACGGAAAAGTACACAGTCTTTCCTCAGTAAAATATTATGGAAAAGTACCAGGTGAGCATCAAGAAACGGTGCCAGATTGGTTAGAAAAATATGTTAACGATTTAGATAATAAAAAAGAAGAATAATTATGAGTAAGAAAAGAAAACCTTGGATGAATTGGGTGCTGTTTTTTGCATCTTTGGTAGTGGTCTTTTTGTTGGGACTGTTAGTTTCTACAATTACAGAACGTAAAATGGAAGCAAAATTTGCCTATACGCCAGTAAATAAAATAAAAGAATTGGAGCCAAGAAATGAAGTTTGGGGAGAAAATTTTCCTCGTGAATTTCAATCGTATTACAAAACGGCAGATTCTACTTTTAATTCAAAATATAATGGAAATGCAACAATAGATATGTTGGAAGTAGATCCTCGTTTGGTGGTTCTTTGGGCTGGATATGGTTTCTCTAAAGATTACAATCAAGGTCGTGGACATGTTTACGCTGTTGAAGATATTCACAATACATTACGTACAGGTGGACCAACAGGTGATAAAGACGGACCAATGCCATCTACTTGTTGGACTTGTAAATCTCCGGATGTTCCAAGAATTATGAATGAGCAAGGAGTGGAAGAATTTTACAAAGGAAAATGGGGGAAATTAGGAGCAGAGATTGTAAACCCTATTGGATGTGCGGACTGTCATGATTCTAAAACAATGAACCTTAAAATTACACGCCCTGCGTTAATTGAAGCTTTTGAAAGACAAGGAAAAGATATCAAAAAAGCAAGTCACAATGATATGCGTTCTTTGGTTTGTGCTCAATGTCATGTTGAATACTATTTTGATAAAAAAATACCAGGAAAAGAAGGAACACCTTATTTAGTTTTCCCTTGGGATGAAGGACAAACGGTTGAAGACATGGAAAAATACTACGACAATGTAGGACATGTTGATTGGGTACATAAATTAAGCAAAGCGCCAATGTTAAAAGCGCAGCATCCAGGATACGAAGTATTTAAAATGGGTATTCATGGAAAAAGAGGGGTTTCTTGTGCAGATTGCCATATGCCTTATAAAACTGAAGGTGGACAAAAATTCACAGATCACCATATTCAATCGCCTTTAAACAATGTTGCCAATTCTTGTCAGGTTTGTCATCGTGAAGATAAAGATGTGTTGACACAAAGTGTGTATGACAACCAAGATCGTATTATTGAAAATAGAGATCAGTTAGAAAGATTGTTGGTACGTGCACATGTTGAAGCAAAAAAATGTTGGGATTTAGGCGCTACAGATAAACAAATGAAAGATATCTTACACGGAATTCGTTTAGGACAATGGCGTTGGGATTATGCTGCAGCATCACATGGTGGATCTTTCCATGCTCCTGTTGAATTAGGACGAGTTATTGGAAAAGGAATTGATATTACCCAAGAAACTAGAATAAAATTAGCTAAATTGCTAATGAATTTAGGATTCAAAGGCGATGTGGCTTATCCTGCTATCGAAACAAAAGAAGCTGCTCAAAAATTCATTGGAATGGACATTGAAAAATTGAAAGCAGAAAAAGCAAAATTCAAAAAAGAATTATTGCCAAAATGGAAAGAAGCAGCTGCTAAAAGAGAAGCTGGGTACTAGAAAATAATAATAGATTATATGAGTGATTCTACTCAAAAAATTCAACGTAATTCTTGGGAACATCCTTGGGGTTACGTTGAATCTTTTTTTATAGGTTTTGGATTAATAGTTACAGGCTTATTTTTAGAGCTATTTGTAGCATCAGGAAATGAATTTACGGTTGTATATCCGTATAATATTTATTTCATTGTTGGCTATTCAATAGCCTTGTTTGTGGCCTATAAATGGTTTTCAGATATTCAATTAATTCGTTGGCTCACAAAAGTTCCTGCTTCTATTTCAAGCATTGCATTGGTCACATTGTTAGTCATGATCATGGGAATCATACCTCAGGTTCCTTCAGAAAATAACATCATTCAAAATTTTGGATTAAATCGCATGACAAGCAATTGGGCTTTTCTATTGATTATATTTCAATTTTTGACTTGTTTGGGACTCATAACAATTAAACGAATTTTACAGTTTAGTTGGTCTAATTTAGGTTTTATTCTAAATCATTTCGGACTGTTTTTAGCACTGATTGCCGGTATATTGGGAAGTGGAGATTTACAGCGATTGAGTGTAGATGTGTATGAAGGAAAACCAAGTTGGATTGCTACCGATAATAAAAATAATCAAGTAGAATTGCCTTTTGCTTTTTATTTGAAAGATTTTATGATTGAGGAATACAATCCGAAATTAGCTTTGGTAGATAATAAAACAGGAAGTATTGCGCATAATAATGGTAAAAACCTTTATTTAGTAGAAAAAGGAGAAACCTATACCTTCCAAAACTATGAAGTAACCATAAATAATTTTTTGACTACCTCAGGAAAATTAGGAGAAGGCTATTATTTTGTAAATGAAGTTGGTTCTCCACCATCTGCCTCGGTAACAGTTAAAAATACAGAAACAGATTCTATAACAAATGGATGGATTAGTAGTGGTAGTTTTCGTTACCCATATGAATCTTTAAAAATTAGTGAAGACTATTCCATAGTTATGACCATTCCTGAAGCGAAAAAATTCAGCTCAGACATAGATATTTTAACCAAAAAAGGAGAACGAATTAGTACTATTTTAGAGGTAAATAAATCGTTTAAATTTGAGGGATGGGATATTTATCAACTAAGTTATGATGATCGGAAAGGAAAATGGTCTGAATTAAGTGTGATAGAATTGGTTAGAGATCCATGGTTGCCTGTAATTTATACGGGTATATTTATGATGATTGCCGGTGCGATTTATATGTTTTGGGTTGGAAATAAAATAACAAAAAAAGACTAAAATGACTTGGATAGATTTTCCATTATATAGCGGTATCGTTGGCCTTTTTTGGTTGATAGGATTCATCTTATTATTGCTTTCCTATAAAAAAGGAAACCTTTTAAAGTTTGCGAATATTTTAATTTTATTGGGTTGGGGAGTTTTAATTGCCTTTGTAGCGAAACTTTGGATTGAACTAGATAGACCACCAATGAGAACCCTAGGAGAGACTCGATTGTGGTATGCTACTTTTTTACCGTTAATTGGTTTTGTAACTTATTTAAGATGGAGGTATAAGTGGTTTTTAGCCTATAGTGTTGCTATGGCAGCAATGTTTTTAATGATCAATTACCTAAATCCTGAAACGTATTCTAAAACTTTAATGCCTGCTTTGCAAAGCCCTTGGTTTGTGCCTCATGTTTTGGTGTATTTATTTTCATATGCCGTTTTAGCTGCATCGAGCATTGTTGCTATTAAAGGTTGGGTTGACAATTACAAAGGAAATTTCTCAATAGAAACTTTAAAATTAGCAGACAACCTGGTGTATATAGGATTTGCATTTTTAACTTTAGGTTTGTTATTTGGCGCTCTATGGGCAAAAGAGGCTTGGGGCCATTATTGGACTTGGGACCCTAAAGAAGTTTGGGCTTTTTTAACCTGGATGGGCTATTTAATTTATATCCATTATCGATATTTTCATGTGCAAAAAACAAATCAAGCATTGACTATTTTGGCTTTGGCCTTTGTTGTATTACTAGTATGTTGGTTTGGGGTAAATTATTTACCGGTTGCCAATACAAGTGTACATACCTATACGCAGGGATAAGTTTTGGGTGTTCCCCTTTGGGTCAGGCTATCACAACTCGCTTTTTAATATTGCGACCACAATTTTAAAAGAGCTCAAACAAATTGTTCTATCCTTAACACAATTTGATTTTCGAAACGTAGCGAAAAAATTGTATGGAGAACGAATAAATTATAAAAACAAAAATCCCACAATTATTAATTGTGGGATTTTTGTTTTGCAGTTAACAGAAACAGTGTTTTAATAGCCTAGCTTCTCACGAGTTCTTTTTAAGACTTCAGCCGCTACTTTTTTAGCTTTTTCGGCACCAATAGCCAATGCATCATCAATTTCGTTTAGGTTATTCATATAGTAGTTGTAACGTTCTCTTTGCACAGCAAATTTTTCAATTACTAATTCGTAATAGGCTTGTTTTGCATGTCCGTAACCAAAGTTACCCCCTTCGTATTTAGCTCTTAAATCGCTAATTTGAGCTTCAGAACCTAATAATTTATATAAGGCAAATAAATTACATGTTTCAGGATCTTTAGGATCTTCCATCGGAGTGCTGTCCGTTTGGATTTTCATGATTTGCTTTCGTAGTTTTTTGTCATCTAAAAAAATATCAATAATATTTCCTTGAGATTTACTCATTTTTCCACCGTTCGTTCCAGGAACATACATGGTATCTTTTTGAATTTTAGCTTCTGGTAAAACAAAAGTTTCTCCCATTTGATGGTTGAACCTGCTTGCCACGTCACGTGTCATTTCCAAGTGCTGTAATTGGTCTTTTCCTACAGGAACAATTTCTGCATCATATAATAAAATATCGGCAGCCATTAACATTGGGTAGCTAAATAAACCAGAATTAACATCTTCCAATCGATCTGATTTGTCTTTAAAAGAGTGGGCCAATGTCAATCGTTGGTAAGGAAAGAAACAACTTAAATACCAGGTAAGCTCCGTAGTTTCAGGCACGTCACTCTGACGATAAAAGACAGTCTTAGTAACATCCAATCCAAATGCAAGCCAGGCTGCTGCTGTACTATATGTATTGTTTCTTAAGGTAGTTCCATCTTTTATTTGAGTTAGCGAATGCATATCAGCAATGAATAAAAAAGATTCATTTTCTGGATTGTTAGCCATTTCAATCGCTGGGATAATTGCTCCTAGTAAATTTCCTAGGTGTGGTGTACCTGTACTTTGTACCCCTGTAAGTATTCTAGACATTTCATTTTATTTGAACACAAAAGTAAGCAAAGTATAGAGATTTCTAATTTAGGAAAGCCGAATTTTATTGGATTTTTCGAATTGTTAATTCATTCTGTTCTCATGTTTGGTAAATAGTCTATTTTTGAAATGATGAAAACATTTTTAATAAACATGTTAAGGCTGCTGTGGAGAATTTGGTTTTATATTCTTTTTACAGGTGTAATTGTATTTGGTGCGCCAGTTTTATTAATTGTAACAGCTAAAGAGTCATGGTATCCTGTATTTTTTAAAGTGGCTAAAATTTGGGCTAAATTGATACTTATAGGAATGGGTTTCAAGGTAAAAAAAGAAATTCTACAAAACATTCCAAAAGACAAGAGTTTTATGTTTGTTGCAAACCACACTTCAATGATTGATATTATGTTGATGTTAGTGGTGGTAAAAAACCCTTTTGTTTTTGTTGGCAAAGCAGAATTGGCTAAAATTCCGGTATTTGGTTTTTTTTACAAACGTACCTGTATTTTGGTAGATAGGGCAGATATGAAAAGCAGGCAAAAAGTTTTTTTAGAAGCTCAAAGAAGAATTGATACAGGACTAAGTATTTGTATTTTCCCTGAAGGATTAGTGCCTGAAGACGAATCAATAGTACTTGAAAAATTTAAGGGAGGTGCTTTTAAATTAGCTATAGAACATCAAATACCAATTGTTCCTTTGTCTTTTTATGATTGTAAAAAGAGATTTTCATATACTTTTTTTAGCGGGTCTCCAGGAGTTTTAAGAGTGAAAATTCACCCGCAAATAGAAACAAAAAACTTAGATAAAACCAAACTTTCTAGTTTACGAGATTCTACTCAAAATTTTATGTATAAAGATTTAATTCTTAATCAGAATTCTTAACAATTTCGCTGCTTTTTTTGTATCTTAAAAAGATGGAATTCAAAGTTACATACTATCCGGAAAAAGAAGAAAAATGGAATGTTATTTCTCATGGATTGGGTGTGGTTTTGAGTGTTATAGCTTTTCCTTTTTTAGTTATAAAAGCATCAACTTCAAACGATCCTTTGGTACTGTTAAGTTTTATTATCTACGGTATAAGTATGATTGTGTTGTATGTTGCTTCAACTCTTTATCATAGTGCAGAAAATAGGAAATTACGTTATTATTTAAATATTTTTGACCATGCAGCCATCTATATATTAATAGCGGGAAGTTATGCTCCTGTGGCTTTAGTAGTTCTTCAAGGGGCTGTAGGTTGGCTAATATTTGGGTTTTCTTGGTTGTTGGCAATTATAGGGGTTTTTTATAAAATTTATTTTATTGGAAGGTATAGAACCGTCTCTGTAATTACGTATTTAGCCATGGGATGGATGGTGGTTTTTGCAATGAAACCTTTACTGCAAAATTTTTCAGTTGAAGGGTTGAGGTTATTGCTACTAGGAGGGATATTTTATTCGGTAGGAGCTCTGTTTTTTGCAATTCCAAAATTGCCTTATAATCATGCAATTTTCCATTTTTTAGTCTTGTTTGGAAGTATCAGTCATTTTGTGGCTATCTATTGTTTTGCCTTGGCTTAAGGCTAGTTGATAGAAAAATGGTAAATTAGTGGAATAAAAAGCAATAAAGATGTTAAAGGTATTATTAGTTGATGATGAAAATGATGCACTTGAGGTGTTGGAGTGGAAGTTAAAAAGATATATTTCAAATGTTGAAATAATATCAAGTTCAAGTCCTAAGAAAGCTTTGGAAATTGTTAAAGATTTTTGTCCTCATGTAGTTTTTTTAGATATCCAGATGCCAGAAATGGATGGTTTTTCTTTTTTGGAGAAATCGGTTGACAAAAATTTTTCAGTCATATTTACAACAGCCTATGATGAGTTTGCTTTAAAAGCTATAAAAGCGAGTGCTGTAGATTATTTACTAAAGCCAATAGATAAGTTAGAGCTTATAGAAGCCGTAGAGAAAGTTCGACAAAAATTGGATAAAGAAAATATTGGAAAAAAATTGGAACAGGTAATGCAATCTATGGGTAAACCCTGTGAAAAAGTGAATATTGCTGCCGATGGAAAAATTTATTTACTTGAGAAGGATGATGTGGTAATGTTGCAATCGGACAAAAGCTACACAACTATTTATTTAAAGAATAATAAAAGCATTTTAGTTTCAAAAACCTTAAAAGAGGTAGAGAAAAAATTTGAGTGTGTAACTTTTTTCAGAGTGCATAATTCTTATTTAGTTAATTTAGATCATGTAAAAGAGTATATGAAAAGAATGGGAGGAGAATTAATTCTTACAAATGGTTTAACTGCAAGTGTGAGTAGAAATAAAAAGGCCGAACTATTAGAAAAGCTTCAATTGACAAAATAAGATGTTTAACGATTTTCATTCAGAAATTTTTTCTTGGATACGCGGAGCCTTACTCGTTCTTTTTATTATCAATTTTACCGTTTTTTTTTCAGAATAAGAAAAGATTGTTCTTGTTTTACAGTCTTTATTTATTTTTCATTTTTTTATATTTCTTAAAACCAATTGCTCCAACAAGTTTATATACAATTTATAAATATTGTAATTATTCCATTCTCTATTTTTCTTTTATTTTTTATGTTGAATTTGCTAGGATTCTCATTTCTACAAAAGAAAAATTACCGATTTGGGATTCTTATTTTGTTGTAGAAAGAAATACATTGTTAATTTTTGCCATATCAATGCCTTTCGTACACTATTGGTTTGGCTCAGAAATTTATCGTTTTGTTGTATTTGTGTTTTCAATTTGTATTACAATTTTTACATTTTGTTCCTATTTTTCTATTGCCAAGGTAAAAGGTAGAAATGTAGGTTTTTTTATTTTTGGATCTTCAATATATTTACTTTTAGGAAATGTGAGTACGTTTTCGAGGGTTTTCATTGGAGAGGAAAAAATGTTGGAACTTGGAATAGAACCAATGTTATTTACTTATTTTGGAGCGTTGATTGACGCGCTTGTTTTTACTTTTATTATGGGTAGAATTTTTGTTCAAATTGTTGAAAAGAAAACAGAATTTAAAATTCAATATTTATTAAAACAAAAAGAAGCTGCAGAATTAAAAATGACAGCTTTACAGAGTCAAATGAATCCTCATTTTTTATTTAATTCGTTAAATTCTATCAATAATTTTGTTTTAAAAAATAATATTGAACAAGCTTCAGATTATATTACTTCATTTTCAAAATTAATACGAAAGATTTTGGCAAATTCAGAAAGGTCTGAAATTACTTTAGCAGAAGAATTAGAGCTTTTAGAGGTTTATGTTGGCTTGGAAAAAGCTAGAATTTCCGGGGGGTTCGATTTTGTTAAAATTATTGATCCGGATTTAAACTTGAACAATATTTCTGTACCACCACTTTTTTTACAGCCTTTTATAGAAAACTCTATATGGCATGGAATTGTTACTAAAGATGGTCAAAAAAAGATAGAACTTAAAATAGTGAAGCAAGGAAATTTTGTGAAAACAACGATTGAAGATAATGGTATTGGCATAGAAAAATCAAAGGAACAGAAAAAAGAGTTATTGGCAAAAAAGAAATTTTTTGGAGCAACCGCAACAGAAAAAAGAGTTAAACTTTTGTATGATAGTACTGATGTAGAAATTAGTATTGATGATCTTTCTAGTGAAAATAAAACAGGTACCAGAGTAAAATTAATTTTTCCTTTAAAAACACCATAAAATCTTAAAATCATTGTGTGTCTGTACTTTAGGTGTTTGTTTGAAATTTAACATAGGTTTGTTTTTTTTTTCGGAAAAGTTGTAAATAATGTTAAAAAGAACTACATTAGAAGTAGAATAAGAAAAAATGTAAATCTTAGGGGTAGGATTTATTTATATCTTGGACTTTCTGTTTTTGAGAGTCCAAGTTTTTTTATGTCCAATTTTTAAATGGTGAAATGCTTAATTGAGAATTGTAATATTTAGCTTGTCCAGTAACTTCTTCTCCTATCCAATTTGGTTTTTCAAATTTTTCATCTTCTGATTCTAATTCTATTTCAGCAATGATTAGTCCTTCATTTTCGCCATGGAATACATCAACTTCGTAGGTGTGTTTATTTATTTTAACCAAATAACGAACCTTTTGAATGATAGTTTGCTCGCACATTTCAAGTAGCTGTTTTCCGTCTTCAAATGAAATTTCTTTTTCCCATTCAAAACGTGTTGTGCCTGAGTTTGAGGTAATACCTTTTATGGTTAAAAAAGCTTCATTATCTTTAATTCTTACTCTAACAACTCTATTTTTATTAGAATTTAAAAAACCCCTGTTCAATTTGATGTTTTTCATGACTAGCTTTTATAAAATCATTTGTTTTTACTAAAAATTTTCTTTCTATTTCAAAATTCATCATTTGCTGTTGTTTATGAGATGAAGCTAAAATAATACTTTTTATAAATCCAATATTAATAGATATATTTGATTCTTCTAATATTTAGGTTATTTAACTAATAAAAAGGACCTGATGTTCAGTTTTTATATTAGGATATTTACTTATAAGTGCTGTGAATTTCAGTGGCTTATAGTGTTTAAAAATAAAAAAATGAAAAAAAAAATATTTTTAATAGGGCTATTGCTTTTGGGTGTAGGGCTTGTTCACTCTCAAACAGACTATAGTGATAAATGGGAGGATTATTATTCTTACAATGCGGTTAAATATTTTCAGAAAACTGGAAATGTGGTTAGGGCCATTGTTGATAATTCAGCATTTACTTATAACCTATCTACTCAACAAGTATCTAAGCTTTCTTCTGTAAATGGATTATCAGGAGGGGTAACTTCAGCAATGTATTACAGTAGTCAAAATGCTGTTTTTGTAATTGGTTATGAAGATGGAGTGTTGGAGTTAATATTAGATAATGGAACAATAAAAAAGTTTATCGACATTACCATATCAGATGTGTCTAATCTTAAAAAAATTAATGCAATTTATGAATTTGATAATAAACTATACCTTTCCATGCAGTTTGGAATTGTGGTTTTTGATTTGATAAAACAAGAATTTTCTGATACTTATTTTATTGGTGATGATTCTTCTGAAGTTGATGTGAATGATATTTTAATTGATGGAAGTTATATTTATGCAACATCTGATAATGGGATTTATATAGCCGACATTACAAGTAATTTGAACGATTTTGAAAACTGGAATTTAAATTTTTCTGGGGTTTTTGCGAAATTACGTCTATTTAATAATGAAGTTTTAGTAAGTCAGGGTAAAACTATTTCTAAAATTGTAGATAGATTGAGTTTAGAATTAAAAATAACAACAACGCAAGATGTTAAAGATTTTAATACAGATCAAACTAATTTAATTGTTGGAGGAAGTACTCAGGCAAAGGTTTACAATTCGAGTTTTTCTAATTTATATACGGTTAATATTTCTTCTAATACTATGAATTCGGTTTCACTAGATAGCGAGGGAGTGTATCTAGGAACACAATTAAAAGGATTGCTTTCAGCAAAATTTTCAGACTTAACCAGTTTTACTGAAATTCATCCTGAAGGACCTAATTCTAATGATATTTTTTCAATAACTACTCATAACAATCACCTATGGATAGTTTATGGTGGGTATAACATTAGTTATGGACCAACAAATACTAAAAAAAATATTTCTCATTACGATCAAAGTTCTTGGGTACATATACCATACAGCTCATTTAGAGCACAAGATTTAGTAAATGTAACAGTTGATCCAAATAATGAGCACAAGGTTTATATAAGTTCATGGGGGCAAACAAACGGTGTTAATAGTAATTTAACGGGAGGTGTTTTGGTAATTGAAGACAATAACTATTTGGATTTCTGGAATAATTATAACACTCCATTAGAGGAAGCTCTGCCTGATGCAAGTAGTTATGTGACGGTTAGAATTGATGGTACAGCCTTTGATAATCAAGGAAATTTTTGGGTTAGTAATAGTTTAGCTCCTAATTCAGTTCTTAAAAAAAGAGCAATAGATGGTACGTGGTCAAGTCATAATTTATCAGTTTCAGGATTGTCAGTAGATTTGAATCAATTAATTGTAGATCGGGAGGATAATATTTGGATAGGATCACGTAAATTAGGTTTGTTGGGGTATTCCTCTAAAAATGATGTTTATACTGAGTTGAAAATTGATGACGACAAAGGAGCTTTACCCAGTAATAATGTAAGAACGGTTGCCGCAGATAATAACGGGAATATTTGGATTGGTACCTCTCAGGGACTTGTAGTTTTTAGAGATGTTGCCAATGTTTTTGAAAGCGATTTTGACAAAGCTGAACCTGTTATAATTATAGACAATGATATTCCAGAAAAACTATTAGGAGACTCTACAATTAATTCAATTTTAATTGACGGAGCAAATAACAAATGGTTTGGAACTTCTACTGGAGGGGTTGTACATACAAATTCTACAGGAAAAGAAACATTAAATAAGTTTAGTATTGATAATTCACCATTGCCTTCTAATTTTATTAAGAAAATAAAAATAGACAATTCAACAGGAAAAGTATATTTTTTAACAGATAGAGGAATAGTAGCTTATAACAGTGATTTAGCTCCGTATGGAGAAGAATTGACAAAGGTTTATGCCTTTCCTAATCCAGCGTTAAAACATCATGATAAAATATCTATAGTGGGTAAGGATGGGGCTAATTTACCAACCGGAACAAATGTTAAAATTTTAGATGTAAGTGGAAATTTGGTTTTTGAGTCAAATACAATTGAAGGTCAGTCACAGTTTGGAGGAAAAATAGTTTGGAATAAAAAAAATCTTTCAGGTACTAATGTTGCCTCAGGTATATATATAGTGCTTTTGTTTAATGCTGAAGGAAACCAAACATCTACAACAAAAATAGCGATAGTTAATTAATGCAGGTAACTACAAAAGCTATCGTTCTTCATAGTATTAAATACGGAGACACTAGTCTTATTGTAAAATGTTATACAGAAACGTATGGTTTAAAAACCTATATGTTACGTGGAATTCTTAAGAGTAAGAAAGGGAAACTTCGTTCAGTATATTTTCAGCCTTTAAGTCAGTTAGAGTTGATTGCAAGTCATAATTCAAAAGGAAATCTGAATTCTATAAAAGAAGTAAGAACTTCATATGTGTATGAAAACTTGTTTACTGATTATACCAAACAATCCATCGTATATTTTCTTTCTGAAATGTTGAATAACTCTATTCGTGAAGAAGAAGTAAATAATGAACTTTTTTCGTTTTTATCAACATCATTAAAATGGCTAGATTTACATAGTCAAGTGGCTAACTTCCATTTGCTGTTTTTAGTGCAATTAACAAAGTTTTTAGGGTTTTACCCAGATACTAAAAACAGTAATTCTTCGTATTTTGGATTGGCGGAAGGAAGGTTTTTAGATAGAGTGCCTAGTAACAGTTTTGTAAGTGGAGAAGATTTAGTTATATTTAAAAACTTATTAGGCATAAATTTTGATAGGGTTTGTTCGTTATGTTTAAATGTAACTCAAAGACAAACACTCTTGGATATTTTAATTGAGTATTTTGAATTGCATTTATCAGGTTTTAAAAAACCAAAATCACAAAATATTTTGAAAGAACTATTTAATTAATGAGAAGACTTTTTATAATTTTTATGTTTTTTTGCGCTTCTATAAATGCTCAAAAACTGTCTGTTCTTGAAAGTGAATCAGGTTTGCCTATAAGGGGGGTTTCTGTTTCTAACATGGATAAGTCTATTGTTGTATATACAGATCAATATGGTCAAATAGAACTTTCTGTTTTTGATAAGGAAGAGTTTGTGTTTTTTTATCATTATTTATATTCAAAAGAAAAACATCAGGTAAAGAGCTTTTACGAAAGCGAGTTTATTATGGGTCTGGAAAAGATAACTGAACGATTGGATGAAGTGATTCTTTCAGTGTCTAGAGCAAAAGAAAATACCAACAGAATTGCAGAACAAACAGTAGTTATTACCTCTAAAGATATTCAAAAAATATCACCTCAAACATCGGCTGATTTGTTGGCGTTAAGCCCAGGAATAAAAGTTCAAAAATCACAGTTTGGAGGAGGAAGTCCAGTTTTAAGAGGAATGGAGTCTAATAGAGTTCTTTTGGTTGTTGATGGTGTAAGAATGAACAATGCTATTTACAGAAAGGGACATTTACAAAATGCAATAACAGTTTCTCCTTCAATATTAGATAGAGTTGAGGTTGTTTTTGGGCCTTCATCAGTTATTTATGGTTCAGATGCTTTAGGAGGAGTAATACATTACTATACAAAAAAATTGAAAACAGCTGAAAACAAAGAAATAAATTCATCTGTTTTTTCAAGATATAGTTCTGTTAACAATGAAATAACAACACAGTTTGATACGGAAATGAGTTTTAGAAAATGGGCGCTGTATACCAACGTATCTTATAGCAATTTTGGCGATTTGAAAATGGGTAAAAATCGTTCTCATGGATATGAGAACTGGGGGAAAGTCTTTGACTATTCAAACAATACTTCAAATTATTTCCATGACGACTCAGTTGTGAATTCAAATCCCAACCTTCAAAAAAACACAGGGTATTCACAATTTAATTTTTTGCAGAAGGTTTATCTTCCTGTTTCCAACGATACGGAATTGATGTTTAATTTTCAATATTCAGAATCTTCTAATATCCCTAGATTTGATAGGTTGACAGAAAGATCTGGAGATAATTTGAAATTCGCAGAATGGTATTATGGACCACAAAGCAGAATGCTTTTTTCTACACAATTAGAATTTGAAGAAATTAATAGTTGGATTGATAAAGGAACCGTTACCTTGGCTTTTCAAGATATTGATGAGTCTAGAATAAATAGAAAATTTGGCTCTTATGATAGAACTTCTCGTTTTGAAAATGTAAACGTATTTAGTTTAAATGCTGATTTTTCTGTAGCCCTGTCAGAAAAGAAAAACAAAACCTTGTCTTATGGTTTTGAGGTTGTATATAATAAAGTAAATTCTAATTCAAGAGGTGAAGAATTGGCAGTTCAGGGAAATAAGGTTGTAGGTGTCAATGATTATTTTGATGTTTTAACTCGATATCCAGACGGTGGAAGTGATTATTTTACACAAGCAGCATATGTGGGCTATCGTCAAGACTTGGATAAAAAGCATACGTTAAATACAGGTATTAGATTTACAAATACTCAGTTAAATGCTTTTTGGGGGGTGAGTCCTGAGACAGAAGTAACCTTGCCAGATACCAACTTGTCTATTAAGAACTCTGCAGTAACCGCCACCATTGGTAATATTTACAAACCTTTTAAATCTACAAAAATTAGCATGGTGCTTTCTTCTGGATTTCGATCTCCTAATATTGATGATATTGGTAAAATTCGTGAGAAAGGAGGAGCTGTTACAGTACCAAATGTAAATTTAAAACCAGAATATGCCTATAATTCTGAATTTGGAATTCAACAATATTTTAATGACAGGTTGTTTAGCGTTGGGTTGAATGTTTATTACACACTACTGTATCATTACATTATCAGAGCGCCATTTGATATTGACCAGCAAAAAGAAGGTACATCATCAATAGTTTATGAAGGAGAGCAAGTAGATGTTTATGCTAATGTAAATAGAGGAAATGCTTTTGTAAAAGGAGGAACAATTAGTTTTCAAGGAGAACTTAATGAGCATTGGGTTACAAGTGGCGATTTAACTTTTACTCAAGGAAAAACATATGACACACAGGAACCTTTATCGTCTATTCCGCCTTTGTTTGGAAGTGTATCTTTGAGTTATAAAGTAAATAAATTGAGAACAGGTCTTACTTATATTTTTAATGCAGAGAAAAGCATTGATGAATACAATTTAAGTGAAGGGATTGATAATGTAGAAGAATCACCTGTTAAGGATGATTTAGCTACTTCAGATGCAGATAAATATAAATATGCAGGAACCCCAAGTTGGAGTATTTTCAACTATTCGTTTATGTATGAGTTAAATAGGAATGTAGACTTGCAGTTTAAAGTTGATAATATTTTTGATGAGCATTATAAAGAATTCGCCTCAGGAATAAGTTCTCCAGGAAGAAATTTTTCCGCTTCAATGAAATATATCTTTTAGTATCACGTTGTTGTAAATAGTGAAATAGAATTCCAACTATTATTTTTACTTTTGCAGCAATGAAATTTACCTACGGAAAGCGAGAAAAGCTAAAAAAGTAAAAAAGATATCGAAGAATTATTTGAAATAGGAGATGCGGTTTCCTCTTATCCATTTCGTTTGATATTTGTAAAAAAAGAATTAAGTGAAAATCCTAAGATTTTAGCTGGAGTATCTGTGCCAAAAAGGAAAGTTAATAAAGCTGTTTATAGAAGCCGTATCAAACGCTTAATGAGAGAGTCTTATAGATTAAATAAAAATTTGTTTTTAGAAGGACTTTCAAGAGACTATAATTTTATGTTTATATATGTTGACAAAGAAGCAAAACCATTCGATTTTTTAAATGTAAAAATGCAAAAATTAGCTCAAAAATTTCTTGCAAAAATTGAAATTGAATAAAGATGATAAAAAGAGCTTTCGATATTTTATTTTCATTAGCAATACTATTTCTAGTACTTATTTGGATTACTCCTTTTATAGCAATACTAATTTTTTTAACAACCGGTGAAAAACCGTTTTATAGTCAAAAAAGAGTAGGTAAAGGTGGTAAGAAGTTTATGATTTATAAATTTAGAACAATGAAAGGTGTGGCGCCTGTTAATGACCCTTTACTTTCTAAAGAAGAAACTCAAAGAATAACAAAATTTGGAAAAATTTTAAGGAAATATAGAATTGATGAATTTCCGCAGTTTTGCAATGTTTTAAAGGGAGAAATGAGCGTTGTTGGTCCAAGACCAGAAAGACAATATTTTTTAGACTTGATTATTGGTCATATACCTAGATATAAAGAACTACAAGTATTACGCCCTGGAATTACTTCCTTAGGGCAAATACGTTATGGCTATGCTGATACACTTGAACAAATGAAATTACGTGCCAGATATGATTTAGTTTATATAGATAACTTATCTTTGTGGACAGATATAAAAATTATTCTTTATACAATTATTGTAGTTGTAAAAGGTAAAGGAAAATAAACCCCGATTAGGGAAACAAATTAGATACAATGAATATTCTTATTTTAGGCTCTGGAGGTAGAGAGCATGCTTTCGCATTAAAATTGTCTCAAAGCAATAAATCGCCAAAATTATTTTTAGCACCGGGAAATGCTGGTACTTCAGAAATAGCTACAAATTTACCAATTGATCCAGTAGATTTTTCAGCAGTAAAAGCTGCTGTTCTTGAAAATGAGATTAACATGGTAATTGTTGGGCCGGAAGCTCCTTTGGTGGCTGGTGTTCATGATTTCTTTTTACAAGATGAGGAATTAAAAAACATCCCAGTAGTTGGGCCTAAGAAAGATGGTGCTGAATTAGAAGGAAGTAAAGAATTTTCAAAAAAATTCATGAAAAATCATGGTGTTCCTACAGCAGCATATGATGCGTTTACTGTGGAAACTTTGAAGGAAGGGAAAGCTTTTTTAGAAACACTAAAAGCACCTTATGTTTTAAAAGCAGATGGATTAGCAGCTGGTAAAGGTGTTTTAATTTTAGAAACTTTAGAAGAAGCAAAGGCAGAACTAGAAGATATGTTAACCAATAAAAAGTTTGGTGAAGCTTCTTCAAAAGTTGTAATCGAAGAATTTTTAGATGGAATTGAATTGTCTGTATTTGTTTTAACAGATGGTAAAAATTATAAAGTATTACCTTCAGCTAAAGACTATAAAAGAATTGGTGAAGGAGATAAAGGATTAAATACAGGGGGTATGGGAGCTATTTCTCCTGTTCCTTTTGCGGATGCTGATTTCTTAGCTAAAGTTGAAGAGAGAGTGGTAATTCCTACAGTAGAAGGACTGCAAAAAGAGGGTATAGACTATAGAGGTTTTATCTTTATTGGATTAATGAATATTGATGGAAATCCATTTGTAATAGAGTACAATGTTCGTATGGGAGATCCTGAAACGGAAGTTGTAATCCCTAGAATTAAATCTGATTTATTGGATTTGTTTGAAGGAGTAGCTAATCAAAATTTGAACGAAAAATCTTTTGAACTTACCAATCAAACTGCAACTACAGTGATGGTTGTAGCAGGTGGTTACCCAGAAGCTTATGAAAAAGGAAAAGTAATTTCAGGATTAGAAAATGTTGACGGAACAACGGTTTTCCACGCAGGGACTACTGTAAAAGATGGAAACGTTGTAACAAATGGGGGTAGAGTTATGGCTTTTACTTCGTTAGGAGATTCTATGGAAGAAGCCTTAAATAAGTCTTATGAAAATATCGCTAAAGTAAAGTTTGAAGACATGAACTTTAGAACAGATATAGGATTTGATTTGAGATAAATTTATGAGGGAAATCAAAAGAAATAAAGTTCTTGTAGCTCCACTTAATTGGGGTTTAGGACATGTTTCAAGATGTATTCCAATAGTAAATTTTTTAATAGAAAATAATTATGAACCAGTGATTGCCAGTGATGGCGATGCACTGGTTTTTTTTAGAAAAGAATTTCCTAGCTTAGAATCAGTGGAGTTGCCTTCTTATGGTATTCGTTATTCTAAAAAAGAATACGGTTTAAAACTAAGATTATTCGCCTCTTTTTTTTTTATAAGAAAGGCGGTTCAACAAGAAAATTTATTTGTTGAGAAATTTGTCAATGTTGATGAGTATGTAGGTATTATTTCCGACAACCGTTTTGGGGTTTATCATTCCAATATTCCGAGTGTTTATGTGACTCATCAGTTAAAAGTTTTTTCTGGAATTACAACTAAAATAACATCAATATTTCATCAAAAAATAATAGCAAAATTTGATGAATGTTGGGTTCCTGATATTGATGAGGAGAACAATTTAGGCGGTGAGCTTTCACAGTCTTCAAATAGCATAAGTATCCCAATTAAATTTATTGGCAATTTGAGTCGGTTAACGTTGAAAAAACTACCAAAAATGTTCGATTTGTTGGTGTTGCTATCAGGTCCTGAGCCCCAAAGATCACTACTAGAAAATAAATTATTATTAGTGTTAGAAAATTATCAGGGTAAAATAGCTTTTGTTCGTGGAGTAGTTTCTCCTACTCATCAAATTGAGGATTTGCCAAACAGAAAAGTATTTGATTTTTTAATGTCAAAAGAACTTGAAACAATAATAAATCAAAGTGATATGGTTGTTTGTAGGTCTGGTTACAGTTCTCTAATGGATTTAAAAAAACTAGAAAAGAAGGCTTTTTTTATTCCTACACCTGGGCAAACAGAGCAAGAATATTTGGCGAAAACTATGAAGGAGAAAAATATTGCAGACTTTTGCACTCAAAGTGACTTCAATTTATCTAAAATAACTGCCTCTAATTCTTTTACGGGGTTTTCTAATAGCAATACTTCCGTGCTTAATAAAGAGCTGTTAGCTTTGTTTAAGTAGTCTTTTAGTTAAGAGGCTCTTCTTAGTGTAAATGAGAATTCCGAACCTTTTCCATATTCGCTTTCTATAGAAATAGTTTCTTTATGGGCTTCAATAATATGCTTTACAATTGCTAGTCCTAAACCAGAACCTCCTTGGTCTCTGGATCTACTTTTATCGACTCTATAAAAACGCTCAAATATTCGACCGATATTTTCTTTTTTTATTCCTTCGCCATTATCGCTTACTTTTATAGTTACTTTATTTTTTTCTTTAGAACCAATGCTTACGATAATGGTGCCACCTAGTTTTCCGTATTTAATGGAGTTTACTATTAAATTAATAAGGACTTGTTCTATTTTAGCAGGATCTCCCAAAACAAATTCAGGAAATTCATATAGTTTATCAAAACGTAAGGTCATGTTTTTCTTTTTTACCTTCATCTCAAAAAGATTAAAAACATTTTGTACCACTTCAAGTATATTAAAAGGCTCAATTTTTATATTTAAATCATTACTTTCAAGTTTTGAAATCATGTCTAAATCCTGAACAATTGAGGTAAGTCTTTCTACTCCAATATTTGCTCTTTCCAAATATCGGTCCCTTATCTCTTTATCATCAGCGGCGCCTTCTATTAAGGTTAATAGATACCCTTGTACAGTAAATAAAGGTGTTTTTAATTCGTGAGAAACATTTCCAAGAAATTCTCGTCTGTAATTTTCACGCTCATTTAAGGATTCTATTTCTAGTTGTTTGTCTTTAGCAAATCTTTGAACTTCTTTAGACAGAACATCTATATCTGTGGTAATTAAATTCTTATTCAAACTATTAACGTCTAATAGAGAAATATCTTCATAAATTTTTCTAACTCTATTGTAAATAAAATTTTTGGCGCGTAGCTGAAGTAAGATAAAAGAAATTGAAAAAGAAGTAATTAATATTTCAAATCCGGTTGTAACGTCTACAATATTGTATTTAAAAAATAACAATATTGAAAAACCACTAGTAACTAGTAAACTAATTATTAGTGAGGTGGAAAAGGCAAAAACATACTTTTTTTTAATCTTCATTGATAACGAATTTGTAGCCTACTCCTTTTACTGTTTTAAAGCAATCATCACCAAATTTTTCTCTTAGCTTACGAATGTGTACATCAATGGTTCTTCCTCCTACAACAACTTCATTTCCCCATACTCTGTCTAAAATTACATCTCTTTTAAAAACTTTGTCTGGTTTAGAGGCTAATAATGAAAAAAGTTCAAATTCTTTACGAGGTAAAACTATTTTATTCCCATCCTTAATAATTAAATAAGCTTCTCTATCAATAATAATATTTCCCACGTTTGTAGTATCAACAGAGTCGTTATTTTCTTTAACTCTTCTTAATAAAGATTTTACTTTGCTTATTAAAACCTTTGGCTTTATGGGTTTTGTAATATAGTCATCAGCTCCAGCATCAAATCCAGCAACTTGAGAATAATCTTCTCCTCTAGCAGTTAAAAATGAAATGATGGTGTCCTCAAGACCTTCCGTTTTTCTGATTTTTTCACAAGCCTCAATTCCATCCATTTCAGGCATCATAATATCTAATAAGATTAAGTGAGGTTTATGTTTTGTTGCTTGTTCAACGGCCTTAACTCCATTGTTTGCAGTGTAAATTGAATAACCTTCATTTTTTAGGTTGTAACCAACAATTTCTAAAATGTCTGGTTCATCGTCTACTAATAAAATCTTGATTTCGTGTTTTTTCATGGTGTTTCTAACCTTTTAAGCAAAAATAGAGATAATAAACGCGCAAAACGTTTTAGTTAACAATCATTTAATCTAAACCAGTTTTCTTAACATTAAGTTTAAGTAAGATTAATCTAAGCGTAATCAAAAATTAATGAGATCTATAGACTTTTGCAGCTCAAAATAAGATATAAATATAATGAGAAAAATATTAATTGTTTTAGTATTAGTTGCAGTAAATTTTGTTTCAGCACAAGATAAAGGAACAGTAATGGGGTTAGTTTCTGATAAAGAAATGAATAATGAATCTCTTCCGTTTGCAAATGTTTTTGTAAAAGGGACTGCTATAGGTGTAACTACAGACTTTGATGGGAATTATTCTTTAGATTTAGAAGCAGGAAGCTGGGTTGTAGTTTTTAGTTTTGTAGGATATCAAACAGTAGAAGTTCCTGTAGAGGTTGTGGCTGGTCAAAACATAACAATTAATCAGGTTTTAGGCGCGGATGAAGGAGTGGGATTAGACGAAGTAATTGTAAAGGCAACCACTTCAAGAGTAACAGAAGAAGCGTTGTTAGGAGAACAAAAAGGGGCAGTAGTTATTAAAGAAAGTATTGGAGCACAAAGATTGTCAAAAGTTGGAGTTTCTAATGCCGCTGGTGCAACTACTAAAATTGCTGGGGTAACAAAAAGTGAAAGTTCTTCGGCTGTTTTTATTAGAGGATTAGGAGATAGGTATTTATCTACAACAATGAATGGTTTACCTATTCCTTCTGATGATGTTGAAAATAAAAACATCAATTTAAATTTGTTTTCAACAGGAGTTATTCAAAATGTTGGAATTAGCAAAACATATAATACTAGTGGTTATGCAGATCAAGCTTCAGGAAATGTAGATGTTGCCACTAAGATTTATTCTCGAGAGGAGTTGATACTTGGTTTACAGGGTGGTTTCAATGGAAATGTAGTTAAAAGTGATATTAGAAATAATTTTAAAGTATCTCAAAGTTACCAAGATGTAACGTTAGGTTTTCATTCTAAACAACTAGGTTTAAAAGATGCAATTACAGGTCAATCATGGAATCCAGAGAATATCAATGCATTAGGAAACTTTGGAGTATCCGTTTCTGGTGGTAAGAAATTAGCTATTTTCGAAAAAGATTTCTCAGTTTTTGGAACAGTTGCACATAACAAATCGTACAGCCATAGAAAAGGGATTTTTAAAAGTTTCCGATCTAATATTTTAAATAATTCATTTTCTGATACAGAAAGATATTCAGTAAGTATCAATACAACGGCATTGCTAAATATTGGGTTTAGATTGAATGATGTAAACAAATTCAAATTCAATTCTCTGTTTGTAAACAAAACAAGTGATAATTTATTTGAGCAAGGTCGTAATGGTGAAGGATATGTTTTTGACCAGGATCCTGCAGAATATGGAGCTTTTGTAAGAGACCAAAACGTGAAACAAACCACAATGTGGGTAAATCAATTACTAGGGGAACACAATTTAGGTGAGGATAATAAATTGTCTTGGGCTGGAGGAATGAACTATGTACTGTCTGAAGAGCCAAATAGAATAAGAAATGAAGTGAACATAGAAACAACTAGCTATCCAAATGATGTTCAACCGATAGATTTTAAAAATGGAAATACAGTTCAGTTTTCACACGTAGGAGATTTTCAACAAAGAAAATCTGGTCAGAAAGTTGAAGATATTGAATACAATGGGTACCTTAAGGATCAATTAATTTTTAGAAATCTTGATGAAGATGGTGGTTTTAAATTAAAAGCTGGATTAAATTTTCGTCGTAAAGAAAGAGTCTTTAGTTCTTTGTTTGTAGGTGTTAGAGCTAAAGGATTTCAAACAGCTTCTGTTGATGATTTAGGAGCAGCTTTTACGCAGTACAACTTTAACAACCAAAGCTTAGTTTTAAGAAATAGACAACCAGATGTTTATTTAGCGAATTTGAATGTGTTTGGAGCGTATACAAATTTTGATTTTATATTTGGAGAGCTTTCTGGAAACGTTGGTGTTCGTTATGAAATTGATAATATTAAAGTAGATTGGGATGTTTCTAACTATGTTGGAAGAAAAGGTTCTATTGAAAATGATTACACAAATATTTTACCAAGTTTAAACTTGAAATATGCTTTAAATGAAACAAATTTTATTCGTTTCGCAACAAGTTTAACCAATACCTTACCTGAGTTTAAAGAATTGGCTCCTTTTGAATATGTATCTCCAACAGGACGAGTGACAAAAGGGAACCCAGAATTGGTGAAATCGGATAATATGAATATTGATTTAAAATGGGAGGCTTTTCCAGAATCAGGAAATTTATTTTCTGTAACAACATTCTATAAGCAAATTAAAAACCCAATCAACTTAGCACAATCAAGAGGTTCTTCAGGAAACTTTTCTTATGCGAATACTGGTGAAAAGGCTAATATTTACGGATTAGAGTTAGAAGGTAGAGTAGATCTATTTGATAATGACGATAGTAAATTGAACTTGAATATGAATGCTACAAAAATGTGGTTCAATCAAGATTTATTAGAAGAGTATCAGTACAAAGGAAAAACAGCAACGGATTTACAAGGAGCATCGGATTTAATTCTAAATACAGCTTTAAGTTTCAATACAAAAGAAGAAAAAGAATTTAGTGCAACAGCATCCTTAAATTATTCTTCAGATAAAGTAGCAATTTTAGGGGCGCCGGAAAGTTTTGACAATAGTGCAACGTTATACAATGATGAAATTATTGAAAATGGATTCTGGACTTTGGACATGGTGTTCAGTAAAGAATTATCTGAAAAATTATCTTTGAAATTAAGAGGTAGAAACTTGTTAAACCCTGCCATCAAACAATCGCAAAAAATACTTCCTTTAAGTACAGGAGTAGAAACAAATGAGGTTGTTAGTTCTTATAAAAAAGGGAGTCAAGTAACTTTAAGCTTGAAATACAAATTTTAAGAATTAGGAATTCATAATAAGGGTCAAAAACTATTGTTTTTGGCCCTTTTTTAGTACCTAACAATTACATAACATTAGTCTGTTGTTTCTGTGAGAAACGTAACAAACGCTTAACGTTTTGGTAAGTTTTCATTGCTTTTTACTACGCATCTTTGCATCAGAAATAAGAAACAAATAACTTAATTAATAAAAAAATGAAAAAATTAGTTTTAAAATCAATCGCTTCTTTATCAGTATTGGCGTCTTTAGTATTAGGTGGGTGTTCTGCATCGGATCCTTTATCTAACTCTGAAACAGGAGGAGATATTGAAGATGGAGTTTTAAATGGATTGCTTGAAGAATCATATACGTTAGATTCTAGATTAAATTACAAATTAACAGGTTCTTTTATTGTGCCTAGTGGATTAAAATTAACAATTCCTGCAGGAACTCAAATTACTGCTGATTCTGATGGTGCTGATGTTTATTTAGCAGTATTAAAGGGTGGAGAAATAGATATTCAAGGTTCGGTTGCGAATCCAGTAATTATGTCTTCTGTTGATGGTAATCCTGGAGATTGGGGTGGTTTAACTCTTTGTGGTGAAGCTGAAACTTCTGCTGGTGTTGATGCTGAAGCTGAGGTAGGTGGATTCAAATATGGAGGTTCTTCTAATACGGATAGCTCAGGTTCTATTACAAACTTAGTAATGGTAGGAACAGGTGCTCAAATTAATACAGAATCTCAGTACAATGGAATTTCTTTCTATGCAGTAGGTTCAGGAACAAAAGTTGAAAACATTGCTATTATTAATGGTGCTGATGATGGTGTTGAGTTTTTTGGAGGAACAGTTTCTGCAAAAAATGTTTATTTAGAGAACAACGAAGATGATTCTATCGACTGGACAGAAGGTTGGAGTGGAACAATTGAAAATGTTTATGTAAAGCACACAATTGAAGATTTTTCAACGGTTGTTGAAGGAGATAAAGTAAATAACAATCCTAAAATTATCAACTTAACGGCTGTTTCAACAACAGGAGGTACTGCTTTGCAATTCAAAAAAGAATCAGGAGCAACAATTACTGGATTGTCTCTTGCAGGATATGATAAAAATATCGACATGAAAGATAATGGAGTATTATCAAATGTTCAGATTGCTGGAGCTGATGCAGATCCAGCTGCTTCATATGCTGCAGCACCTACAGTTGATCCAACATCTTGGACATGGATTAGTGCTGAATTGACAAGTGAAGTTATTTTGGCGGGTAACATTGACGCTGATGTTACTTTAGACGCATCTAAATCTTATTTGTTAACTTCTTCTTACATTGTTAAAGATGGAGCAAAATTAACAATACCTGCTGGAACTAAAATAAAAGCTATTGCTGGCGGTGCAGATGTTTATATTGCTGTATTAAAAGGAGGAATGATTGATATCCAGGGAACTACTTCAAATCCTGTTGTAATGTCTTCTGCAAAAGCTCAAGGAGGTGATTGGGGTGGTTTAACAATTTGTGGTAAAGCAACTACAACTGCTGGTGTTGATGCTGAAGCTGAAGTAGGAGGATTTATTTACGGAGGAACTGCTGATAATGATAATTCAGGTTCAATCAAAAACTTAGTAATCAAAGGAACAGGTGCTCAAATTAATACTGAGTCTCAATACAATGGAGTGTCATTTTATGCTGTAGGTTCAGGTACTACTGTTGAAAACATTGCTGTAATCAATGGTGCTGATGATGGTGTTGAATTTTTCGGAGGAACAGTTTCTGTAAAGAATATTTACTTAGTAAATAATGAAGATGATTCTATCGACTGGACAGAAGGTTGGAACGGAACAGTAGAGAATGCATATATCTCTCATACTGTATCAGGATTCTCTACTGCTTTGGAAGGAGATAAAGTAAACAACAATCCTAAATTCATAAACTTAACAGCGGTTTCAACTGTTGGAGGTACTGCTTTACAATTCAAAAAAGAGTCAGGAGCAACAATTACAGGATTATCGCTTTCAGGATATTCTAAGAATATTGACATGAAAGATGATGGAGCTTTATCAAATGTTCAAATAGCTGGTCAAGATGCTACAACTACAGATGCTTATGATGCAGCTGCAACAGTTGATGTTTCTTCTTGGACTTGGAAGTCTGCTGATTTATAGAGTGAAAAAATAATTGTTAGAGAGCCGCTTGAATTTTTATTTAGGCGGTTTTTTCAAGTAAATAAGTGAATTTAATAATTCCTTAATACTAGCGTTACATTAGAGTAATTAGAAGAAGGCATATTTGTACATGTTTTGATTAACATATAGAATTTTCATGTAGTTTATTAGTTTTTGTCGACTTTGTTAACATGAATTTCAAAGGGTTGCTTGTTTTAAGCAGCCCTTTTTTTGTTGTTCTAGTAACCTTTGGTTAACATTAAGTTAACATTAAGATTGGTTCTTTGCAGCGACAAAAATTAATAAAAACATAATGAGAAAACTAATTTTATTAGTAGCGATTTTTTGTGCATCTTTCACAAACGCTCAAAAAGACAATTCAATTGTTTCAACTGAAAAGTTCGGAAAAGGTATCTTAAATTTAAAGGGAAAGGACAATTCTTGGAGTCTAAAATTTGCTGCAAGAATGCAAATGCTAAGTACTTTTAACTTAGACAACCAAAATGGTTTGGGTAATTTAAGCTCTTCTGCTTTGGTGAGAAGATCAAGATTAAAGTTTGATGGTTTTGCTTATACTCCAAAATTAAAATATAAATTAGAGTTAGGACTTTCTAATCCTGATTTAAGTGGTGGTGATGCAACAACAAAAAATGCTAATCGTATGATTTTGGATGCTGTTGTCATGTGGAACTTCACTGGGAATTTTGTTTTATGGTACGGGCAAACTAAATTGCCAGGAAATATTGAGCGAGTAATTTCTTCAGGAAATTTACAATTTGTAGATCGTTCTAGATTAAATAAAGAATTTACAATTGATCGTGAATTTGGTTTTCAATTAAGACATCATTTTAATTTAACTGATAAATTTGTGGTTCGTGAGAAAATTGCTGTTTCTCAAGGAGAAGCAAGAAATATTACAGTGAACAACAAAGGAGGTCACCAATACACTAGTCGTTTAGAATTATTGCCATTTGGTTTGTTTGAAAGCAAAGGTGATTATAAAGGAGGTGATTTGAAAAGAGAACAATCTCCTAAATTGATGTTGAGTGTTGGACAAAGTTATATTGAAGACGCGGTAAGACAAAGAGGAAATCAAGGAAGTTATTTTATAGATTTGGAAGATCCAGCGACTATTGATGCTGACGCAACGGATGTTTCTACTTTCTTTGCGGATGCCATGTTTAAATACAAAGGGTTTTCTTTTATGGGAGAATATGCTGCAAGAAATGCAAAAAATGAGGCAAATGTAAGAGTGGGTAATGGATTGAATTTATCTGCAGGTTATTTGATGAAATCTAACTGGGAAGTTGCAGGAAGATTTACAAACATTTCATTAGAAAATGGTGGAGAAGAAAGAAACGAATACACTGTTGGATTGTCTAGGTATATTGCTGGACATAAATTAAAAGTTCAATCTGACGTTAGTTATATCGATATCATAGGAAAAACAAATACTGTAGGAATTAGATTTCAGGTAGATATTCACCTATAATTGATAACATTTTCGTAACATTGTATGTCTTAAATATGATGATATTTGCACACTCTTAAATTTTGAGAGCATGTAATTTTTTAAATAGAAATTTAACTTTTAATTATGGATAATATATACTTATTAATGATTATTGCTTTAGCTATTTTGGCTGTAGCAGATTTAGTTGTGGGTGTTAGTAATGATGCTGTAAACTTTTTAAACTCAGCTATTGGTTCAAAAGCAATTTCTTTTAGAACCATTATGATTGTTGCCAGTATTGGGGTGGCAGTTGGTGCTATTTTTTCTAGCGGAATGATGGAAGTTGCTAGAAAAGGGATTTTTAATCCTGGTGAGTTCTATTTTAATGAAATCATGATTATTTTTATGGCGGTAATGATTACCGATATATTGTTGTTAGATTTCTTTAATACATTAGGGATGCCTACTTCAACAACAGTATCTATTGTTTTTGAATTGTTAGGAGCTGCTGTGGCCATGGCCTTGATTAAAATTGGTGCTGAAAACGGAAATGTTTCTGATGTTGTAAATTATATCAATACGGAAAAAGCAATATTAATTGTTTCTGGAATATTACTTTCAGTCGTCGTAGCCTTTTCTGTAGGTGCATTCGTTCAATGGGTATCTAGAGTTTTACTTTCTTATGATTTTGAAAAGAAGGCAAACTGGGTAGGTGCATTGTTTGGTGGTTTTGCTTTAACAGCAATTACGTACTTTATTTTTATGAAAGGTTTAAAAGGAACTTCTTACGCAAAAGAATCATTTGATATTCTTGGAGGAGGAACTATGAAAGACTTTTTAGAAACACAGGTGTTAGGAATAGTAGTAGTTAGTTCTTTATTCTGGTCACTTTTATCTTTTGTATTAATTTCTGCAGCTAAAACAAACATATACAAATTAATCATTGTTGTTGGAACTTTTGCTTTGGCATTAGCCTTTTCAGGTAATGATTTAGTAAACTTTATTGGAGTGCCAATGGCAGCATACAATTCTTATGAAGCTTTTATTGCATCTGGATCTTTACCAAATGAATTCTCTATGGAGATTTTAGCGAAGAAAGTACCTACAAACAACTGGTTGTTATTTGGTGCGGGTATGGTTATGGTGCTGACTTTATGGTTCTCTAGCAAAGCTAAAAACGTTGTAAAAACATCATTAGATTTATCTAGCCAAGGTGCTACAAAAGAGCGTTTTCAACCAAACTTTTTATCTAGAGGGTTTGTGAGACTTGCTATGGGGATAGGTCAAGTAGTTACTTATATATTGCCAGAGGCGTCTAAAAAGAAAGTTGACAAGCAGTTTGAAAGACCTGTGGTAGTATTATCTAAAGAAAAAGTACATGAACTACCTGCTTTTGATATGGTAAGAGCAGCAGTAAATTTAATGGTAGCTGCAGTGTTAATTTCTATTGCAACTTCATATAAATTACCTTTATCTACAACGTATGTTACTTTTATGGTTGCTATGGGTACTTCTTTGGCGGATAGAGCTTGGGGGTCTGATAGTGCGGTATACCGTGTAGCAGGAGTGTTAAATGTAATTGGAGGTTGGTTCTTTACTGCTTTTAGCGCATTTACAGCAGCGGCCTTTGTTGCGTATTTACTAAACTTAAACTTAAAGTTAATGTTCCCATTGTTATTGGTAATTGCTTTCGGTTTAATTTTAAGAAATTATATGGCTCACAATAAAAAAGCGAGACAAGTAAAAGCTGAAGACCAATTAAATCATGCTGAAAGTACTTCTGTTCAAGGGGTAATTCAAGAAAGTGCTGATAATATTGCTTCTGTTGTAAAAAGAGGAAATAAAATTTATAGCAATGCTATTAAAGGTTTAGCAAATCAAGATCTTTCTTTGTTGAAAAAGAACAAGAAAAGTATTGAAAAGTTATCTGAAGAAGTTGATGAACTGAGAGATAATATTTTCTACTTTATTAAAAACTTAGATGATTCTAGCGTTGTAGCAAGTAGTTTTTATATCAATGTTTTAAGTTATTTACAAGATATGACACAGTCATTAGAGTTTATTGTACGTGCTACAAATAAACATGTAAACAACAATCATAAAAAATTAAAAATCAGTCAAGTTAAAGAACTGAAGCAAGTAGAAGATGTATTGGAAACTTTATTTAGTGATACAAGAAATGCTTTTGAGTCTAAATCATTTGATAAAATTGGAGATATTTTAAATAACAAAGAAATTTTCGAGATTCTATCAGAAAAAATTCAAAAACAAATTGAAAGAACACGTACAGAAGAATCAAGTCCTAAAAACACAACATTATACTTTGGGTTATTATTGGAAACAAAG
>JBHOTE010000011.1:0-55714 GCA_042584125.1 Bacteroidota bacterium
CATGCAATGCTTCTCCATATTTCATAACAGGGATTCCTAACCTTTCATTGGCAGGCGCATCCTGAATCATTTCAGTAACCTTCTCCTCTAAAGTCATTTTCCCCAACAAGGTTTCTACTTTATTAGCAATTTCCTTGTCTTTTGGATTTATTGAACTTGTTTTCGATTCTTCTTGGTTACAACTCCCTAAAGCAATTGCAAACAATCCAATTATAAATATTTTTTTCATGTTTATTGTATTAGTCTGTTTTGATATTTATTTGTTTGAGTAATTCCTTATCCCAGGAACAATTTTTATTTGTAATTCTTCATTATTTTTAGGCCATTTTAGCACAATCAGTTTTTGGGTCTGCTTGTCCCATATAAAATCTGAAGGCATTCCATATTCCGGACATTTATATATTTCCAAACCAACATTTTTTAAGGGGTTGTAATACATTACAAAATCCTTATTGATTAGGATTGAAAAACCATCAGGATAATGTCTGTTTGCCCCAATAAATATTTTAGAAGCACCTTTACTATTATCCGATTTGATTTTTAAATCTAAAGTTCTTTTTGCATGATTGTACAAAAATGAATGAATATCTCCCGCTATGGTTTGAGGAAATGGCCTCGCGATTACATCTGCTATGTATTTTCTTTCAACAGTACCTGCATCCGTACTATCACTAAAAATAGACCAAGTTGAAGGACCACCTGGCAAAAAATGTTGCATGGTTCTATTCCCTAAAAACCATGCCTTTATAGACCCTACCCCCATTCGATCAAAGACCTCAGCTGTTTTAATATAAAGTTCTCGATATTTTAATTGTCCTAATTTCCCAGAGACTAACGTATCTGTTGTTGCAAAAGTTGGAAAACCCCATTCTCCAATTAAAATAGGTGCTTTTAACATTTCCGATTCTTTATCAAAACGATCCATCACAGGTTTTACCAAATCCATATTATTTTGATAAATATGTGGTGCAAAAATGATATTCTTTCTTTTTATTGGTGCTGTAATTTCCGCATATTGGTTGTTATCAATTGCTTCCCCTTTATTCATAAAAATAGATTGAAACAAAATTTTCTTATCAGGGTTAATTTTTTGACTTTCATCAATAATTTTTTGATACAATGGAATCAAATATTTCTTTGTGAGTTTGGTATATGAAATATCCATGGTAAGTTTTCGAGGCTCATTAACAACATCGTAACCAATCACAGATTTTTCTTTTGAGTACCTGTTCCAAATAACCTTCCATGCATCAATATAAGTTTTATATTCCTCATTTTCATTCTTCCAAAAAGACTCCCAAAGAAACTCATCTACACCGTAAACAGTCATTTTAAAAACAGTTTTTATTCCAACATTTCTCCCTAAACGAACTAAAGAATCCAATTTCAAAAGATAATTAGGCTCTAATTTTCCTCCTGGAAAATCACTAAGCTTACCTAATTCCAATCGCACAACTTGAGTATTAGCACCCATTCTAACCATTCTAACATAATCATCGCTCTGAAAAAACACCTCGCCTTTACCGTCATTCGTATTCACAACAAACCCTCTTGGAATAATATGACGACCTACTTCATCTCTTAATCCATGTTTAATCTGTCCAAAAGTCATAATGCATGTTAAATAAAACACAGCAAAAACAATATGAAATTTCATAAAACTCTATTTTTTTTAGAAAAACTATTGCAAGATACGCTAGACAAAGTTAAAAAGTAACCTGTACAGTACTGACAAGAAGGCATATTATTATGTTTTTTTTCAAAAAGAAAGACCGAAATAAAAATATTTCGGTCTTTTCAAAACTAATCAAACTCAATTAAAACAAACTATTATCTGTAACCATTATTTGTTGGATCTGACTCCAATAATGCTGGGTTATTTATTAACTCTTGTAAAGGAATTGGTAATTTAACATGCCAAGATTTGATATTACTTGCAGGATCCCAAAAACGGTATTCTAAAGTTGATACTACATCCGTTAATATTCCCCATCTAATTAAATCATATCTTCTCCAAGCTTCACCAGCTAACTCCCATTTACGTTCATCATAAATCGCTTCTCTAAATTCTTGTTGAGTAATACCTTTAATCGCTTCTGCTTCAGCAACTGTAGCAAAAGCTCTTTCTCTGATATCCTTGATATACCCATAAGCCGTAAGTGGATTACCTCCAGTACGCTCATTTTCACATTCAGCAGCCATTAAATGCACGTCTGCCAAACGAAATACCATTCTATTATCAGAGTGATTGAAACGTGGCGAATCATCCAATGACAAGTTCATAAACTTAGACATGTAAGGGAAATTCAATTCATACCCTAAATAACTATCCATAACATTTAATGGTCTTCTTAAGTCATTCAAAGGAAATTTTTCAGCAAAATCTTTTGAAGCAATTTGCAAACCAGTACCATTGAAAGCTTCACCTCTTGCTGTTAAAGCATCTTTTAAAGCGTTTCTATCCGCTGTGTTTTTTGGTTCGTCTCTTAATCTTGGATTAAACATACTAGGTCTCCAGTTACCATTCCCAAAAACCGAACGTAAATTACCGTTAGCGTCAGCTACACCTTCCTCAAATTGCCCTCTAATATCTTTTGCGAAATCTAAAGACCAGATGATTTCGGAATTATATTCATTGTTAGGATCAAATACATCGGCATATGTAGGCAATAAACTATGAGGTGATTGATTAATAATTTCCAAACACTTCGCTAAACCTTCATCCCATTTTTTCTGCTGCATTAAAATTTTTGCTTCAATTAAAGCAGCTGCCCATTTAGAACCTCTTCCTGCATCATTTCCTGTATAAGCACCTTTTAAATTAGCTTGTGCAAATTCTAAATCATCTAATATCCCTTCAATGATTGTTGCCTCATCAGTTCTTCCTAAAGAACCAATCTCTTCAAGAGTAAGTACTTCATTATAATATGGTGCATCACCCCAAAGATTTGTAATATGCCAGTAACAAAGTGCTCTTACAAATCTTGCATCCGCAATGATATCAGTTTGTGATGCTTGTGAAATGGCGTCATTTCCAGACACTCTATCAATTACAACATTTGTATTTAAAATAACTCTGTACAAATCTTTCCATGAATCAGAAACACTCATTTTCTGACTTGAAATATCAGCTGAAGCTTCCGTTATTGAATAATTCCCCATCGGTTCGAAGAAATTTGCGGAACGATTTGGTTCAATTATATCAGCTCCATTATCGTAAAAAACGTCTAAACCTACTTGACCATAAATTGAATTATTTTTCAAGATAGCATAGTAACCATTCATAAACTGTCTCGCATCACTTTCTGAAGCAAAAAATGTTTCAGGAGAGATCAACGCTCTCGGGTCTTCTTCTAAAAAATCATCACAAGCAAAACATGTGAAAATCATGAAGACGTATAAAAATATGTTTTTTGTTCTCATATCTATTCTTTAATTTTTTATTTGTTAAAAAGTTACATTTAAACCAAGTGTTAAAACTCTAGGGTTTGGATATGATCCATTATGATAACCTTGCGCAATATTTCCTAAACCTGTTCTTCCAAAATTACTTGCTTCTGGATCGATTAATTTAAAGTTAGAGAATAACAACAAATTATTCCCTGAAAAATAAAGAGTAGCATTTTTAACATTATCTAATCCCCATTTATCAACAGGTACATTATAAGCCAATTTAAGTGTTTTCAAACGAATATGAGATCCATCCTCAACGTATTCTGAATTAGGTGGTGTACCTGTTACAGAATCACCTCCAGCTCTAGGAATATCAGAAGTTGGGTTATCTGGAGTCCAACGATTTGCTATATCTCCAAATTTCGTTGTTTCACCACGATTGAAATAATGGTTACGTGTTCTTAAATTGAATACCTCATTCCCAGTAGTTCCTTGCAAGTAAAATGAGAAATCCCAATTCTTATAAGTAATCGTATTTTCCAATCCAAAAATCAAATCTGGAGTAGGGTCTCCTAAAACCACATAATCTTCACTTGAAATAATACCATCACCGTTAACATCATCATATCTTGCACCTCCAACTACTGTTGGGTCCGTAATTCCAGAAGCATCAATTTCTGCCTGACTCTTCCAAGTCCCTAAATATCTTGCACCTGTAAATACGGGTACAGACTCACCTACAATTAGTCGTGTATTTCCTGATCCTAAAATCTCATCCACTGTTACATCAATAAAATCTACATCACCTAAATCTAAAATCTTATTTTTATTAGCAGATAATGTTAAAGTAGACTTCCATGTCAAATTATCATTTCTATAATTGGTAGAATTTACAAGAAATTCCCATCCTTTATTTTCTAAAGACCCAATATTTTGTAATTGACTTGTAAATCCAGTTTGTCTTGGAATTGTTACATCTAACAATAAATCTTCTGTTTTCTTATAGTAGTAATTCAATTCTGTAAACACTCTACCTCCCCAAAACGAAGCCTCTAAAGCTATATCTAAAGAATTTGTTGTTTCCCATTTCAAATTAGGATTTGATGGTCTACCAAGTGTCAAACCAGGATATTCATCACCACCTAATGTTGTATTTGCTTCAGTTAACACCCCTAGAGTTCTATATGCTCCAATCGCCTGGTTACCAGACTTACCAAAACTAGCTCTTAACTTCAAGTCGTCAAAAACTTCTTGATCTTGCATAAAAGACTCTTCACTAATCTTCCATGCACCGGCTACAGATGGATAAAATTCATATTTATTTCCTTTAGCAAAAACTGATGAACCATCAGTTCTTCCTACCAATGTAAATAAGTATTTATCTTTAAAAGTATAATTCAACCTTCCAAAGAATGAGGCAACCTGAAAGCCAGTATAACCACTTGTTACAACAGATCTACTTGGCTCAGAAAATCCTAAATTATTATAGCCAGCAGCATCACTTGTAATTCCATAAGCTTCTGACATTGCTGATTCAGTATAAACCTTTTGAAAAGAAGCACCTGCTAGTGCTGTGATGCTATGATCTTCATTTATGTCTGTTTGGTATTGAACCGTATTTTCATTGTTCCATCCATTAGTTTCTGCTATTCTTACACTCGCATTACCTCCATCAGTTACCCCAATTGAAAGGAAATTTGGTGATTGACTAGATGTAAACCTATTTTGCTTTACATTATTAATTTCTGGACTAAATGTTGAACGAATAACCCATTTTGGAGATGGACTGTACTCCAAATATGCCGTTGCCAATAAGTTACTAGAAAATGTTTGATTTGTATTTAACGCAATATTAGCAATAGGGTTTGAAAACGGTGCCCCAACAACATCATTGAAACCATTGTATGTACCATCAGCATTATATATAGGCTGTGTTGGAAGTATTGCAAATGCATTTCCAAAACTTGCTAACCCATTATCTTGGTTAATTCTTGAATAGTTAACTCTAAACCCTGCTTTTAATTTATCACTAAGTTTATAATCTAAGTTTGATCTAAAGATAAATTTCTCAATACCTGAACTTTTCACAAGACCATCTTGATTGAAATAACTTATAGAGTTATAATAATTTACATCATCTGTAGCTCCTGAAATAGAAACATCTGCATTATATATTGGAGATGCATCTAATAATAAATCATACCAATCGTTATTTGGATAATCTGAAGCATTTCCAGGAAACGGTTCAGCTGCTGATCTAAAACGTGCACTTTCGTTGGTAAACGCGATTTGCTCCGCTTGAGTAAGCATATGTGGCAATTCTGGAACCAATTGCATACTTGTATAAAGATTCACACTAACCTCTGGTTTCCCTGAGCCTGCACCTTTACCATTTTTGGTTGTTACCAAAACAACACCATTTGCACCTCTAGAACCATAAATAGCAATAGAAGAAGCATCCTTTAATATCTCAATAGATTTGATATCATTTGAGTTGATATTATTCAAGTTAAAGTTTGTTCCAACTACAATACCATCAATAACCCAAAGTGGCTCATTACTACCAGTAATAGAGTTTCCTCCCCTTACTCTAATAACTGTACCCGCACCTGGGGCACCACTTACCTGAGTAACCTGAACACCGGAAGCCCTACCTTGTAAAGCTTGATCGACCCTGGCAACAGGAGATGCAGTAATATCTTCTGCACTTACAGAAGAAACAGACCCTGTTAAATCAGATTTTTTTTGCGTACCATAACCAATTACGACTACCTCGTCTAGTTGATTATCTGTTTCTAATGTTACGCTAATTTTGGATTGATTACCCACCAAAACCTCTTTGGTTGCATACCCTATGTAAGATATTACAAGTACACTCTCGGAATTTGCCTGAATAGTAAAATTCCCATCAAAATCGGTACTTGTTCCAATTGAAGTACCTTTTAAATGAACTGTTGCAGCTGGCAGTGGTTGTCCGTCAGCAATTACGGTTCCTGAAACCGATTGAGCATTTGAAATTGACACGAATGACAATAACAAAATAGCACACATCCAAGTTTTCCTAAAACTCAGATAGGACTTAAATTTAGTTTTTAATTTCATAAATGTTTAGTTATTTATTTGTTAGAACTTAAAACTATGTTAAGCAAATGTTAACACCATCCTGTTCTTACCTGTACTATCCTGTGCTATCATGGAGATAAAAACAAGATACTGATTACGAACTAATTATATTTAAAAAACTAGCAACAAAACATAAAAAAAACTGTTTAAAAACAGTTTACAGCAATTTTTTAAAAATATTTTATTCACTAAAAACGGCAAAAGTCAAAAACCCCGCTTTTAAAAATGTAGAACAGTGGGTAAAAACCATAACTGTATAAATATCAGGTCTTTTTATCTTTTAATATGGAGAATTCAATTTAAAACACATTACTTATCCTTAACTCAAAGTAATGTTTCGAACGAAATTTAGTTTAGAAAAATTCTATTCATCAGCCTTTTTTTTTAATTTGTAGTAAAGTATATAACTTTCGCCATTATGGAATTCCTATTATTTTCATTTACTTCCAAAATAAAACTCACATTTCTTGTATTTATTCCTTACTGAAAAAAAATACAAGAAATGTGAGTCATTTTAAAAATATCTTTTTTAACCGAAACACAAACCGTTCTTTTATAAGAACAAACTCTAGTCATTTACCAAAAAGACACAATAACTAAGTTTAAAAACAAATTACTCAGGTATCAACTCTATAAGCTTAACACTATGTGGCTCAAGTTCCACTTTTAAAGTAATTTTATCATCTCTTACTTCAATAAGAGAATTATTAATAGTCTTAGGTAGTTTTGCTAGTGTTTGATATTTAGATTTATTTACATCAAATACATTCTTCCAACCAGCTTCAAAATAATCATCTAATCGACTCCCATAAATTCGAGCACTGTTGGTTGTTTTGTTCGCAACTCCTGCTGCTCTAACATCTTTATACAATTCATTCATAAAGATACCATGCGTCTTATCAATAGTCCATTCGTTCATTTTCCATTTACTAGCACTCGTTACTTCTCCTCCTTCAATTACAGGGTACATAACCCTACTTGCATTACTATTTCTTGTGGTATTGTGATTATATGCTAATAAATAAATTTTACCATTTTTAACGACTGGAATAACCCCTGTAAATCCATCAAAATTATGATCAGATGCTAGTCTATTTCCACCTTCCATTTTTAAGAACATTTCGGTTACATTTCTTCGACCAGAAGCTAATCCTTCTGATTCCTGCCCCCAATCATATATTTCAGTTACATTAAACTCATAAGCCATAGCTGCTATAGTTGCATACCAACTTGCTCCTAACTCTGTTGCATCACTTAAACTAAGTCCCCTTTTTCCATAATCTCCTCTTAAAATCCCAAATTCCTGAATATCAAAAGGGATATCCTTAAACTGAGGATAACTATTTAATTTCGTTCTATAAGGCTGTACTTTTTCTTTGAATTTAATTGTTTTTTGATCTAGTTTTTCATAGTAAGACAAACAGAAAAAACTCATGCGTGTTCCAGTAGCACCCGTAGCGTAATTTGTTCCAATAGCACAATGATCAATGATATCTGTTGTCCATTTAGCTGCTCCTTCAGTCAAAAGGTTTCCTGGACCAATTATCGCATCAGGAATCACTTTTAACACCTCATCTACAGTAATGTCATAGTGTTTAAAATATTCATCTCTTGTTCCTCTCCAATGGTGAGGTGTATAATTAGGTTCTGTGGAAACTCTAAAACGCCAAGTTTTCACTTTATTGTAACCAAATTCCGTGATAAGCGTTTGTAAAAAAGAATTTATATATTGTCTCCAAATGTCATAATCAACAGGAGGTTTTGTATTTCCATAAGTATCTACTATTCTTTCTCCACTCATATCCCATGGAACATTATCTAGTACTATTCGAGGCTTAAACCCTGTATTCATAAAACCTCTCATACTCGTAAGTAAGTCGCTAAAATCTGTAATTATTTTACCCGAAGCATCAACTCCTTTATAAAAATTATTTTTATCATCGGTTCTACCTCCTAAGACACGAACCAAATTATAACTTTTTACATAGGGTTTAATTCCAACTAAGCTAGAGGTGAAATTTGTACTAGTAAATCTTGTTTGATTGATCATTGGCCTTGTAGACCAAAAATTATACATCTCTCCGACAACAGAACCTGTATTTATATTAACAACCTTATTAGGATCTGCAGTTATTGGCTCTTCAGGTTCAGGATCAGGTTTTTCAGGTTCAGGTGTAACAACTATTTCCTCTTTTATTGGGTCACTTGAACAAGAGAAGAACAACGCACCTGTCATGCAAATTAAAGCAAGAACGAGTATTTTACTATTTTTTTTAAACATTCTAAAGTGTATTTAGTTTAAGCTGTAATCTATGATAACTATTAGCTATACAAATTTCCTTAACTAAAACTAAAAAAGAGTCCTGTAGTGTCTTGAATTACTAAATGATAAAATTAAGAGTTCTGCTTTCTAATACCTCTAAACAAGTATAAATAAACACTAGTGCTTTATAATTTTTTTGATAAAACGAAAATCACCATTTCTACTTGCTATAAAATACAAACCACTTTTAAATCGTGTCATATCAATAATTTGTGTTGATTTATTAGTAGTAATCTCTTTTATAACGGATCCATATACGTTGTATATAATTAAATTTGAATTCAACGGTAAGTTTGTTAATTCAACTTTATCTTTTGTAGGATTAGGAAATATTTTAATTTCATTTATTTCTTGTGATTCAATAGATAAAGCATCATAACAGGAAGACTCTGGATTATTTAAGTTAAAAGCATTAGAATCGGAAACATTACTTCTTCTTAAAACTATTTTATCCATAAAAAAGAAACTTGATCGCGCATCTACAATTATAGAATAATTACCAGCAGTATTAAAAGTTGCCCATATAAATCTAAAAGAATTTCCATCATTTGTATTGGTTACAAAACCCCATCTTTTCAACTCATCACCTGTTGGATCTCTGTTCATAAATGCTTTAAAAAAACCACCACTGGTAGAACCTTCTGGACAGTCTCTATCTGGGTTGCTACTGCAACTAGGTTTTGGTTCTAGAGCTTCAGCTAGAGCTTCAGTTGATGTTGGACTACTTGATTTAGTAGCAAAAAAATCATCGGCTACAATTTTTAACCAAGCATCATTATGTTCGCCTCTAGAAGTACCTTTTCCTATACGACCACGCCACGCAAGTCTATAAGTACCTGGATTATTAATTTTTATATTATAAGTTATTGCTGCCCCAGAAAGTTGACCGAAAGACTCTGTACCATCCCAAAATATATAATTAATAGTAGAACCAGCTAAATTAGGGTCTGCTTCACTTCCCATTTTCCAATCTGATCCAGAAGGTAAAATACCAGATTCCATTTCTATGGTTAATATTCCGTTTTGTTCTTCAAAAGGCAATAAACCATTACAGGTGGCTTGAGCAATTATTAATTTAGATCCTATTATTAAAATTAACAATAGGATTAATCTTTTATTTTTCATTTTTAACAATTTTTCGGGTTGTTATTAATTTACTAACAAATAGCTAGTTTTTTATTCTTTTGTATATTTAATTTCGTAGGTTCCTGAACCAAGAATTACGTTTGTATTTTCTTCTGTCTTCAATTTATTCACATCCAAACCTTTTATCGAAAGAGACTTATATTCCTCCTCTGTTAAAATCAATTTAGCTTTTGTATTAAAAGGTACTTCTAACTTCATTGACAGAACACTATTTGCTGATGTCCAATCATTTATTACATTACCATAAGGAGTAGGTACTGAAATAACCGTGTTGGTAATTTTATTTGAGAATTCTGGATCAACGATAAACGTTTTATAACCAACAGATTCACTAGAAGATTTTATTCCTCCTAAAGATTCATAAAAATACGTTGCAAAACCACTATGCATTGGGTGGTTTAACGAATTCGTTGGACCTTCCATTTTCTCCCATTCAAATTGACGTTCAGGCCAAGTTGTAAAACCATTATTCATCACATAAGTTTGACTTGGAAAATCTGGTGTTGTTAAAATTTCATAAGCTAAATCTGCTTTTCCATGTTTTGCTAAAACAGTATAAATATATCTGTTCCCATGAATTCCTGTGGCATGATGACCTCCTTTAACTTCAACAATATCATGTACCAAACCATTAACAACATTTTCAACCTCTTCATTTGGAACCATTTCAAATTGTAAGGCTTGTACTGTTGCTGTTTGACTTTGATACCATTTGTGTTTGGTGTTCGGAATAGTAACTAAATATTCTTTATTGAAAGCAATTTTCAGATCAGCTTTCTCTTTCTTCATTTTCGCTTCATAAGCTGCATCATTATTTATTTTAGCGAAGCGCTCCATTATACCTAAAACATCATAAAAATATGCATTTGCCGAGATAATTGGGTCACACTCCATCGCTTTTGGGTTTTTTCTTCTATCCCAACTTGGCGGACACCAATCTCCCATACCATCTTGCATAATTCCATTCTTACCTTTGTACGACAAGTAAAATTCTGTCAAACCTTTCATGGCTTTATAATACTCTTTTACAATACTATCATCACCATAAAACTTATAGTTATACCAAGGCAAATACATTGTAGCTACACCCCAATCAATTTTCGCATAAGTAGATGTACGTTTTCCAGGAGCAATCATTGTAGGAACCTTATACATAACTTTTGGATCGTTATGTCCTTTTGTAGGTCGCATCTGGGTACGAATATCTTCCATATATTTAATATAGAAATCGTACATATCATAATTATACAATGCATACTCGCAAAAGGCATGAGCATCTCCTAACCAACCACATTTTTCACGATGTGGACAGTCTTCTGGAATACCATGTACATTATCAACAATAGTCCATTTACTAATGCTATGCATTTTGTTTAACAATTCATCTGAAGAAGAAAAACTTCCTGTTTCTTGAATATCAGTAGCCACCAAAACAGCTTTAATCATATCTGCATCTGGCTCTCTAGTTATACCTTTAATTTTGGCATATCTAAACCCATGGTAACTAAATTTAGGCTCCCAAGATTCTAATTCACTTCCTTTACAAATGTACTTATAAACTTGAGTCATACCGTTAGCACCACCTCCGGTTGAACCAAGAAATATGTCTTTCTTATTTGTTAACAGTGCTTCTGTAGTAATAATTTCAATAAGTTGACCTGCTTTTTCTTGTACATTCAATTTTACCCATCCTGCAATATTTTGTCCAAAATCAACAATCCATTCACCGTCTGCTCCTTTAAAGACTTTTTGAGGTGCAAACTCTTTCAGTTTTTTAATGGCTGGCATCTGCTGTGCACTTATTTTTTTAAGTTTAGGTGATGCAACTTTTACGCTACCCCATTTTTCATCATTGTAACCAACTTTTTCCCAACCGTTTATTTCAAAACGTGCATCATAGGTATCTCCACCATAAACATTATTAAAAACAATAGGTCCTGTAGCTTCTTTCCAAGTCTCATCTGTATAAAAATCTGATGAAGAACCATCTGTGTATTTTAACTTTACCAAGCAGCGCACTGTCGGCGGACCAAAAGCCATATCTTTTTCAGACTCTGGATCTCTTTTCCAAGAAATATTTTGCGCATAAAACCCATTACCTAAATTAATACCAAAAGCATTCTTACCTGAGTTCAATTCTTCAGTAATATCATACTTTACATAATATGCTTGTTTGTCATAATTAGAAGGTGCAGGATCTAGTACATGGTCTCCTACTTTCGACCCATTCAAAAACAACTCATAATATCCTAAGCCACAGATAAACACTTGTGCATTTTCAATTTTTTTATCAATATTTACTTCTTTTCTAAAATAACTCGCAGCAAAACCATCTACCGGAATAGGAGTTTTCATTTTACCCGCCTTATAATCTCTAAAACGATAAGGAGAAGTTCTTGTGTCTTTATTCAGCGTAATCCATTTTGAATTGCCCCAATTTGCCTCATTCATTAATCCCATTTGAAACATTTCGGTTTCAGACCAATTTGAAGCCTCTCCATTTTCATCCCATATTTTCACTTTCCAGAAATAAGATTTTAAGGCTTCCAAAGTTTTTCCTTGATACTTTACAAAGGTGGACTTATTACTCGTAATTTTCTTTGAATCCCATAAATCTGCTTCGTTATCATTTAACTTTTCTTTTGAAGAAGCAACTAAAACATGATAAGCCGATTGTGATTTATTAAAACCGTCAGCACTTACTATCCAAGATAAAAGTGGTTGTTCACTTTCAATTGTCATAGGGTTCTGCTTTGAATTAACAGTTAATTTCTGAAAAGTAATTGATGTATTCGAAACAGAAGATTCCTTACATGACGAGTTTACAAGTGCAATAAATGCAAATGAAAATAATATTATTTTTTTAATCATTCTAGATTGATTTTTATTGATAATTTTCAAGATAAATATTAATTGTGAAAATTATTAGAAATCATCAAGATTATTATCCTGTACCATCATGCTTCGACAAGTAAAATAATGTTTTTCCGAAAAATAGACACATCATTATTTCAACAAACATACAGGTCCCTGCAGTCCAATGGATACTAAATTCTTATATTTTCTTGTCCAATTATTTGTTAATGGATTATCAATTGACTTACAATAATTGGCTAAAACAGTTGTATACCTAATCTCAATTTTATTTTCTCCTTGTTTTAAGTATTTCTCAACAGAATAGATGGCTTTACCATACCAACGTTTTCCTACTTTTTCTCCATTTATATACAATTCTGTAACCCCACCATTTACATTCCCTAAATCTACATATGAATAATTACCATCATTATTTAAAGAGATTTTATAACTTAATTCTCCTCCAAATGATTTTTTTGATTCATCACTAGACTTACCAAAATCGATTAATTCATCCATATGCCACGAAAATATTTTATCATCCTTTCTTACACCAGTTACCCTCCAAACCCCTTCTATTGTTTTTGATTTATTCAATAGGCTGTTATTTGACACAAGCTTTTGAATTGGTTTTGTATCTTCAAAAACTATCAACACAGATTCTAAAGGGTTTAATGAAATACTCAGTTCACTTGTGTTTTTAACATATGGAAAGGGGGTTCTCTCTCCTGTTTCTGGATTCCATAGGTAAGGATATTTTCCTTCTACAGGAAACTTAGCTTCAAATCGTGCACTTTCAAACTTGTGAATATTTGTAAAAAAATACAACTCTTCATTTTTAGTATATTGATGAATTTGATATACTTTTTTAGTAGGGTTGCTGATATCTACATCAGGTGTAATGGCGCTATTTTTAAGAAAAACTTTAGTCCAAGACAACAGTGCATCTAAAGATTCTGGTTGTTTTGTTCGAATAAAGGAACCAGGATATTTGTTCAAAATATTTTCAAAAGTTTCTTTGACTAATTTATCATTTTTATCAAAATCTTTAAAATGTAAAGATTTACTCGGAACCTCATCTATAATAACAATTTTACCTCCAGATGCCACAAATTTTTGAATTACCTCTACTACTTCTGGATGAACAGATTTCAAACTTGCCAAAACGAGTAATTTGTAGGACATATTTCCGTAAGTAATAGTACCTTCTTTTATTTTGGCTTTTGATAACACTTTCTGATTTATATATTCACACGAATACCCTAATTGACTAATAGGCTCCCATAATTTGTATAAATAAGCTGGTTCCATATGAAATGGTCCTCTAGACAAACCTTTATCTCCCCATAAATCAGCAGTAGGTCCAATAATAGCAATAGATTTATCGGCTTGTGAGTTTTGAAACACCGAAGATAACCGAGCATTATAATCCACCCAATTATTTAAGTGTTTCCACCATGTATTTTCCTCACTAAAATAAGCTCCATAACGAATCCAACCAGGAAACGGCTCTTCTTTTGGAGAGTAATTATAACCATGTAAAATAGAATGATTGATACCTGTAATGAAATTCATATCATCGTGTTGCTTAATTTCTTCTAAAGTTGTTTTAAAAACACCACGTGTATTGGTCATAACTTCACTACTTGTTATCTTTTTCCCTGTTAAATGAGCTCCTGCAGAAGCATACATATTCCAAGTCATGTAACCATGAGACTGATTCCATTGCCATAAAGAATCTTTCATTTCTGCAGAATAAATCCAATTGTTACTTTCTGGAATATCAGGTATCATGTAACCGTCTAGCATACCCATTAAAAAAGGTGTTCCATAAGCTTGGTACCTACAAAGCACCCCATTTGATTCACAAAAATCTTTATAAGTTTGCGTAAAGTTTTCTAAGAACACTTTTACTAGTAGTTTATTGTAATCGTATCGAACTCGCTTTAATTTATCTTTAAAATCTTTTGAGAAACTCTTTGAATAATTATCAATAGCATAAGTACCATTTGCGGAATAAAACACAAAAGGCAACCATTTATCCAATTTATATCCATAAGCACTGTAAAAAAGTGCTTCAAAACCATCTGTCCAATTAGCTCCAGACACTTCAATACTATCGCAAAAAATAGCTCTAATCAATTCATTTAAAGGAACCCCTGATCTTTCTGAAATTTTCTTTAAGCGAGAAAGATATTTGTAAGTCATTTCCTTTTTATAATGATCCATTACCGGTCCTGCTCCTCCAGGTGCTCCAAGTGTCACATCCCTAAAATCTTGTTGAATCAACCCATACCTTAAAAAATAATTTCCAGATTCTTTAATCGCATATAATAACTTTCCGTTTACATCGAGAAATTGATCAAGGTTGATTATTTGATTGATATCCGAACAGTTTTCAGGAACGAGGTTGATATTTGCCAAACGGTAAATTGTTCGTTTGCTAACATGCCTTTGCTCACGTTTATTTATATTCTTTTTCTTAAACAAGTCTATCAATGAAGCTTCATCCAAATCTATAACAGCACCACTTTTAAAACTCATTTGTCCCATAACCATTCGTTGACAAGTTTCTTCGTCTTTCAAGAACTCACCACCAAAAGGCCAACCCGTACCAGCTATCATATCGGTAATCATTCCTAAATCTTTTGCTTTTTTCGAGGCATGAACCACCATATCAATCCATTCATCACTCATCCAAACTAAAGACTCCGTACTTTTATCAAATGCGGGTGTCATAGCAATTGGATTTATTTCAACACCTCCAAAACCAACTTTTTTAAGTGATTCTAACTGCCTATCTAATTCCTCTGTTTTAACTTTATTACCATTCCACCACCAACGTACAAAAGGACGTGCTTCTGCAGGTGGGTTTTGAAATTTGCTAAATAAATCGTCACTAGAATTACTTTGACTTTCTTGATTACAACTATTTAAAGTACAAATTGCTAATAATAGAATATACTTTAAAATGAATAAACGTTTTACTTTAAAGTGAATAAATGATAATGCTACGTTTTTCATTTCTGCCTTTTATTTATATGATAATTAATTTAGAACAATAGTTTTGCGAAAGAATTTTCCATTCTTAAAATATAAATCCCTTTTGAGAATGAAGATATATTAACCTTATTACCTTTTCCTGAAAGTATTTTTCTTCCATCTACAGTATACACTTCCCAATTTAAAGGTATTGGTGTTTTTATAGTAAACGTACCATTCGGACTAGGGTTAGGAAATACGGAGTTCTTAATTAAATGGTATTTTGAAACTGACATATTACTAGTAGAAAATATGGCTTTTATATGCATATCTGATGTAACAGTTATCTCCAAAGGATTATCAGTACTTTTAATATCACCTTCCCATCCCTCAAACTCCCAACCTTCATTTGCTATAGCGTTTAAACTAAATTCTTGTCCATTGAGTGCAGTACCGCTGCTATAATTTAAAAGACCTTGACCTTCTTTACTAAGAGTTACAGTATGAATCGTTGTATTTAAAGGAACAAATTCTATGCTATCAAAAATGAGACTTCCAGAGCTATAATTATTATAAAATTTGAATTCATTAATAATACCTGTCCACAGGCCCCAATTTGTTAAATCAAAATCTATCGTATGCCATTCGTTATCATTGGGTACTGTTTCTTTTTTTCTTCCAGACACAAAACTTGTACCTGGCGCATTTGGCACCATTTGAAGATCTGGTTTATCTGTGCTATTCTTTACAACAATTCTCAACGTGCCATATAGACTTGAATTTATGTTTAGACCAGTTATGGCAACCATGGGCCAAGTAACATCCGAAGAAAAAGCCACACTTAATTTATCATTATCTGTATTAATTGTCATACCTCCTTTAACAGCAGACCAAGCTGAAAAATCATGTGTAGTCGTCCAAACATAAGTAGCTGGAGTAATGGCTTTAACGAATATTGCTTCGGGTCTAAATTCAAATTTTTCAAAAGCAAAAGATCCAATTTCAGTAAACACTTTAACTTCAGATCCTGATTCCCCATCATTTCTTGCTTTAGTTGTAAGACTTTTCCATTCTGTAAACTGATGAGGATTTGGGTTTTCATAATTTTGATAAACTATATATCCTGCCTCTGTTAAAGTACGATCTGCAGCTCCTTTCTCATCATAGCCACTCTTTACATAATTTGAATTATTAATTAAAAAATTCTGAAGTTTATTATTCTCTTTTCCATAAGACCTACTTCTGTAATATAATGTTGTGCCCACAGGTAATTCTGTTGTAAACGAAACCTCAACAGTTTCATTCGCTTTATAAGCAATGGAACTACTATTGTAATTATAAATTAATGCATCAAATTCATCTTTTGCATCTTTTTTAGCAAAAATAGCATCCAACTCGTTTGTGGATGTATTAGGGTTTCCTGAAATACTAGTTTCATAACGAACCAAACCTTGCATTGCATCTAATTCTTTTATTCCATCCGGATTTTCACTATCTGTTCTATTTCCCCATCTATAAATAAATTCTAAACCTTTGTCTTTATTTTTATAAAAAGTATTAGAAAAAATCAACTCCACAATATCTCTATGTGAGGTTTCGCATCCAATTGTACCTTTACCATCTGCACCATTCATAGTAGTTACGGTTTTATACTCCATAATGTCTATTGACGTTTCAGAATTCCATTGGGGATTATTGATAAGAGGTGCAAAGTTTTTGGCATATTTTCCATTCATATCTCTAAGACCACTGTTACCAATAACAATGTAATCTGATAACCCCCAAAAATCACACTTAATATTATTAGCATCGTTATAATCAATAAGTCCTTCAATAAAAGATGCATAAGGTTCTCCTTTATAGTTTAAAATTGTACCATTTTTATATAAAAAACCAGGGTTTCTGGTATGCAAACCAACCTTAGCATTTGGTAAAATAGACCTTACAGCACTTTCTGTATTTGCAAAGTGCTCTATAAAATCTTGTTCGGTACCAAACCAATGATCTGGAGTTTCTATTTCTGAACCTACTCTAAAACGCCATTTTAAGACTTGCTCTTCACCATAAGTTTCTACCAATTTGGTCATCAATGCTTTTATAAAATCGTGATAAGCTTGTTTGTCTGCAGGTGGCAAAGAGTTTCCATAAGTGGATATTCTTTCATCTTCACGAAAATTAATATTATCTCTAGTACCTTCTGGAATAAAAGTATACCCATGTTGAAAAGCCCAAGGTGGTTGATCTAAAGCGATTTGTAAAATTTCTGTTTGTGAATTGACCACTTTATTCAATCTTGTTATCAATGGATCCCATCTATACACATATTTATTATTGATAGAATCGTATAAACAAGGATCAAAATCTAAATCTTTTTGAGCAACACCGTTTACAGTCTTTTTTATACCTCCAATCATTCTAACAATATTCATCTTAAGTCCTGGTCGAATATTAGATCCATTCCTTGGACTAATTCTATTGGCAGTACTCCAAACATTATGAATGGGTAGTTTTTTATCAATTTCACTTGTAAAATCTGTAGATAGTTTTACTTGACTTTGTGTACAGGTAACGAAAGAAAAAAAGAATAATATAAAAATTATATATTTTAGTGAGCTTAGGTTATTCATTCTTATTTTTTTTAATGCCATTATACCTTCTCAAATTTAAAGATTTCTAATTTGGTTCATAACCTGCAGTATCCTGTATAAAAGCAGCTTAACACTTTTGACGAAAATGTATAGGTTTTATGGAAATTCATACGCTGTCGTTTCCTATATGGCAAAAAATATTTCGATATTAATCAGATTCAGAGGAACTAATAATTGAAGATTAAAATGACAATAAACGAAACACACCTTAAGCCCCTGTCAACACTCAGTAGATTTATTCAAGGCATAGTACTAAAGACTCTGACAATATAACTTCACATTTTAAATTTAAAGGTTTTTAATTGTGTAGTATGTGTAGTATGTGTAGTAAACAAATTGATTTAGGCTACTAAAATGTCAATTATAAAGTATTAGTATTGTCTACCAGCGTTTATCAAGAGCACTGATAAGATAATGGTTTTTGTTTTTTATCTACACCATATATTCTTTACTATAGCCCCCAAAGATAGGCGGTTAAAACAAAAGTAGATAGATGTAAAACACATAAACACCCTATATTTCCTAACTTACTTTGTTCTAAAAAAAAAACACTTCAATTTACATGTAAATTGAAGTGTTTTTAACTACTAAAAAATAATATCTTATCTTTTTTCAAAGAAATATATATGATGAGAAGAGGCACTTATAAAAGCCTTTCTCCCTAGATAGAATTTCCAATCCCTACTAAAACAACAGATAAAAGAATTACTACAATTCCTGCTCCAATAGTCCACTTTGTTTTTGGCGCAACACCTTTCCATTCTTTACGGTAGATTCCCCAAAAGTTTGCCGTTAAAATAATAGTAGACATGTGTAAAATCCAAGAACTTGCACCACTACCTAATTTACTTTCTCCCATACCATAAAAGAAGAATTGTAAAAACCAGATAGTTCCTGCCAACGCTGAAAACATAAGATTCTTAGCTATTGGAGTATTTTTATTTGAAAAATCTTTATATGACTTATTCTTTATACTTAAAATTGTCGTCCAAACTAAATTTGTCACCAATCCTCCCCAAAGAATAACCACAAAGGTTACGTTATTAGCAAATAAATGATCATACCCTGCTTCTACAGCGGCATCAGCCAAAGGCTTTCCCGACTCAATACCGAAGCTAAAGAATGAACTTAAAATCCCAGAAAAAACAGCAACAATTAAACCTTTTACAAGATTAAATTCTAAAACACTTTCCTTTTTTTCTTCGTCAGAAAGCTCTTTTTCTTTCAACATACCTGCTCTTCCTGAAAGTCCAATACCGACAAGACAAACTAAAACTCCAAGCAATACAATCTGACCTCCAGACGATCCAAGCATGTCTGTAAAAGACACTTTTCCTTCTTCCGGATTAAAATTATAATATATTGAAGGTACCACGGCACCAAATGCGGCACAAAAACCAAGTACCACTGAATTACCTAGAGACATACCTAAGTATCGTACTCCAAGTCCGTATGTTAGACCTCCTACACCCCATAGTAACCCCATTAAAAAGGTAAACCCAACAATTTGAGTAGAACCTGCTGCAATGATATCTAAAAACCCTGGAACTGTTAAATAAGCGGCTATTGGTGGTACTATCAACCACGACATTAAACCACCGACCATCCAAAAACTTTCCCATGCCCATCCTTTAACTTTGTTAAATGGCATGTAAAAACTACCAGAGGCAACTCCTCCTAATGAATGAAATATCACTCCTAATAATGCTTGCATATTATATATTTTTAAATTAATGCCTAAAATTAACGTTTGAAATTAACTATACTATCCTGCTCTATCATTCTTTTAGATGATTAATTGCAATAACTATTTTTCTAATCTTTAATTTATGCTTTTCAATCGCATTTTCACTTACTCTTTTCTATACCCAAATGAACTTTCTACTGTCATCTCCTTTCATATTCTACCAAATTTGAAGGATATTAGCACAAAGTTCATACTAACATTAAATGTTAATGTGTTTTACACGATTTAGAAATTATTTATTTTACTTTATTATTTGCTTAACAAATACGAACTACTCGTAAATTTAAAATATTTCCTAATTTTTCTATTTTGTTGGCAACATGTCCTACCCCGATAGCACAATGGTGCGATGGGCCTTGTTTGGACCATTCGTTCATAAACGCTCTAGCACCTATTGAAAAACGGTAACGGCTATTTGTATTTCCTATTTGTAATACCGGCCCCTCTACAGATTCTCCTTCTGCAACTAATAAGAACACATCATCTTTACCTTCAACTACAGATAATAATGTTACCGGACCATGCTGTACTGTCATCTGAATAGACAATCCTTTTCCCGGTTTTCCATGATAAACTGGTAAAGGTACCAATTGCACATTTCCTTCTGCAATTGCAAAATGTGCAGGACCATCATGGCCTAACATCACAATATCATCGTTAAAATCCATGGCATAGAATTCTGAAAACGAGCCTCCAACTCCAAAAGCATCCATTATTTTCATGGCTTGGGCATTCTTTACTTCATATTCGCCTGCTACAGGTACATTTTTACCTGTTAACAAAGTGTTTCCAGCTATTACAGAAGTCACAATATTCTCGTATTCATTGGCATTTTCGCCTTCATAATAATAGGCTAAAGAACCTAAATCATGATTTGCCACCAATTTATCTAATGCTATCGACGTTTTTGCAGCACGAATCAATTCTTCTTCTTCACAGGCATCAATCACCTCAAAAGTAGATTTGAACTCGGCTAATTTTTTATCAATCTCAACTTGTGTTACGGCATCTCTATACTTTTTAACTTCACACATTTCAACAATTTCTATGTGTGTCCCAAAAGCTGAAGATTGTTTGGTTAAATCGGAATACACATCCAACATACCGGCATAATAATGACCTAAAACACCTAACCTGTTATTTTCCATTACGGAAGCCACTTTTGCGGCATCAATCCAATCTTGAATTTCATCCCATACTACTTGTTCTCCTAAATATCCGGTTACAAATTCATAAGCAATTCCTGCACGGTTAAATACATTCGCAAATTCTGGAACTGAACAAGCTTGACAATGTGCTAACCATTCACCTGTCATTTTACCACGATCTCCCAAAGCATTAAAACTTTCATAGTCGATAGCTGCAACAGGTTGTATATTTAAAATAACCACAGGGCATTTTACTTTTTGAACCACAGGTAAAACCGTAGAAGACAAGGCATATGTTGATATATATAAAAACAAGATGTCTACATCTTCTTTTTTTAAAACCTCCGCTTTTTCCCTTGCAACCACAGGAGAATCTACCAAGCCAACATTGACAACCTCAGCACCAAAACTTTCCATTTTAGTGGCAATTTGTTGTTGATAACCTTCTAAACGTTCTAACAGTCCTTCAAACTGTGGCCAATAGGTATCTAAACCAATACCAAATAATCCTACTTTTATCATTATTTTATTTATTTTTATTTTAGTTTTAACCTAGTACTTAACTTAACTTTTAACTCTTCAACTAATTCTGGGTGTTCTTCAGCAACATTCTTAGTCTCTTTTTCAGCAGAAGTGTGATCATATAACTCCACAAATCCGTCCTTATGAAGTGTCATCCTGTGCGTTGATGTTCTGATGGTGGAAGCTTTACTTGTATATGCTATGGCGGTATGCCCCTTGGTATTAGGATCTACTATTAATTCTTTCATAGATTCACCATAGGCATATTCCGGAATTTCAATTCCTGCTAAATCACATAAGGTTGGAAAAATATCTACTGTCTCTACTACGGCATTAGCCTTAGCACCAGATTGTTTCATGCCAGGATAGTGAATGATTAAAGGAGAATGCAAAGACTCTTCGAACAGACTATGCTTTCCCCAAATGGCGTGTTCACCCAAGTGCCAACCATGGTCACCCCAAAGCACCACAATCGTGTTTTTATCCGCTCCTGTTCTTTTCAATTCAGCCAACACTTTGCCTACCTGGGCATCGGCATAACTCACACAAGCTGCATAATGACGGCGTACGTCATCAGCAAAGTCCGCATCCATATTTGGATTTTTACTCCAACGGTTGTATCCCATAAACTCACCAGAGCCGTGCCATGTGGTTTTTCCTTTCGGTCTTTTGGGGTGTTGTATGGCAGGCAACTCAACGCCATCATACCTGTCATAGTAAGATTTGGGTGCTCCAAAAGGCAAGTGAGGCTTAATGATACCCACGGCAAGAAAGAATGGTTTATCTTCATTACTAGCTAGTTCGCGCAGTTGCTTTAAAGCTTCATCAGCAATGGCTCCATCGGGATAAAGGTGATCATCCCCTTCTACCGTCTGAAAGATATCCATAGTACCTCTTGATACACGAATCTCTCCCTTAGCAAGTCCGTGCATAGCTCCTTTAGGAGTTTCCCATTCTGCCACAGGCATAAGGTGCTTGTCCCAAGCATTGGGCATTTCAATTTTTAAACTATCCGCCCAACCTTTGCCACCTCGACCACCAGGATGGTGCGATACCTTACCTACCGAAACGGTGGTATAGCCATTAGTTTTAAACCACTCCGGTATGCTTTTATCAATATCTTCTGTGCCTTTTACAATCTTTCCTGCCCGCTGAAAAAGAGCATTATTTCCAACTGGCCCGTACTGCCCCGTAAGCAAGGTATAGCGAGATGGCCCACAACTTGGGGCATTTACAAAATGATTTTGAAAGGCTACCCCTTTTGCTGCAAAAGCATCTATGTTTGGTGAGCTAATATAATCTGCTCCAAAACTCTTTAATTCTGGACGAAGATCATCCACACAAATAAGTAGCACATTTGGCTTTTGACTAATTTGTGCTTTTTGACAACTCGTTATAGCAAAAAAACACAACATCAAATAGTAAAAAGACCTTGTTTTTTCTATTCTCTTCTTGATACTTTTATAAGTGACCATTTTTTTCAATTTTGATAATTTTCTGTTTTTAATAACTTTCTAATCTACACCCTGCAACAAGATATTACAAGGATTTTCTTTTGCACCCAATATCACTTTATGATCTGTTTTATTACATATAATCTTTAATGATTTAATCAAAACAAACCAACAACAAAAGCTTAAAACCCTTTATTTAAATACAAATTACGTAAATACACCCCCTAATTACAATTGACGATTTGATATATTTATTATACAAAATGACATCAGTTCAAACTTCAGCAATGTATTGAACCGTTTTACGTATTATCAGTATTTATCTAAATTTCAACGTACAATTCACATACTTTTTTTAAACGATCTGTATCTAATTCTACACCAAATCCTGGTTTTGGTTTAAAACTATAATAACCATTGTCTTCTTTTTTGGTTGCTGTACTTTCTAAACATTCTAAATACGTTTTAGAATCTTCTTTTTTCTCAATCGCTTCTACCCAAGTGGCATCAACACCAATGGCTATCTGTTGCCATGCTGAACATGCAGGCCCCACCAAACTATCATCACCTATCATTACTTTTGCGCCTATGTCTTTTACTTTATGCGCCAATTGGGCCGTATGTGTTAAACTTCCCATCGTAGATGGATGCAAATTATAAATATGTCCCATGCCTTTTTGCATAGTTTTAATTCCTTTCCAAGCTGGACGCATGGGAGCATCTGGTATCAAGGTTAAATCACCAACCATTTTTTGCAATTCTATCCATTGGCTAGTTTTTAAATGAGCCGGATCTTCTATGGCATTTAAACCATTGGCACTAAAACGATCTAAAACACCTTTTAATTCGTCTAATGATTTCCACTTTTTATACCCTTTATTCACATCTGAAATCACTACTGCGTCATCACCTAAAACATCTCTGATGGTTCGTAATAACTTCATATCTATCTCTTCATTACCATACATTTTAAATTTCATGTGATGGCCTAAGTTTTGCTCAATACTTTTCTCTGCTTCTGCTCTAACTTTTTTCTCATCTTTATCTAAAATACAATACAATCCTGGAACTGAATTTCTTCCTGTTAAACCCAATAATTCAACAGCAGATTTATTTTGAAGTCTTCCTGACACATCCAAAAGTCCCATATCTAACGACTCTAACATTTTTAAAGATCTTTTCGAACCTAAAACTTGCTCTGATGCCAATAGTTTTTGAGCTTCGCCAATAGTCAAGCCCTTAAATTGTTTTAAATAATTAACCCAATCTGTTGGCTTAAAATCTGGATTGTTTTTAGACGCAGGTGTTTCTGTCCAACCATAAAAATCACCTGCTGATATTTTTATAAATAAATGCTGACGATTGTGCCAAGTTCCCCAAGAAAAATAACGCGGTATATTGATATCGTATCTAAACAATTCAATTTTAGTGATTTTTTCGTTTAAATATTCTTTTCCATTTTTACTTGCACAAGCAGATAAAAGAGGATATGTTGCACCAACAATACCCAATGCTGACATGCTTTTAATAAAATCTCTTCTGTTTGTTTTCATAATTATTTTTTACCAAGAATCGTTCATAGAAGTTAATAATGTAGTCAACTCCTTTTTCATTTTTTCGTCTAAAGCAGGATTTTCTTCCCAAATATTTTTCATTTGATAAGGATCTTTAGCATCGTGATATAGATAATGGAATTTACTTCCATCTTCATGTTTTACCACAGCGTAAGTGTAGTCTTTGGTTCTAAAACCACGAGCATCTCCTTTAGACGAGAAACTTTTTCCTCCAAAATACAATTGCTTCTCTGGACGATTTACAGGTTTGTCAAAAAATAAATCTGCATAATTTACACCTTCAACAACATCTGGAATTTTATCACCTAACCCTATTAAACCTAATATTGTTGGCATATAATCAGGTACACTTAATAAAATATCATCCGCTTTTGGTTTTACCGCTTTTGGATAATGCACAATTAAAGGAATTTTATACGCTTCGTTAAACCAAATGTTTTTATGCATTAAACCTTGACTTCCTAACATTTCTCCATGATCTGCAGAAAACACAATGATCGTGTTTTCATACAAACCTGCTTCTTTTAGTTTTGCAATCACACGACCAATTTGATCGTCCACCCCATTTACCGATGCAAAATAATCAGGTGCTTGATCTAATCTTTTTTCGACGCCTTTATCGCCTCTTTTAATTTCTGTATTGTCATCAAATTGCACATTCGGGCGATTTAACACATCTTTGTGTGTCATTCCCTCATAACGTTTTCTGTAACGTTCTGGCACTTGTTTAAATGGAGTATGTGGCGGATTTATTGACCAAAACAAGGCGAAAGGCTCATTTGCTTTTCTTTGCTTTTCATTGTTTTTAAGATAATCAATAATAACATCCGCTTCATGTTCTGCAGACCATTGTTGGGTGTACACTTTATCCTTTTCTCCTCCATCAGTTGTCCAATAATAAGGGTTGTTATGTCTGTTATGTGTTCCATAAGCATACCAAAACGAAAATCCATGTCTGCGGTCTGGTGGACACCAAGTATCCCAAACGCGTTTTACATTTGGTGGTGTTGGTTCTGGACCATCTAAATGCCATTTTCCAACATAACCAGCGCTATATCCATTTTCTACCAAAACATCAGAAAAACAAATTTCATCTTTCTTTAAATAATTACCCAAAGCAGTTCTTTGAGAGTTGCAGTTTTCTACAACACCCGTTGATAAAGAGTAACGCCCTGTCATCAACATAGCACGATATGGACTGCACAACGGATTGTTTGCTACTGCTTGACTAAAAAACACCCCTTCCTTTGCTAATTGATCTAAATTAGGTGTATGTACAGGATCTTCATTTAAAAACCCTAGTGAGGCTTGACGATACTGATCTGCAAAAATGAATAATAAATTGGGTTTGCCTTTTATATTTTCTTTCTTAGTTTCGGTTTTGCAAGAGTATATACTGCATAAAACCAAACTGATAATCGTCACTTTTTGTAATATTTTTATTTTCATAGTATTATGAAATTTATTTGTTTATCAATATTTTAGTTATTTAAAGTCTGTTTTAAAAGTATACGTACCTAGCAACACTTTAAGCACATGGGCTATTTTGGTTTGCTTTAATAATGTATCTTCTGGTTTTGAGAGTTATAACAATTCACAAAAAAACAGCATCAAAAGAGAAAAAATTATTCTTGATAAAAGTTACATATTTATATAGTTTTTATACTTTAATAAATTATTAGTTTTTTAGTAGTATTATTTACTCTAACAAAATAAAGACCTGCTGCCTTAAATTGATTTAGTGGAATTATGGCTTGTTTTGAAAACTCTAAGGCATCATAAACTTTAACTCCCTCAATGCTAAATACTTCAATTTTTGATTCGCTAGTTTTGAGTGTTAAATGAATATCAGATTTTGCAGGATTGGGATATATTTCAAATTCAGAGTTATCATTTAAAGATAGTTCTGGAACTGATAGGGTTTCATAGTATGAATCTAATTGTACAAAAGCAGCCTTTAATTGAGCTGGAGTTCCATATAAAAGAATACTTTCTTGACGAAATTTCTCATAAACACCCGGGTTTGTAGCAGATAATATAGACCTATCTATAAGACCTTTAAACCTTTTTCTAAAACCTATCCAAGACATTGTGGGTGTTCTATAAGGGATATCTAAATAAAAATTCTCTAATGTTCTGTCATCTCTGTATGCTTCCGATCCATCCGATTCATTTACACCAACAACATCAAAAGTATTTATATTGGTGTCTGGTAAGTAAAAACCTAAAGCATGGCCACTATTTTCATCATTGGAATCTGCCACAATAAAGCTTTGTTTGTAGTTGGAAATATCGCCTTTGAAAGTCCCTTGACGTTCCACTATTTCCCATGAATTGTCATTTTTTTGAGCATACCTGTAAATCGGGTTCCATATCGCAACATCTGTTCGAATACTCCATGAATAACTAACATAATTTAAATTAGTTGTACTTCCAGGGTGAATGCCCACTGGAAATTGCGTAGATATATCATCTTGGAGTTTTTCAGGACTCCACTTGCCAACAGCACTCAAAGCGGGGCTGTTAAATTGTCTCATGGCTGAATTGGCTAAGGTAGAAGAACGAACAAACCGATATTCTAAATAATGTCTAATAGCTGGTATATCTAAATTTAATGTATTTTTTACATTTTCGTATTCACAATAAAAATCGAAATCACTATGAACTTCGGCAGCTTGATGTGTAAACGTTCTACCATCAATGACAACAGAAAGATTTTCTTCCTCAATATTATCTTGATCACTATTATTATCTAAGATGTGTGGATGATCAGGAACAATATTTTCCCATCGAGTATAGTCAAATTTCCCATCACCATTGTATAAAGCACATCCTCTTGATGGGATGACGATTTTACCTTCAGCAGTTTTTACCACTTCACATACGGTTCCACCTTCATCACTAAATCCTGCCTGGGTTGGATTATATTGCCCTCCGCGAGCCAAATCTCGAATTGATGATTGTCCTCCCCGACCATAGCGTTGGGCTTGAATCCCCATAGTATTTCCAATTCCCGGAATACTAACTTCTGTAATATAGCCACCACCATTGCTATTTACTCCTAAAGTAAAATCACCAGATTGTATGGTATCGGTAATTGCTCTTCTTAATCCTATATTATCTCCAATTATTTTAAAGCTTTGACCATAAAATTTTGTAGTACAAAGTACTGTAGCTATTAATAAAAATTTTAAATAAATTTTTCTTTCCATGTATTGTGTAATTTTTAGGGTTATCTAACTATTTCGACACACCATTTTCTTTCGATTCAACTTTAATTTAAACAAAAAACTTTGCCTTGATTTTCAAAAAAAACTATCATTATTTACTTTTTATTGATTGATTTAAATCATAAACATTTTTCCTAATATTATTTAAATAACCTACTATTAAATAGTAATCGAATTCATAAACTGTATTTTTATTGAGTGTTTCTCTATTTAATGGAGCCATATATGAGGTTGCTCTGTCATGAGCTTCATAGCCAGGTTCTCTAGACATTCCTGCTAAAAAATTAGTACATTTTGGTGAATACACTCCCATTCCCCAATTATCATCATTCACAAATGCCATCCAACTTTCGGTAACCATATCATTTTTATACTTCCCCCAAAAACCACTTGTTAGGTTTACTACTTTAGGGTTATTTATGGCTTCACCTGTAAAAGGCTTTTCACCAAAATAAGAATATAAATTATGTAAGGCTGATATTGGATAAACAGCTGGCAATTCTTGATTATGAGTCTTTCCTTCTCCATAAATAGTATCCGTTCTATGGCAGGTTAATTTATTTTGAACTTTTATCACATCACCTTCTAATGTTGTCCATTGCTCCATGATAGCTTCTGCTGGTTTATTTTTCATATCCCATAGCATAGGTACACATTTTACATATAATGTATTTCCTTCTTTGTTGTATTCTAATATTTCTGCACGGTTATTGTAACAATCTCCAACCTGAATTGGATTCCAAGACCAAGGAGACCATGCTTTTTTTTGACCTTCGTTTTGTCTATTAATTATTTTCCCTCCATAATAGGATTGCTGAATGTATCGTCCTTCATCATGAACGTTTACAATATTTCTATCGACATTTGATTTAGAAATATAGGCAATAGCACCTCCACGAGTTAAATCTAGTTTTAGTCGTAATGAGTCATTACTCAACTCCATAAAAGCTGGAATATGAGCATCAATTTTTACAGTTTTATCTTGTGCGTAAGAAGACGTAAAAGAAAATATTATACAAACCAAACAAATGAGTAATCGCATATTTTTTATTTTTTTGTTTTTACAATCGTTTTAGCTACGCGTAATCCCCCTTTTTGAATTCCTATTTCTTCAGGATGATATTTTTGTGGATCAAATACAGGGTTTGCAATGGGAACAACAGCATTTACATCTTTTAAATATTGCTCAATTAAGGCATCTAGTTCTTTTACTTTTTCTGGATACTTTACTGCAAGGTTATGCACTTCTCCAATATCTTGTTTTAGGTTATATAAGAAATACTGATGTAAAAAATCTTTACCGTAATTGAACACACGAATGAGCTTCCAATTTCCGTTATGGATAGAAACTGAAGGAGGTAACCAATTTGGTATTTTTGGATTATGAGGAAAATACGTAATAATTGGTCCTCTATCTTGTGATGTTCCTTTTAATGCTTCTGTAATATCTACTCCATCAATCTTATGATTTTTAGGGATTTTAATTCCCAATTGATTTAAGATTGTTGGATAAAAATCAGTCGATTGAATCATAACATCTGACCTTGACCCTGATTTAGTTAATTTTGGCCACGAAACGAGACAAGGCACTCTTACTCCACCTTCATAAATAGTAGCTTTACCTCCTCGTAAAGGACGATTACTCGTAGGCTCGGTAATAAATTCTTCACCTGACTTCGAAGTCTCACGAATACCATTGTACATGTTTCCTCCATTGTCACTAAAAAAAACTATTGCCGTTCGATCGCTAATTCCTAATCTGTCTATCTCATCCAACAAACGTCCAACTGCCTGATCTAAAGAATGCACCATTGCGGCATAAGTTGGCGAATGCTGTAAATCTGTAAAATCGATTTTAGACTGATAATATTTTATTAGACTTTCTTTTGCATCAAAGGGGGCATGTACCGAAAATTGCCAATAATTCATAAAAAATGGGGTATTCAAGTCTTGTGAGCGTAACCAATTTATGGCTTCATCTGCCATACGATCTTCAATGTGCTCATTTTTATAATTAGCCTTAAATTTTGGATATTTCCAAGGCGCGACAAAACTACCTGCAGGCCCCGGTCCTGGCCAATGTGGAATATCTACATCAAAACCATGCTGAATAGGCGTGTAAGGCTCTCTACCCAAGTGCCATTTTCCAAAATGCGCAGTATTGTAACCATCAGCTTTCAATAACTTTCCAAGTGTTGGTAATATAGTATCTAGTCTTGTTACAGGTTTACAAGCAACAGATTTAAAACCTGGAGCTGCCTTTTTAGGAACTGACGCTTTTAATTGTACTTTTGGTTGATGCGCTGCAGGAGAGGTAATACCAGTTCGCGCCGGAGTTTGTCCTGTTAAAATACTAGCTCTTGTTGGTGAACACAAAGGACTTGCGGCATAAGCTCGATTAAAAGTCATACCACGCGCTGCTAAACGTTCTAAATTTGGTGTTTCGTACAACTTTGTTTTTCCGTAAAGTGTAACATCTGCCCACCCCAAATCGTCAGCTAAAATAAACACAACATTCATTTTTTTATTGTTGCTGTTTTGTGCTTTCGTTGCAATAAACACCAAACTAAATAGTAAAGCAACTATTATTTTTTTAATCATATATTATCTGTTATTGTATTAAAAAAGTGCTAATTATTAATTTTCTAAAAGTATACTTTATACGATTCTACTCTAGAGTTATAGCTCTCTAACTTTTAAATTTCTCCAATGAATAACACCTTGTTTCCCTCCATGAACTTGTAAACCTATAAAACCTTTTGGAAATTCATTTTTAAAATCTATCCAATGTGCTGCTGGTATGCCATTTACCCATGTTTTAAATACGTTTCCTTTAACTTCTATGGTAAGTCTATTCCAACCACTTCTGTCAATTACATTTTTTAAAGGTTTATGTTCTGGAGCTTTTAAAGGATAAAACCATCCACCACAATTTTGACCATAAATACCACCTGACCAACCACGACCTTTTTTACCTAAATCTTCCATTTCAGCCTGTGGCCCAATTACTGTATTTCTATTAGGATCTTTTCTTATTCTTGATCGTATTTGAACTCCCGTATTTCCATCAACCTTCCATTTAGTTTCACAGGTAAAAATAAAATCCGTGTACTCTTTATCAGTGCATAAAAAAGTACTAGGTCCTTCGCTACAAGTTCCTACAATTTCACCGTTAACTACTTCAAATTTCATTGTTCCTTGTTTAGGAGTCCATCCATTTAAAGTTTTTCCATCAAACAGTGATTTGAACTTTCTACTCTTTAGCTTCGGTTCTTTATCTGTATTTATTAATTGGTTTTTATGTTTTGGATTGCTCTGCGCTAAAATACTAAGCGTCATTAAAACGGCGCTAAATAAAGTAAAAAATTGTTTTGTTGAAATCATCTTATATTTTATAATTATTTATAAATAGCCTTAAAATTCCAATATCCTTCTTGAACTTTAAAACTTACATATTCTGCATCTTCATTTAAAATCTCTACCTTTTTTATCTTGTTTTTTAACTTTCCTTTCTTCCAGACCACTTTACTATTGACCAAAATTTTAACAATCTTTTTTTCGCCTTTTGGAATATAAATTGTTGCTATTGTTTTTTCTGGAGAAGTTAGATCCAATTGATAATTGTTCTCTGTTTTATTGACTTCAATAGTAATATCCCCCTTAACTGAAGGTACTATTTGTTTTACAGAGGTCATGTATGCTAAATTTGGTTTTACTTCATAAGTTGACCAAGCTACATCTGTTGCTTTTACACCTGCAATGTAACGTGAAAGCACATAATTTGGTGCATTCCAAGCATGGTTATAAGTCCCACGTAATTTAGGCTGGTATTTTTCATAAAGTGTTGTCAGCCATTTACGATCTACTTGTTCTTGGTAGCGTTGTTTCATGCGCTCTAAACCTTTATCATATTGCCCTGTCAGCATAATAGCTTCTTCGGCTATCCACTCCATGTGAGGACTTGATTTTTTAACAGGAACTAAAACACTGTCTACTAAAATATTGTAATGTTCTTCTTTAGCTAAACCACTAAGAATAGCTAATGCACTTACACGTTCTTCTATAAGTTTATTTTTAGATCCATATCGTATGCCTTGCCAATATTCTTTTTCAAAATTATTTTTAATACTGTTGATACGTGAATCGTACCAAGTAATATCTTTAGTTTCTCCTAAAGCAAGAGCCATTTTTTTGGCTGACTTTAACGCTATATAGTACAACACCACATTTGTTGCTACTGGGTCTGTATCAATTCCCCAATCTACCCAATTGGCATAGCCTTTTCTGTGTTTTGGTAGACCATTTTCTTGCATTCCCCATAATTTTAAATAGTTTAAAACAGCAGGGTATGCATTTTCAAGAGTCGCTTTGTCGCCAGTATTGTAATAATATTGCCAAATACCTTGATCAATATATTGTAAACTTTGCCCTGTTAACTCACTACTTTTACCTCGATACGCTCCAAAGCCTGGTGCTAAACCTTGAATTGTATCGCCTTTTTTATAAGCAATAGTATTGTCTATCCCTTTTTTTAATAACAAACGCCCAGGTTCATCAAGGGTATAAAAAACAGCTCCCGTTTGATCGGCTACATCGCCAATCCACAAACCTCGTTCACGATCAGGACAATCCATATAACTATTTCTTGCACACACATATAACGTATTTCTAGCCATCCACCACAAACGTGTAAAATACGGGTCGCTCGTTTCAAAAGTACCTGTCATTTCTCCAACACCCGTCCAACGATACTTCAGTTCTAACACTTCTACTCCAACCGGAATTGTATATTCTACAACGTGACCATTTATCCACGAATAACTTTCGAATGCCTGAACCCCATCTTTAGTAATGTAAGTTCCCTTTAACATATTAAAAGGATTGTCAGTATCTGCAATAATGGTTTTACCAGCTTTACTATTTACTTTTAAATAAGGTGTTATTTGTTGGTTGAAAGGCAATTTTGCGTGAATTACAATCAAAGAATCTGTTGTGTTTTTAAAAGGTAATTCAATTTTATTTTTATTTGATGCTAAAGTAAGCGACTCATAATTAGCTAAGCCTCTATCATTCCATTGAGGAATCGCTCTCTTCACTAGAGTTCCCCATGGTTTACTATTTGCGACACCTTTTTCAACTGGTTTGTCCCAATTGGTATCATCATAAGTATTAGAGTACCAAGCAGCATCCGACCAATCACCCATACTTTTTCGTGCATCAAACTTTACATTATATGCATTTACTCTATTTGCACTTTTACCTCCACCTCCACTTTTTGGGTCGTAGGCAGGGTGAACTTTCATTTTCCAATCAGCATTAGAAATCAAATGTTGTTTTCCTATATTAGCATGAAATAAAAGTCCTCCTTTTCCACTATCATCGTGTACTTTTCTGGTTCTACCCCAATACCATACCAAAATGGCGATGGTATTTTGTCCTTCTTTTAAATAAGGTTTTAAATCTACTTCATCGTAATAATTGGTATTTGGCGCAGCACCTCTGGCTAATCCACCTTCAAACAACACCATATTGCCATTAATCCAAAGCCAGTATTTGGTATCGACTGCAATTTTTGCTAGAGCTTGATCTGGTATTTCATTAAGACCAAATGATTTTCGAAACGCTACCCAAGTATTTGCTGGTCCATCTTCTTGTTGCCAAATCCATTGTGCGTCTGCCCAACTGGATGGGTTTGACAAACTAAAAATTGGAGTGGTTAAAAAAACCACTCCAAATAATAATAAAATTATTTTCTTCATCTTAAAATAAGCTTTTTACTATTTATAAATTGCTTTAACATACCAAGTCCCTGAATTTGCTTTAAATTTCAAATATTTAGAATCTTCACTACTATAAACCAAGCCATTAAGCTTCTTTTTATTTTTTCCTTTTTTCCATATACATTTTTCATTAACCCATACTTCTTTAATAACTTTATCCGTTTTAGGTATCCCTATAATAGCTGTGGTATTTTCTGGAGATTTTAACGTTATCTGGTAAGCAGTTTCTTTTAATTCCAAATCAATTTCTATATTTCCTTTTACTGTTGGAATCACTTTTTTTAACTGCTTAAAATCTACCAAGTTTGGCATAATTTGATACTCGCTCCAAGCTACTTTAGTAGGTTCTACTCCTGCTATGTATTTCGATAAAATTTTATTCGAGCCATTCCAAGCGTGGTTATAACTTCCACCTTTTGGAAATTTTTCGTATAAAGTAGTCATCGATTTCTTATCTACTTGGCCTTTATATTGGTCTTTCATTCTTTCCAAAGATGCTGCATATCGTCCTGAAATAGACATCGCTTCTTCTACAAGCCATTCAAAATGCGGGCTCGAAAAACGATTGGGAATTAATACATTATCTACAATTTGATTGTAAAACTTTGGATTTGAAATTCCTGAAACAATTGCAATAGCATTGGCTCTATCATCTTTTAACTTTTCTTTATTTGTGCTATAAAAACCGTCTTTCCAATAAGTCTTCTCAAATGCAGGTTTCATAGTTTTCATTCTATCTTCGTACCATTTTGTATCTGCCTTTTTACCTAAAACATCTGCCATCTTTTTAGCTTCTTTTAGTGCTAAATAGTAAAACGCCATTTGTATTGGTTCTTTATCGGTAGTATTTTTAACACCCCAATCTACCCAATCCCAAGAATCTGGACTTTTTCCTTTACGATATTGAGGCAATCCGTTTTCTTGCATTGGAAATAGTGCCAAATAATCGTAAACAAAAGGATAAGCTTTTTCTAAAGTCTCTTTATCTCCTGTATTTAAATAATAAGGCCAAATACCCTGAGCTATAAACTGTAAACTTTGTGCCACTAACTCACGAACTCTTAATGGTCCTAAAGCACCAATCACTCCGTTTTCACTAAATGCGGTAGTCTGTAAAATAGCTTTCTTTAATAACTGACGCCCAGCATTATCCATAGAATAAAATAAATAGCCAACTTGGTCTGCTACATCTCCAATCCAAAGTGCACGTTCTCTATCTGGGCAATCCATAAAATTATCACGAGCACACACAAATAAGGTATTGTTACCCATCCACCACAAACGTTGGTAAAAGGGGTCATTTACTTCAAACTTACCAACCATTTCTCCAACGCTCATCCATCTGTACTTTAGCGCATTAACTTTTACACCAGCTGGAATCGTGTACTGTATTTCATGACCATTCATCCAAGAAAAACTTTCAAATTTCTGAATTCCAGCTTTTGCAATGTAAGTTGCATGTATTTGATTACGAACATCATCTGTTGTTATATAGATACTATCGCCAGCTTTAGCTTCAATTTCTAAATAAGGGGTTATTTGCTTATTAAAAGGCAGCTTGCATATAATTGTTTGCCCTGTACTTGTAAACGGTAATTGCAATTCTGAATGGTTTGCATAATCTTGTAAACCGTGGTTGACTAATTTAGGTACAAAATTCTTTTCTAAATTGTACCAAGGTGCTATGCCAAAGATTCCTTTTTCTATTGCTGAAGGCCATTCTGCGTCTGAGAAGTTAGGCATATACCAAGCAGAATCTGACCAATCATTCATTGAATTTTGTGCGTCATATTTTACGCTGTATTGTACGATAGCTTTACTTGCTGGGGCAATAGTATTATCGTACCCAGGATGTTGTATTGCTTTCCAAGACCCATCTGAAACTACTCTCTGATTTCCAATAGTTGCAGAAAAAAGCAATCCTCCTTTTCCGCTATCAACATGTGTACCTTTATGGGTTTCACGACCCCAATACCAAACTAGAATTGCAATCGTATTTTCTCCTTTTTTAAGATAAGATTGAATATTTACATTTTCGTACCATGAATTGGTTGGTGTTATTTTTTTCTTCCTATTCCAATCTCCTGCTTGACTTGGTCCTCTAGACAGTCCACCTTCAAAAAGTACCATTTCTCCATTTATCCATAACCAAAACTTACTATCTACGGCTATATGAGCCTCAACTACTTCGGGAATTTCATTAATTGTAACGGTTTTCCTAAAACTCATCCAAGTATTTGATGGTCCGTCTTCTTTTTGCCAAATCCATTGGGCATTGTTCCAATCATTAGAAAATGCAAAGGAAAAATTCAAAGTTAATAGTAATAATACTAGATTTTTTTTCATAATTGTAATCTGTTTTTTTAGTGATAAATAATTTTTATTTAATAATTAGTTTTAAAAGAATATGTACCAGGATTCACTTCAAATATAAAAGCATCCTCCGTCTTATTTAGTAATTTAATAGCTGTACTTTCAATAAAATCAACACCATTAACCTTTATATTTTTTTGGGTATTAGCGGGTACTATAACTTTAGCTGTTGTATTTGGTGGAATTTTTATCTCTAATGTAAATTGTTTGTCCACCAGTTTCCAATTGGAACTCACTTCACCATAAGGCGAATTATAAGTTGCAGCTGCAGCTGTTAATGGTCCTCCTGGAATTGGCGCAATTTCTATTTCTTTATAAGCTACCTTAATCGGTTTTATACCTGCAATACGCTCATACATCCAACGCCCAATAGCACCATAAGCATAATGGTTAAAAGAGTTCATGCCATCTTTATGGAAACCCTCTTTTTTAGTATAACTATCCCAACGTTCCCACATAGTTGTAGCGCCTTGATTGATGGAATAAAACCACGATGGATAGGTTTCTTTGAACAAAACATCATACATCAAATCATATTCCTCAGCTTTATCAAGTACCAAAGGCAATATAGGCGTTCCTAAAAAACCTGTACGCAAATGATTATCATACTCAGCGATTAAACGCTTAAGATGCTTTATAGCCTTAACTTCCATTTCATCTGACAAGAGTTCAAACTCTAAGGCAACTAAATAATGGGTTTGTGTTTCAACTTTATGCTTAGCACGTCCATCTGCATGAAACCAACGTCGCTCAAAAGCCGATTTAATTGAATCGTGAAGTATAGCGAAGTGTTCAGCCTCCTGAGTTTTCCCCAATACACGAGCACTTTTAGATACTAAATCAACACTGTGGGCATAGTAGGCCATTTTGATGAGTTCTTTGGATACATCGCCTGCCGCTCGCCCATTTTTAGTAAGTGGTTGCAACCAATCGCCAAACGACTTAATATCGGGAATATGTTCTATTGCCTGATTTGTGCAATAGTTTGTCCATTTTACCATCGCTTCATAGTTTTCCATGAGCACCTCTTTGTCGCCTGTTCTAAAATACAATTCCCAAGGAATAATAACAATGGCATCTGCCCAACCTGAAGAATGTCTTTTACCCAAATTATTAGGCACAACCCAAGGGATGCCTCCGTCTTCAAATTGCTCATAGCGCACACTTTGCAACCAGCCTGCCCAAAAAGCATACATATCATTATGAAACATAGATGTGGGCGCGATAATCTGTGCATCGCCTGTCCACCCCAAACGCTCATCACGTTGTGGGCAATCGGTTGGTATATCAAAAAAGTTACCTTTCATACCCCAACTAATATTACTTTGTAGTTGATTTAATTTTTCGTGCGAGGATTCAAAAGTGCCATTCTTCTTAAAGTTAGAATATTGAATTATAGATTTTACCCAGCTTTTTTCTGGTTTTGCACCTTTTGCGTAACCACTTAGTTCTACATACTGATACCCGTGAAAAGTAAACGTGGGTTTATAGGTTATCATACCATTTTTGGCAGCAACATAATAATCTGTAGATTTTGCCGATCGATAATTGGTTGTGTACATTGTACTGTCGCGATCTAGCATTTCAGCAAAGCGAATTTTTAAGGTATCGCCTTTTATCATCGGTACTTTAACTACTGGAACACCAACATTATTCTGGCCCATATTAAAAATTGTTGTGTTCGCATAAGGCTGATGCATACTCTTAACTTCCAATTCTTCTCTATCTACAACCGTTTCAAAACGTTTAGGCAATAATAAAACTGATTTTTCGATGTTGCTGGTTTGTACTTTGTGCCATTTTGAATCATCATAGTTATTAGAATGCCAATTGCCTAATTCGAAATTAGCATCATAAGTTTCACCATCATAAATTTTGGCAATACGAATAGGGCCGTCTTTAGTTACTTTCCAATTTTCATCTGAAACAACTACCGTTTTTCCTTCATTATGCTCCATTTCAAGCTGACATAATAGAGCTGGTGTAAGGCCGTGCTTCTTTTTTCTTCCTCTTAAATAAATTTTACCTGCGTACCAACCTTCGGCAAGTGCAAAAGCAATCGTATTTTTGCCTTCCTTTAACATATCTGTAACGTCATAAGTAAGTGTTGGAATATATTTACGATAAGGCACCCAACCTGGAGGCATAATATCTTCTCCTACTTTTTTACCATTGATGTAAGCCTCGTAAATTCCTTTAGCAGTAATATATAAGCGTGCTTTGTTTACAGTTTTATCTATATTAATTTCCTTACGGATGTATTGGGCAGGAAATAACAGCGATCCTCTATAATCTAATTCTGTAAGTTGATTATGAGGAATACTCATCCATTTTCCTGACCAGTCTTCATTATTTAACAACCCAAGCTCAAAATGAGCGACTTTACTCCAATCTGATTTATTGCCTTTTTCATCCCAAAACCGCACCTGCCAATATACTTTTTGTCTTGATGATAACGCAGTACCTTTGTAAGGTATATATAGTGTTTGGTCGGATGTTACTTTCCCAGAATCCCAAATGTCTGGTGCACTAGATAGCAAATCTAGACTACTCGCAGCAACAATAGTATAAGCCGTTTGAGAAGCTACATTTTCTGGTAATTTCCAAGAAAACGAAGGCATCGCATCGTAAAAACCCATTGGATTTTTAAACTGCTCGCTTACAACCAATTCGTTTGGCTGCATGCTATTTTGTTTTTGAGAACAGGACTCTAAAAACAGTACTGCTACTAAAATTAACAGGAGTAAATTGTTAGTATTTATTTTCATTTTAAACATTTAATGTACGTGTTCTTTTTCATTATCAGTACCATCCCATTGATATCCCCAAGCTTTCATATATGCTTCTGCTGGTAAAAATCCATCATTATTTTTATCTAAAATTATTTGCAGCTTATTCTCTAAATCAGCTTGAATGTCTGCATACGCTTCTTTGCCTGCAACATTATTTAACTGATAAGGATCCTTCACATTATCATATAACAACCAAGGACCTTTAAGATCTTTTACATAAGTGTATTTCTCTGTTCTTATACCTCTATATTCGCGACCACCTCGCTTATATTTCCATTGATGAAAAGGAACTGGACAGGTAATTAAAGCGGCCTCTACATCTAATTCTTCTGTACCCAATAATTGTCCTGTATAATCAATACCTTGTACTGATTCTGGGATAGGCAAATTAGACATCCCCAACAGAGTAGGCATAATATCAGGGTAAGAAAACATTTTTGTCATTTTTGTACCGCCTTTTAATTTGGCTGGATATTTTATAATAAAAGGCACATTTATAGACTCTTCCCACGGCTTTTGTTTCTTAACCTGCGAATGAGAGTATAGCATATCCCCGTGGTCTGAGGTGAAAACAAAAATCGTATTTTCTTCGATGCCTAAATCTTTAATTTCTTTTTGTAATGCCGCAATGCAAGCGTCTAATGCTGATATATGAGCATAATAGCCTCTAATATCTTCTTTTGCTTTTTTAGCTCTATTTTCTGGTACATTAGGTCGCAACTTAATGTCCATATCTTTATACAAATCCTTATACTTTTGAGGTGCTGTCTGATAAGGTGCATGGGGTGGACCATACGATACAAACAATACAAAAGGATTCTCCTTATTGGTTTGCATATATTTGATAGCATCTTTGGTTTGCGCAATAGCATCATAACCTTCCCATTTGTGCTTTACATCATTCTCATCATAATAAATAGAATTATTATAATTGTGAGTGCATTCGTGTACTTTCCAATAGTCAAAGCCTTGACGACGATCGGCTTTAACAGGGAGTTGTCTTCCTTTGTGGTTTTTCATCCCTTGGGGATGACCATTTATATGCCATTTCCCAATGTATCCTGTTTGGTATCCATTTTCTTTATATACCTCTGCAACACAATTTTCTTCTGATTTTAAAGGTTTATCATTATAAAAAAGGCCGTGACTAAGTGGGTATTTCCCAGTCATTAAAGACGCACGTGCTGGCGTACAAACAGGAATATTTGAAATGGCATTTGTAAAAACCACAGCTTCTTTTGACAAACCATTTAACGTAGGCGTTATTACTTGATTGTTACCTGCAAAACCAATGTCTTGCGCTCTCCATTGATCGGTTAAAATAAACACAACATTGGGTTGTTTTTTTATTTCTTTTTTTAATTCTTGCTTTGATTTACAGGATACTATTAGTAATAAACCTGTAAGCAGTATTAGATTTCTCATTTTATATTTATATAATTCTTACTATTATTTAATGGTTTCAATAATAACAGGGCCTAACAAACCAGATGATTGAACGGTACTTTTCGGTGTTATTTTGTCTATAACAATCCACGTATATTTTTCATCTTTTGGTCTTTGTTTGTCTTTTATCAATTGGTTACGCCACAGATTTACCACTTCAATTTCAAGTTCATTTTCACCTTGTTTAATGGCATCAGAAATGTTTAATCGGTAAGGTGCCATCCACACACCTCCCATATATTTACCGTTTAGCTTCACTTTTGCCATTACGGAAAGTTCACCTAGATTGATAAACATATCTTGATTTTCAGGATGTTTATCTAGGTTGAAATTAGTTTTATAAATAGCCGTTCCTGAATAATATTTTATTTGTTCATCGTCAGAATTTCTCCAATCGATTAATTTATCAAATACTACAGGTTTTTCAGGCGCAATATCTTTGTTTACAAAATCGACTTTAAATGGTGATTCAATAGTCTTCAAATTTTTATATTCTGGAAAATTTGTGGAATACGCGTTAACATCAGCATTAGTTTCATTTTCCGTAAATACCACAAACCAACTTTGAGCAGCCTGCATTTTTAGTGGTACTTTAATACCTGTTTCTGTAACTTCATAATCTGGCAACGCCCTCATTTCTCCACTTATAGCATCCCATAATTGAGGTTTCATCTTTGTATCTACACGAAAAACAGGAGACAAATTAATAGTTTCATCACTCTGATTTGTTATAAAATAAATATCCATTCCAGGCATATTTCTGTGTATCCATAATACAGGAGCATCTTCTGGAACGTCCATATCTTTGGCTAAATTTAAACTTTCAAATACTTCTGGTAATTCGTAACCATCCATTACTTTCCCCTTACCGTATTTCAATGTCATTTTACCTTCTGCATAATTCCCTCCCCATAATTTATTTGATATATTTTTCACTTCTTCATCGCTAGTTGGGTAATTTTGCAAACTTGGAGATTTTTCTGGTTTTGGTCCTAAAATTGTACCTCCTTGTTGCACCAACTGTTCAATTTTGGCTAATAATTCTGGACGCATGGTGCTAAAAGGAGGTAAAACCATCACCTTATAAGACATGCCATCGGGCAATACAAATCGACCCTCTTTAACAGATACGCGATTCATAATAACTTCTGCATTGATATAATCGTAAGAATAGCCTTTAGGAATTTCTGGTTGACGCACACCCGTCATAACTGGAGCATCTTCTCCTATATAATAACACACATCAGCCACATATTTACCCTGTTGTAAAAGATGTTGGCAACGACGTAAGTAGTCAAAATAAGTATCTGCTTGACTAAACCACGTATTGTGTCGGTTAAACTCTGTACCAAACCAAGCATTCATTCCTGGCTTACGATTATCGTCTGGTTGCTGTATGTATAAGTGTAAAACAAAATGATTAATCCCTTCTGTTAGCGACCAATCGCCACGTTTTTTGAGCATTGCAGGATGCCTTAGATACGCTCTACGTGATGATGTAAAAGCCTCTGCCGACGTAATGGGCTTCCCATAGGTATGTGATGTTGAGGAAGACGCTTTACATTCAATATTACCAAGTGTCCCTTCGTTCCAAAATTCTCCAGAAATTAAATCTGATTGTCCTCCATACATCATAAACTCACCTGGAAAACCCCAATGCCCATAATTCTCTAACCACACTTTAAGATTGTGTTTATTACTCGATTTTCTTAATCCACCAACATATTCGTAAGCAACATCATCTGCAATAGAACGACGCAAATCCCATAAAAAACGTTCGGATAACTCCACACTCCCCACTATTCTACCAGAAAGCACTGGTAAAAATGGAACAGGGTCATATCCGTATTTTTCTTTGAATTTTACTTCGTAACCATCCGTCCAATTTTGAGAACCTTGTTCGTAACTATCCGCTACCACATACTTAAATGCCGACTTACTTTCTTCAGGCACACGTTTTAATAGTTCCCCAATAAAATTATCGAAATGGTATTGCGCTAACTCACTGTTCATCTTATCAATCTCGTAACCTATTCCTTGTGGTGCTGCTGGCGCATTTTTAGTACCTGTAGGTGTCATTCCCATTCGCATAATCGTCCAGTTACCTGCTGGCGCATTCCAGTTTAAGATTCCATTTTCATCAAGTTTGCTACTTAAATCAATCACTTCCTCTGGATTCACTAATAAACTTTTATCTTTAAACTCTTCTTGTTTACCAAAAATGTATGAATCCCATTTAATACCAGGCGTAGAATTCATTTTACCCAATTGTTTTTCGATATATTTATCCAAAACAGGTGCTTCAGAGATGTTAATTTCAGCAAAACCAAACCCTTTTTTCTTTGTTCTAAAATTGGTACATTTTAATTTAAATTGCTGTGCTTTGGTATCGGGCAAAATTGTAGCAAAATCTCCTGTTTTTATAGATGCCACATTTGGCGTTATACGAAAACGATCGAAATGAAATTCTTTGACTATTTTTTCTTCACCATTTACCATAGCCGTTAACGTCATATTACATTTAAAAGCTCTACTTGGGATTATGGTAATAGAACGCGCTATTATGGGTTCTGAAAGTTGAAAATTAATTTCTAAAGCCTCTCCCTTTTTAGGCTCAAAACTACTATCGTCTTCTTTATTTCCGTCGGTTAAGATGGTTACATCTACATTGCTCCAATTGGTACTTACTATTGTAGGTATAAACTGTGTACTTTTTTGTTCAATATCCAAAGATTTAAAAGCAAACGTATGCGTATCTTGAAATTCTTTTGCTGGCTGTGGTAACTTTATACTGAGAGGTTTCCCTCCTAAAATTTTTGTTTCACTATAGGTTAGATAACGCATAGCTTTGGTATAATCTACCCAAGGCCCACCACTTTGACTCCATCCTGGACAATTAAAAACACCAATATCTACACCAACTCGTTTGCCCTCATTAACAGCGTGTACCATGTGCGACCACCAATCTTCGCTTAGCATGGGTACTTTTCCGTCTTTGTGTGCAGGATTTATATTTCCTATTAATGCACCGCCAATACCTGCTTTTTTCATCGCCTCTAAATCTTTGGTAATCCCCTCTTTAGAGATATCATCATTAATCCAATACCAATAACACCAAATCGTGTTATCGCCTTTAGGTTTTACAAAACCAGATTTTATGACTTCATAGTTTTGTTCTGCAATTTGTTGATTTTTTGATTCATTGCATGAACATAAAACAGTAAATACAAGAAGCAACAACAGTTTTGATTGATAATATGACATTTTTTTCATGAGTAACGATAGTTTTATTATGACTGTTTTGAACGTGTTTAATTATAATTATTCCATGGTAGTTTTCTTGGTTGTTTTTATCGTAATTGGTCCAATTAAACCTGCTGGCAACAAAGTTTTATGTCGTCCGTAAAAATTGGTAATTGTGAATGTAGAGCGTTTTTTTAAAGGGGCTGGTTCATTGTTTAAAAACCAATCTGGCATCACTTCAGCTTTTCGGTTAAAACCAGTTTCATTCGGATATTGCTCATCACCAATAAGACGATTTGTCCATTGGTTACTCACTTCTACTTTTATGGCATTGATACCTTTTTTCATTACTGAAGTGATGTCTATTTTAAAAGGAGCTTTCCAAACAACGCCAAGGTCAGTACCATTTACAGTAACTTTTGCTGCAATGGCTACTTCACCTAAATCTAAGGTGAAAGTAGTATTTTTAGTTAATTGCTTTTTATCAATTTTAAATTCGTTTTCATAAACAGCAGTTCCTGAATAATATTTTATATCTTCAACATCATGTTTCGATAAATCTATCAATTCAGGGAATTTAAAACTTTTTACTTCGGAATTTAAGTTTAGGAAATTCACATTCCAACCATCTTCAAAAGTTAAGGCAATTGTTTCTACTGACTTTTCTTCTTGCAACGTATAATTAGTAGTTAATACATAAGATGCCGATGAAATTTTATCAATATCTGTAACCGTAGGCACACGTTCTGATGGTTCTTTAAAAACAACAAAAACAGATTCTTCAGCCTCCAAGTGAATCCAAACTTTTGTTTTACCATCTTGACGCTTGAACTGAGCTGTCTTTGTTATTTTGCCATTCATTGGGTTCCATAGTTCTGGAATTTTTCCATCAACATTAAAATTACATTCAAAAAGTTGCTTTGATTTATCTGGGTTGAAGAAAAAATACATATCCATCTTCTCATCTTTTCGGTGAATAAATGGTATATCATCTCGACCTTCAATAGTAAAATCACTAACAATATCTTCCTTATTCATCATTTTTTGCCATTCAAAACCAGCATACACGCTTGGCAATGCTTTTATTGCTTTTACTATTTTTGAAAATTCAACTTTATCTTTATCTGTTTGAAGATAACCTGTTGCTTGTTCAGGTAATTCACCAATTACAGGAACTCCTCCCTTTGCGATTTCATAGATGCGCTTTAAGCTTGGTAAACTTAGTTTTTTAGAATTTTTAAGCACTAAAGTCTTATAGCTTGTACCTTCAGGAAGTACCAAGGTTTTATTTTTAACCTTTACACGATTTATAAGCACATCTGCATTGGTGCAATCAAAGTTTGTTCCTGCAGGAATTTCAGGTTCAAAATCTTTACGTAAATACACAGAGTTTGGAGAACCATCGCCAATAAAAACTAAAAAGTCGGATACCGGAACTCCTTGACGTAACAAGTACTGTCCACGCATCATGTAGGTAAACCAAGCTTGCCCTGCATTATTCCACCAAGGTTGTACTCGGTCAAAGTGAAAACCCCATCTACCCATGGTCATTCCAGGAGCAACATTTGGGTTGGCTTGATGCGTAAAACGATGAAACATAAATTCGTTTATACCATATGCCCAAGCCAAATCACCCGAAGTTTTAGCTAGTGCAGGATGCCCTTTCCAGTTAATCTGTGGATTTGATGTAAAGGATTCTGCTGAAGTAACATTTTTACCATAAATATGCGATGCAGATACAGCAGACTGTACCATGGTCATTTCACGTCCCATCCAAAATTCGCCCATATTAATGTCTGCTTTGGCACCAACATCTAAATCATTGAGTGGGCCAAAACCATAAGGTTCAATATAGCTTTTAATACCATCTTGCTTACACAACTCCGCAAAATAACCAAAGTAATTCTCTGCCATTAAATGACAGTTAAACTCACGAACATCCCAAAGTACAGCATCAGAAGCCTCTTCACTTTCCACAAAACGACCCGCATAAAGAGGTAAAACATCTAACAGATTGTATCCATACTTTTCTTTAAACAAATACTCATAGTTCTCAGTCCAATTTTGCCCTCCCATTTCATAACTATCAATCTCTGCATATTGCATCGCATTTGGAGCTATTTTTTTTGTGTTTTCAACTACCTTTTTCACAAATGCATCGTAATGTATTTTAAATGCTTCTTTACTAAATTTATCACATTCTAAGCCTCTACCTGCATCTGAAGCAGGGTTGTTAAACGCTCCTGTAGATGTATAACCAAAGCGCATTATCGTCCAGTCACCTTTTGGTAGTTTTGTTTGTAATGAGCCATCAGGCTTCAAATAGGAACTTAAATTGATAATATTACTTTTATCAATAATCATAGACTTTTCAGATTGTCCAATAGGTGACAAATTTGAGTCTTCTGTACGTCCCATACTAATACGCCCCATGACATTATGAATGCTTTGCGTATTGGATAAACGGGCTTCTTGCAAAGACATTGTTTGGTTAAACGTTATCCTAAAATACTTTGACGTTACAGCCTCAAAGCTATCATTAATAGTCCACTCCCTTTTTCCTGTACGAACTGTATAAAGTTCTCGAACCGTTGTAAAATTAATCCCATCATTAGAGACTTGCAACGTAGCAATTGGGTCGCGCTGGTTACAAACAATCAAGATAGACCGTATCGTCTTTTTTTCAGGGTACTCATACTGTAACCAAGGAAGAGCATCCTTCTTTTTAGGAAGTACTAACCTACCATTGAGTAAATTATCAACTAAACCATCTGTTTGTAAATTTAGTACTGAGGAGGTAATAATAGGCTTATTGGTAGCATCATCCAATTCAGAAGATAAAGAAGGATAAGCTAATACAGCAACATCCTTGTAGTAGTCTTCCCTTTTTGTTGGTTGTGGTAATTTTACATTTAACTGTCCTCCTTTTACTTGAAGTTCACTCCAAACCAGCATTTTCATACTTTGCTCTGGTATAATCCATGGACCACCACTAGAAGACCAACCATCGCAATTATGAACCCCAAAACTCAAGCCCAAACGCTCACATTCTGCTGCTGCATGTTTTAACATGTTGTGGTGCTCAGATGAACCGTATTTTATTTTTCCATCTGGAATTTTTTGATCGATATTAAATAATAAAACACCTCCAATACCTACACGTTGCATGGCTTCTAAGTCTTTGGTTAAGCCTTCTATACTCATATTGCCATCTATGGCATGCATCCACGTACGTGGTTTAACCGAAGCTGGTGGGTTTTTGAAGTTTTGTTCGAGTGAATAAGACTCTTTTTGTTGCCCATAGGATATTGCTTTACCAAAAATAAACCAGTATACTATTAAAACTAAACTTAATTTATATTTCATATTTATCTCGCGCTTTTATATATAATTTTATAGTCTCCACTGATTATATCATCGATAACTATAGTGTTTTTTTCTTTAATAAATGTAGGAGCTTGACCATTTACAGTCAAATTTGGTGTATCGCTAAAAAATGGAAGTACAACTTTTGCTGATGTATTAGGAGGAACGCTTATGTTGTAAACAAAATTACCCTCTATAAACTTCCATTCAGATTTAATCTTCCCATAAATTGAGTTATAACTCCCTTGAACTTCAGAAATATTTTGATGTGGCAAAGGTGCAAACAATATTTTCTTGTAACCTGCTTCTAAAGGTGAAATTCCAGCAGTACGCTCGTATAACCATTGCCCAATCGCGCCATAAGCGTAATGATTAAAAGATAATGCTCTATTCGCAAAACCTTTGTCATGGGTATAGCCATCCCATCTTTCCCACATTGTGGTGGCGCCTTGGTTTATGGAATAAAACCATGATGGATAGGTTTCCTTGAATAGAATTTCGTAAAGCAAATCGGTATGACCTGTTTTATCTAAAACTGGCGCTAATAATGGCGTTCCTATAAAACCTGTACGCAAATGTGTTCCTCTATCTTTAATTAGTTGAACCAAGTGGTTTATAGATTTATTTGCTGTTTCTTCAGATAAAATATTAAAACCAAGTGCTAATAAATACCCCGTTTGTGTTGGTGTATAAGGTGCTTTTATTTTTCCGGTAGCATCAAAAAATTCGTTTTCAAAAGCGTTAGAAATTCGATTTAGTAATTCTTGGTAATGTTTAGCGTCTTCTTGAAAACCTAAAACTTGGGCACTTCTCATTGTTAAATACACAGAGTATGCGTAAAATGCTGAAGATATAAGTGTATTAGGTGTATCACCTCTTCGATCATCTTTTTGTTGTGAATACGGTTGCAACCAATCGCCTACTGTAGACATATGACTAATGCTATTGGTTGCTTCTGAAGTATGATAATCACACCATTTTTGCATCATCTGGTAGTTATCCTCAAGCACCTTGATATCTCCTGTTCTATAATACAATTCCCAAGGAATTATAGTCGAAGCATCAGACCAGCCTGCCTGAGCAAAATTTCCAGTAAAATTTGGTACCACCACAGGAATACCGCCATTGCCAAACTGCTCTTCTCGCATACTATTTAACCACGCAGACCAAAAGGCATGCGTATCTGCTAAAAATAAAGAAGTTGGGATAAAAACCTGAGCATCGCCTGTCCAACCTAAACGTTCGCTTCGTTGTGGGCAATCTAAAGGTACATCGAAAAAATTACCTCTTAATCCCCATTGAATGTTACTATGTAATTGGTTTAATTTTGTGTGAGAAGATTGAAAGTGTCCTGACATATCAAAATCTGAATGTTGTACGATTCCTGTAACCCAAGATTTTTGAGGAGTAAACGCTTTATGAAATCCGCTTATTTCTAAATAACGAAAACCATGAAATGTAAATTTTGGTTGCCAGGAAATGGTATTATCTTCTTTTGCTATGTAATAATCTGTGGCTTTTGCAGAGCCCAAGTTTTTAGTAAATAATTTACCTTCAGAATCAAGCATCTCGCCGTGTCTTAATTGTATAGTATCACCCTTTTTAACTGGAATTTTTAAGTCTACTATACCTACCATATTTTGACCAAAATCGAATAAAACCTGATCTGTTTTCTGAACGGTCATTTTAACAGGATGTAGGCTTTGCTTATTTTTTATTGTAGCATGTTTTTTTGGAAAAAGTTTTGTTTTTGAATCTATTTCTTCTGTTATAACTTTCTCCCAAGCAGCGTCATCAAAACCAGGTTTGTCCCAATTTGGTAGTTCAAAATTGGCATCGTATGTTTCGCCATCATATAATCCAGCAACTCTTATGGGACCATTTATTGAGGCTTTCCAACTGTTATTACTCGTGATAATTTTATAATTGCCTTTAATATCTTCTATCTCAAGCTGGCAAATTATTTGGGGTGGTGCAATAACAGTGTCCCACCTTCGTTTAGGGCCAAAACGTCCAGAATGCCAACCTTCTGCAAGTACTATTCCTAAAGTATTTTTATCTTTTTGTAAAGCAGCAGTAACATCATACGTTAGGGTTTCTATTCGTTTAGTATAAGGCGTCCAACCTGGTGTTAGCACATCATTACCAATCTTTTTTCCATTGATGTGTGCTTCAAAAACACCTTTTGATGTGATGTATAAACGTGCCTTTTTTACTTTTGAATTTATTTTGAAATCATTTCTTAGATATTGAGGTCTAAACAAACGTGTACTATATCTTGTGGTATCCCATTTTTTAGGATCGGGAATTTTTATCCACTTTGCTTTCCAATCTGCGTTAGAAAGCAAACCCATCTCTAAATTTGCAATCTCACTCCAATCGGAAACACGGTTATCTGAGTCCCAATAGCGTACTTGCCAATATATTTTCTGTCTTGATTTTAATGGATTGCCAGCATATTTTACAAAAACAGATTGATTGGACATTACTTTTCCAGAAGACCATATATCAGGAGAATCCGGTAATAAATTTGGGACTGAAGCTACTACAATACTATATGCCCTTTGTTTCTTTACATTACTTGTTTTAGGTAATTTCCAAGAAAGAGATGGCACACTATCATGGAAACCTAAGGGGTTTTGAAACCCTTCAGAAACAGATAAGTCGTAAGGACTCTCTAGGTTACTTCCGCTTTTTTCTGAGCAGCTTAAAAATAGAAGCTGTATAAATATGACGAATATTAAATTACTTTTCACTGTATTTAATTTATAATTTTTAATCTATTATTTAAGACTTAAAGTGCTCTACACATTACTTTACTAGCTTTCTTTTTTATTAAAAAAACAACCCTAGAATAACATTTTTATTTATTCAAAAACTCATCAATCTAAGAAAAATAAAAATTGATTTATCAGTATTTCGTGTTAACTGCAATTTTTGCTAGTGTTTCATTAAGTTGAATGATTTTCTAAACGCTACCATAGTATTAGAAACTCCATCTTATTGTTGCTAAATGCATTGGGCACTACCCTAGTCTGTAATATTAGCTAAGCCATTTGTGCTTACCAGAAATAGCAGAGCTAAAGCAAAAAAATCTTCTTATTTTAATTTTTGCGTTCATTTCATTTAACTTTAATTCAGTTACAAATTTTCATTCTATTGTTTTATAAATTTAGACATGTGAGAATTTCCTTGTAAATCAACCATTCTAATCATATATACTCCATTACTTAAAGAAGACACATCCAACTTATTATTATTTACTTTATATGAGTTTATCATTCTTCCAGCTAGATCATACACCTCTACATTGACCATTTCACCACCTGCAATGCTAAGTATTTGATGAACTGGATTTGGAAATAATTTTATGTTATCAATCTCAAGTTTATTTTCTGTAATACTAAGACTTGAAAGATATTCTTGAAGGTTTTCTATATTTATTACTTCATTAATTTCAGTTTCAGAAAGTGCATCATTAAACATATATACTTCATCTAACATTCCTGTAAAATTTCTTACTAATGAAGTAGCCGAAAATGATCCGAAAATCAATTTACCAAAAGTTTGAGGTTTACCTGTTTCAAATTCATCATATTGTGCAATACTGCCTCGTTGTTCACCATTAATATAAAATTTATGATGTCTTTGTCCTTCTCTTTGGTCGATCACTAAAGCAAGATGGAACCAATCATTCTTTTCGGCATCATCTACAGTAAATGAAATAGACTTTTTTTGGTGAGAAGACGTAAAACTTAAATCACCATTAGAATATAATAAGGTACGTCCGTTTGTAGGTTGTAAAATGTCTCCACGTTGGCTATAATCTGATACTTTTAACCAAAAAGCAATTGTATAAGCAGTTTCACCACTGTATTCAAAAACATTGTTTGCTGATGTAAAATAAGATCCATCTGTATAACTAAAAACACCTCCTTTACCATATTTTCCATTAGCATAAGTAACAGCAGATCCCATTGTGGCATGATTCTCATTTCCACTTTCATCAGTACCATTCTCTTCTAATGGTAAATAAAATAGCAATTTGTTAGTAAAAATACCTGCTTTATCTAGCACCTTTATCTTTATACTTGCTTCAGCTGTTTTACCATCAGTATCTGTAACTACAGCCTTTAATTCATATTCTCCACCTTCTAAATCTAATAATGATGACGTACTAGATGAAGAAAAATTAAAAGGAGCAGCTGTTTTTGTATCTATAAGTTGATCATCAAGAAATACTTCAACTTTTTCTATACCTTCATCATCACTAACATTTAATTCAATATCAAGGGATGTATATCCTTTTTCAATTTCGCTATCTGCACTAGGAGTTTTAAAAGAAATTTCAGGAGCATAATCTACAAACACGCTTGCATTAAACTCCCAAACTCCAGGAATCACATTGAATTTCAAAAATTTTTCATTTTCACTATTAAAAGATATTCCTTGAACTGCATCAACAATCGCATTATCTTTCCAAACAGTTACACCTCCAACAGTTACTTCAAAAATTTCTGTATTTGTTTTTGGTATTCCCACAACTGCTGTGGTATTATTTGGTGATTCTAGTTTTAAATTAAAGTTCGTTTTACCTGCCTGAACCTCGACTAAGATATCCCCTTTAACAGAAGGCACTGTAGTTTTAAAAGAAGTTAAATTCGCTAAAGTTGGACATACTTCATAAGTACTCCAAGCTACTTCAGTTGCCTTAATACCAGTAACATAACGCGACATAACATAGTTAGGAGCGTTCCATGCATGGTTAGGTGTACCTAAACTACCTTTTGGATCACTCTCAAAACGTTCGTACAAGGTAGTTAAATTCGGGGTATCCACTTGAAAATCATATACCTCTCGCATTCTAGTTAACGCTTTTTCTGGATGTCCTAATTGCATTAAAGCCTCTTCTGCTAACCATTCAAAATGCGGACTTGATTTTCTAATTGGGAATAACACTTCATTTACTAAGGTTTCATAGTGACTTTCATCTGCTAAACCTGCTATTACTGCAAGAGAACTAACACGTTCTTCTATGGGGTTACCTGAAGTATTATAACTACTACCTCTCCAATATTTTTGAACATAGTTTTGTTTGATGCTATTAATTCTGTTGTCATACCATAGAATATCTTCAGTTTTATCTAATACAACAGCCATTTTTTTGGCTGCTTTTAGCGCGATATAATATGAAGTAGCTCTTATTGCGTGTGAATCACGATCGCTTCCCCAATCTGTCCAACTCACACCTCCTATCCTGTTTTCAGGCATACCATCTGAAGCCATATTCCATAATTTTAGGTACGTTAATATAGCTGGATATGCATTTTCAATAGTAGCCTTATCACCAGTATTATAGTAATATTGCCACACCACATTGTCAATAAATTGTAGACTTTGTGCTGCAAATTCGGCAGTTTTAGTTTGAAAGCTTCCAAAACCTGGTGTTAAGCCTTCGATAATATCTCCTCTTCGATAGTTAATGGTATTGTCAATAGCTTTTTTTAATAATTTTCTTCCTGCTTCATCTAAAGTATAGAAAATTGCCCCTGTTTGATCACCAACATCTCCAATCCACAATGCTCTTTCTCTATCTGGGCAATCCATATAACCATCTCTTGCACAGATGTACAAAGTATTTCTTGCCATCCACCATAAACGATTATAAAATTGATCATCACATTCAAAATTACCTGTCATATCTCCCACACCAGTCCAACGATATTTTAATTCTTGCACTTCTACTCCTGAAGGAATGCTATACTCTACAATATGACCATTGAACCAAGTATATCCTTCAAATTCTTGAACTCCATTTTTAGAAATATAAGTTGATTTCAATAAGTGAAAATTATTATCAGTATCAATAACAATAGTTTTACCAGATGTAGCATTTAACTTTATGTAGGGTGTAATTTGTTGATTGAATGGGAGTTTTGCTTTTACAGTTATAGTAGACCCAGAATTGTTTGTATAAGGTAGCTGGATTGCTGACCCGTTTACTGTCATAGATGGATAATCTGTGAGTCCTCTATCATTCCATTGAGGTATAGCACGTTCTACTAGATTGCCCCAAGGTTGACTATTTATGGCTCCTTTTTCTGTAGGTGTATCCCAATTACTATCATCATAACCTACAGTGTACCAAGCACTATCTGTCCAATCTCCTAGAGCATTTCGAGCATCGAATTTTACACTGTAAGGAGTAATTCGATTATCTGCTCCACCTCCACCACTATTTGGATCATAGGCTGGATGTAATTTCATTTTCCACGAGGTATTTGTATTTAAATCCGAGTTCCAATCAGCAGAAACATATAAACCTCCTTTTCCACTATCTAAATGCGACTTTCTTGTACGTCCAAAATACCAAGCTAAAATGGCAATCGTATTTTCTCCTTGTTTCAAGTAAGGCGCCAAATCAACTGGGTCGTAATACGTGGTATTTGGTGCAGCACCTCTTGCTAAACCTCCTTCAAACAACACCATCTCTCCATTTATCCAAAGCCAATATTTACTATCTACAGAAATATTCACCATTGCTTCAGAAGGCACTGCATCAATCGTAATAGTTTTTCGAAACGCCATCCATGTATTGGCTGGACCGTCTTCTTGTTGCCAAATCCACTGAGATTGTGCGTTTACTACAGTTATTGAACTTGCTAAAAGGATGACTAAGAAAAATAAGACTTTTCTTCTACTAATTTCTCTATATATTTCTTGTGCCTTTATCATTATTTTTAATTTCACTCTTTGTTATTATTTTTGTTTTTAGTATTACAAATACTAATTCAACCTATTTAGTAACCACATCCCAAACCTTTGAATGTATAGATTTACCTTTTTCATTTTCAACTGTGAGCACAACAGTCCAATGGTCTGCTGTATTATATTGATGTACCGGATTTTGTTCCTTAGAAGTCGTTCCATCACCAAAATCCCATGTCCACTTTTCAACCTTGCCTAAGGAATCATCTTTAAATGCGAAAACACGCCTATCTCTATCAACCTCAACAAAAGACCAGTTTGCTTGTAGTTCTGGTTTTAACTCTTCCGCTAGAGGCATTAACCTGAATGCATTCATAAAATCGCCATTATGAATCATTTCAATATTATGTGCAAGGTTGATAAAATCCTTTCTCTCCTTATTGTCGTCATCATAATCTAGAAAGCTCCAAGACATGGCAATAATTTCTTTTTCTTTTAGCTTAGAAACTGCAGAACGATTAATCCCTTCAATAGCAGCATAGTCGAATGGCGTTATCCAAAATTCCATTTTGAGCAAACCGGGTTTGCCTTGTTCTAAATTGTGCTTATAGGCGGCATTGGCATAAGGGAAATCTTTAATCCAAGGGGTATTTCCCCAAACCATAGCCCAATCTTTGTTTACGGCAGGCATAAAAACATGATAGTTTTGGGCATGCGCCCCATGTCCTCTAAAATGTAATTCTTCAATAGGTATAAATTGTTTATTTGCATTCCACTTTTTAATAAAATTGCCACCTGAAACATCGGCATCCACAACTAATTCAAAAATATCTTGTCTGATATCTAATTGCTCAAATTCCCAGAAATCATCAAAAACCTCTACATAAAAGTATAAGCGGTTCAGGTCTTTTACCCATCCTACTTTCACATTAATATCCAAATCGGCTGCATCAAGATTAAAGCCAATACCATTGATACTTTCTTTCATCTGGTCTAAACCAATGGCATAGGTCTCTGGAACCAGGTCCCAATCGGAAAAGTCACCATCAATTCGTGGCATTTTATTTTGCGGAAATTGAAAAATGCGGTAAATAGTATCGCGGCTCTGAAAGGCATGTGATTTGAATGCCCCAAAGACAGAAACTATAATCCATATAAAACAAAAGAGTGGACGCATATATAATTATTTAAAATACTTCAAAATCTCATTTGTAATCAACTCATGCCCTTTAATATTAGGATGATTTACCTGTGCCATATATTCTTTTAGTTCTTCTTTATTAGCATAAAGATGCTGAAACGCTTTATAGCTATCTACTAGCCCAATATTATATTTTTTAGCTAGTAATCTAATTTGATTTGTATGCTGTTTTAATTCGTTTTCAGGGTTATTATAATCAACTCTTGTATCTGGAGAAGGCGTTAATAATATCACAGGAATGTTTTGTTTTAACGCTTGTTCGATCATCTTTCCCCACGCTTTTTCTGCTTTTTCTAAACCAACACGTCTATCATTTAAAGCGTAGTCTATAAAAAGTACATCTGGATTATGATTTAGAACTTCATCATTAAATCTAGTTATTCCTTTAACTGAATTTTCACCACCAACACTCGTTGTAATACTGTTTACAACAGCATAAGGATATTGGTCCTTTAACTTCTTTAAAACCAAATGAGGATAAGCAGATAATGTATTTACATTTGGCGTTTTAAAATACCCCGCAGGTACGCTATGTCCATGAAAAACAATATTTATAGTTTTATTATTGGGCCACATTTTAACGAACTCTTGTTTTACTTCAAACAAATAGTTTTTAGCTTCTACATCTTTAGCTATTATAGGAAGAGAAGCCGTACATC
>JBHOTE010000012.1:0-49655 GCA_042584125.1 Bacteroidota bacterium
ATTAACAAAATCTAAAAACTATTTATTAATTAAAAAAACACAATTATGTTAAGTACAACAATAACAATGATTGCACCTACTGCTGCTGAAAATGCAAAAGCAATTGAAGGAATTGTAGGTGATATGGGAATGCTTTGGATGCTTCTTTCAGGAATTTTAGTATTCTTTATGCAGGCTGGTTTTACCTTGGTTGAATCTGGATTTACAGATTCTAAAAACGCTGTAAATATTGCTATGAAAAATTTCTTAGACGTAGCCGTCGGATCTTTATCTTTCTGGTTTGTAGGATACTCTTTAATGTATGGTGAAGATATTTCAAAAGCGGGATGGTTTCATTGGGGTGATTTTGTTTTCTCACAAGGCTCTGCTGATTTATTCTTTCAAACTGTATTTGCTGCTACTGCTGCTACTATTGTTTCTGGTGCTATTGCAGGAAGAACAAAATACACTACTTACGCTATCTTTTCAGTTGTAATGAGTGCTATTATATACCCTATTGCCGGTGGATGGGAATGGAATGGTGGATGGCTTAATGCTGAATGGATGCCTGCTGAATTTATTGACTTTGCTGGATCTTCAATTGTACACTCTGTAGGTGGATGGGCTGCATTAGTTGCTGCTTGGATGGTAGGACCTAGAATCGGTAAATATATCAATGGTCAATCTATTGAAATGCCAGGTCACAATCAAATATTAGCTACATTGGGTGTATTTATTCTTTGGTTAGGATGGTTTGGTTTTAATGGAGGATCTCAATTAGCTTGGGGTGGTGCAGATGCAACTGGAGCATCGACAGTTGTTCTTGTTACTAATCTTGCTGCTGCTGCAGGAGCTTTAGGAGCTTTATTACTTACATGGATAAAAGACGGAAAACCAAATCTTGGAATGACATTAAACGGTTCACTTGCCGGATTGGTTAGTATTACTGCAGGATGTGGAAACATGTCTGAATCTGGAGCTGTATTAGCTGGTTTAATTGGAGGTATCATTGTTGTATTCTCTATTGAATTCATTGACAGAAAACTAAAAATTGATGATGCCGTTGGAGCTGCTTCTGTTCATGGTGTTTGTGGTGCCTGGGGAACACTTGTAATTGGACTTTGGGGTGTTGATGGCGAGAGTGGAATTGGATTATTTAATGGAGGAGGAACTAGTCAATTGGCTGCACAAGCAATTGGTGTATTAGCATATGCTGTTTGGGCGATTGTAATGGCTTTCTTTTTCTTTTACATATTAAAGAAAACTATTGGATTAAGAGTTTCAGCAGAAGAAGAAGAGTTAGGACTTGATATTGCTGAACATGGGACAATTGCTTACCATGGAAAAAGAGTTAGAGAATTTGATGAAGAATAATGAAATAAATTCTCTATACACTAATTTAAACAAAGGTCTTGTATTTTTATACAGGGCCTTTTTTATTCAAATACAATCCTCCACAAAAAAATAATTATTCTTTTTTTTACGTAATCGTCATTTTTACAAAAAATTCAACAAAAACAGCTTTTTATAAAATCATCTTAATTAGAATAAGGGTTAACAGGCGTTAAATTAAAAATAACGCATTGAAACTAAGTAAAAAACAATCATACTACTTAAAAAACACTTAGTTTTTTCAGTAAAAAACTTTTTTATTACGTAAAAGAACGTATATTTGCCTAAGTATTAATCGAAACAATATTATTTAAATTATCAAATTATGAAGAAATTAATTTTATCAGCATTGTTATTAGCAAGTACTATAACTTTTGCACAAGAATCAAAATTATCTGTATCAGGAACTGTTGATGTTTATGGAACAACAAATTTTGCTGACGGAGCTGGAACTCCAGGTATATTAATTGCAAATCCTGGAAACGCAAATGGATTTGGATTAGGAATGGCGAATACCGTTTTTGCATACGAAGGTGAAAAATCAGGAGTAGTTGCTGATATCGCTTTTGGACCTAGAGCTGATGATGCTAACATGGCTGGAGCAATAAACCAATTGTACGCTTACTACAGCATAAACGATAAAGTAACAATTACTGCAGGTCAATTCAATACGTTTTTAGGATATGAAGTAATTTCTCCTGCTGCCAACTTTAACTACTCTGTTTCTTATTTATTTAATGCAGGTCCTTTTTCTCATACAGGTGTAAAAATAGACGTGGCCCCTTCTGAAGATTTCTCTTACATGTTAGCTGTTACAAACTCACATGCCATAGCTAGTACTGACGGAAACGCTGGAGGTGAAATGCAATTTGGTGCTCAATTAGGATTTAAAGGACAATACCTAAACTTTATCTATGGTGGAGTTGATGGTAGCGGTATTACTGACAATATATTTATTGACTATACTGGTGGATTTGATTTATCTGAATCTCTATACTTTGGAATAAATGCAGCCTACTCTAAATCTAAGGATGCAGATGCTGGATACCAAGGTGTTGCATTATATTTGGAAAACGCAATGTCTGATACTTTTTCTTTAGGATTAAGACCTGAAGTTTACCAAACAACAGGTGCTGCTGAAGCTAGCTTATTCGCTTTAACCCTTACAGGAAGCACTAAATTAGACGAAAACTTAAAATTAATTACTGAATTAAGATACGACTCTTCAGATGACGCTTTGATTGAAGCATTTCCAGGTGAAAAATCTGTAACAGCTTTAACTATAGCTGCTGTATACTCTTTCTAAGAAAAAGCATTATATTATGGACTGTAAATAAACACTTGCAGTCCATATATTATAAATTAATAAAATAGAAAATCATGAAAAAAATTGAAGCAATCATCAGAAAATCAAAATTTTCTGAAGTAAAAAAAGCACTACACGAAGTAAATGTAAATTTCTTCTCTTATTGGGATGTAACTGGTCAAGGACACGAAAAACACGGTCATGTTTATAGAGGTGTTTCTTATAGCACTAGTGACATTCAAAGACGTCATCTTTCTATCGTTGTGAATGATGATTTTGCAGAAATTACAATCAATGCGATTTTAAAATCAGCTAGCACAGGAGAAATAGGTGATGGTAAAGTATTTGTTTCAGATATTACTGAAACTTATAGAATCCGTACTGGAGAACAAGGAGGAGATACATTAAAATAATATTATAAAAATTACAACATGGACGCAGGTTTATTTACAGCAAATAACGTATGGATGATGCTATGTACAGCATTGGTATTTTTCATGCACTTAGGTTTCTCATTATTAGAAATCGGATTAACAAGACAAAAAAACACAATAAACATTTTATTTAAAAATGTATTTATTATTTGTGTAGGATTATTACTTTATTACGTAGGAGGATTTAACTTAATGTACCCAGGTTTTGAAGACGGAGACGGTGGATTCTTAAAATTCGCAGGGTTCGGAATTGGAGCACCTGAAAACGGAATGACTGCAGATTACGCTAGTGGTGGCTATACATGGTGGACAGATTTCTTGTTCCAAGGAATGTTTGCCGCAACTGCTGCAACTATCGTATCTGGTGCTGTAGCAGAAAGAGTTAAATTAACATCTTTTATGATCTTTGTTGTTATCTATGTAGGATTGGTTTACCCAATTGTTGGAGCATGGAAATGGGGAGGTGGATTCCTAGACGGAATGGGATTCTATGATTTCGCAGGTTCTACTTTGGTACACGGTGTAGGTGGATGGGCTGCTTTAGTTGCTATCTGGTTGCTAGGTGCTCGTATTGGTAAATTTGACGAAAACGGAAAACCAAAAGTTATTGAAGGACACAACATACCTCTTGCAACTGCAGGTGTATTAATCCTATGGTTAGGATGGTTTGGTTTTAATGGCGGTTCTGTATTATCTGCTGACCCTGCATTAACTTCTTTAACGTTAGTAACAACATGTTTAGCCGCTGCTGCTGGTGGTGTTGGAGCATTCATTTTATCACAAATATTATATAAGAATTTTGATTTAACAATGTTCTTAAACGGTATTTTGGGTGGATTAGTAGGTATTACTGCCGGAGCTGACCAAATGAGTCCAAATGACGCGGTTGCTATTGGAGCAATTGCAGGTATTATAATTGTATTAGCGGTTGCCTTAGTTGACAAACTAAAACTAGATGATCCTGTTGGAGCTGTTGCAGTACACCTAATTTGTGGTATCTGGGGTACTTTAGCTGTTGGTATCTTTGGAGCAATGGCAAGTATTGAGCAATTCTTTACTCAATTAACAGGTGTAGCTATTGTTGGTGCTTTCTGTTTAACTTCTTCATTTATTATCTTGTTTACAATAAAAAAGACAATGGGATTAAGAGTTTCTGAAAAAGAAGAAATTGAAGGATTAGACGATCATGAACACGGAATGAGTGCTTATCCCGATTATCGTATGAATGATCACTAAAACATCGAATAGATTAAGTTTTTAACGTTTATTTCAAAAAAAACGTACCAAACAGCCTTGCAAATATTGCAAGGCTGTTTTTATGTATGCAAATCTCTACGTAAAAATACGCAAAACACAACAGGTAATCAGTTAATAAACTGCGACAAAACAAGATTCACACATTCTCAACAAATCGAAAGGTTTTCAAATAAAAATAACATAATTCACTATTTAGTATTGAATATTTTGAAAATTATCAATAATACAGCAGCATAATTACAGTTAATACATTTTTGTTTTTTCTCTGCCAATTCTATTGGTTTATATTCTTCATTTTACGTAATTTTGCGTTCTTATTTTTAAGATTATGATAGAAAAACAAGGACTATATTTACCAGAATTTGAACACGAGAACTGTGGTGCAGGATTTATTTGTAACCTTAAAGGTGAAAAAACCAATCAAATTATTCATGATGCACTAGAAATTCTAGTAAAACTGGAACACCGTGGAGGTGTTAGTGCTGATGGAAAGACCGGAGATGGTGCAGGACTTTTAATTGATATTCCTCATGAATATTTTTCAAGAGTTTGTAGATTTGATCTTCCTAAGCAAAGAGAATATGCTGTGGGAATGGTGTTTTTACCAAAAAACAGCAATCAATACAAATTTTGCAAAGATACTTTTGAAAAGGAAATCAAAGCACAAGATTTGATTATCTTAGGATGGAGAACAGTACCAGTAGACTCAACACAGTTAGGAGAGATTGCTTTGGCATCTGAACCTAATATTGAACAAATTTTCATTGGTAAAAAAGAAGATGTTTCAGAAGCTAATTTCAAAGCAAAATTATATGCTGCTCGTAAAATTACAGAACATGCAATTGCTGCTTCAAAAATGTCTCAGGCTCCATATTTCTACTTACCTAGTTTATCAAATACTACTTTGATTTATAAAGGGATCATTATGCCGGAAGACATAGGTCCATATTATAAAGATTTACAACAACCTGACTTGGTAACACGTTTGGCTTTAGTACACCAACGTTTCTCTACAAATACAATGCCTGCATGGGAGTTAGCGCAACCATTTAGATTTATGTGTCAAAATGGAGAAATTAATACTTTACGTGGAAACGTAAGTAGAATGCGCGTTCGTGAGGAAATCATGAAAAGTGACGTTTTTGGTCCACAAATAGATAAATTATTCCCAATCATTTTACCTGGAAAGTCAGATTCTGCTTCTATGGATATGGTGGTTGAATTGTTAACACATACAGGAAGATCATTACCAGAAGTAATGATGATGATGATTCCTGAAGCTTGGGAAAAGCACAAAACGATGTCTCCTGAAAGAAAAGCGTTTTATGAATACAACGGTTGTATCATGGAACCATGGGACGGCCCTGCTTCTGTACCTTTTACAGATGGTGACTACGTAGGAGCATTATTAGACCGTAACGGTTTAAGACCTTCTAGATATACAGTAACTAAGAGTGGGAAATTAATTATGGCATCAGAAATTGGTGTTGTAGAAGTTGCTCCTTCAGATGTTGAAAGTCATGGTAGATTAGAGCCTGGAAAAATGTTTTTAGTTGACATGAATGAAGGACGCATCATAAATGATGAAGAAATTAAAAGTAAAATTGTTTCTGAAAGACCATATCAAGAATGGTTGAACAAAACAAGATTACATTTAAAAGATGTTCCTTATACAAACATTGCTTGTCCAATTGAAACTATAGATTTAAAAACAAGACAACGATTGTTCAATTACACCATTGAAGATATTCAAGAAGTAATTACACCGATGGCAATTGCAGGAAAAGAAGCTTTAGGGTCTATGGGGATTGATACGCCATTGGCAGTACTATCTGACAGACCTCAATTAATTTCTAATTACTTTAAGCAACTATTTGCACAAGTTACTAATCCACCTTTGGATGGTATTCGTGAAGAAATCGTAACAGATATTAGCTTAAACCTGGGTAAAGACAGAAACATATTTAGTATTACAGAAAGACAATGTCGTAAATTAAGAATTCAAAACCCTGTAATTTCTAATTCAGATTTAGAGAAAATAAGAAATATTGGAGTTGAAAGCTTTCATTCTGAAACTATTGAAATTTTATATCCTAAAGCAAAAGGATTGAATGGATTAGAAGATGCACTAGAAGACATCATTGTTCAAATTACCAAAGCTATTGAAAGAGGAACTAATATCATTATATTATCTGATAGAGGTGTAAACAAAGAGTTTGCTCCTATTCCTTCTTTATTAGCTTGTTCTTATGTAAATCATCAACTGAACCGTTTACGCAAGCGCTCTTACTTTGATATTATTATTGAATCAGCAGAACCACGTGAACCACATCATTTTGCTACTTTATTTGGTTATGGTGCAAGTGCTATTAATCCATATATGGTAAATGAAATCATTAGAATGCAAGTGCAGGATGGATTCATTACAGGTATGGATGAGCAAAAAGCTGTAGATAATTTCAATAAAGCTATAGGTAAAGGTATTTTAAAAGTAATGAACAAAATTGGAATCTCGACTTTACATTCTTACAGAGGTTCACAAATTTTTGAAATTGTAGGTTTCAATTCTCAATTTGTAGAAAAATACTTCCCATACACTGCTTCAAGAATTGAAGGTATTGGATTGTATGAAATTGAAAAAGAAATTAACGAAAGATATAAATATGCATATCCAGACACTTATATAGACAAACGTTTAGGTTTAAATATTGGTGGTGATTATAGATGGAGACGTAATGGGGAAAGACATATGTTTAACCCTACTACTGTTGCTAAATTACAACAAGCAGTTCGTTTGAGTGATCAAAAAAGCTACAATGTATATGCACAAGCAGTAAACGAACAAGCTGAAAACTTAATGACCATTCGTGGTTTATTTGAGTTTGACAACTTTGACCCAATTCCATTGGAAGAGGTAGAATCATGGACTGATATTGTAAAACGTTTTAAAACAGGAGCAATGTCTTATGGATCTATTTCAAGAGAAGCCCATGAGAATTTAGCCATCGCGATGAACCGTATTGGCGGTAAATCAAATTCAGGTGAAGGTGGTGAAGATAGAAAACGTTTCCAACCAAATGTAAATGGAGACAGTAGAAATTCTGCTATTAAGCAAGTTGCATCTGGACGTTTTGGAGTTACTTCTCATTACTTGTCAAGCGCTAAAGAAATACAAATTAAAATGGCTCAAGGTGCTAAACCTGGAGAAGGTGGGCAATTACCTGGTGAAAAAGTATTACCATGGATTGCATCGGCACGTAACTCTACTCCTTTCGTAGGATTGATTTCTCCGCCTCCACACCATGACATTTATTCAATTGAAGATTTAGCTCAATTAATCTATGACTTGAAAAATGCCAATCGCGAAGCTAGAATTAATGTGAAACTAGTTTCTGAAGTGGGAGTTGGTACAATTGCAGCTGGTGTTTCTAAAGCAAAAGCAGATGTTGTATTAATTTCAGGTTATGATGGTGGAACAGGAGCTTCTCCTTTAACATCATTAAAACACGCGGGGTTACCTTGGGAACTTGGTTTAGCTGAAGCTCAACAAACTCTTGTATTAAACAATTTACGTTCTCGTATTGTTGTTGAATGTGATGGACAATTAAAAACGGGTCGTGATGTTGCAATTGCAGCTTTATTAGGAGCTGAGGAATTTGGATTTGCAACCGCTCCCTTAGTAGCTTCTGGATGTATCATGATGCGTAAGTGTCATTTAAATACTTGTCCAGTAGGAATTGCTACTCAAGATAAAGAACTACGTAAAAACTTTAAAGGAACTCCAGAACACGTAATCAACTTCTTCTATTATGTTGCAGAAGAACTGAGAGCTATTATGGCTCAATTAGGTTTTAGAACTATGGAAGAAATGGTTGGTCAAACTCACAAGATAAACTCGAACAAAGCAATTAAACATTACAAAGCTAAAGGATTAGATTTATCTGCAATACTACACAGACCTGCAGCCTACAATGAAATGCCTGTAAAAAACTCAGAGAAACAAGATCATGGATTAGAAAATGTCTTAGATTTCCAAATCTTGAAAGATTCGCACAGAGCTTTGTATAGAAAAGAACAAATGACATTGAATTACCCAATCATCAATACAGACAGATCAGTTGGTGCCATTGTAAGTAATGAAATCTCAAAAATATATGGTCACTTAGGTTTACCTGAAGATACCTTACATATTAACTTTACTGGATCTGCAGGACAAAGCTTAGGAGCTTTTAGTGCACACGGTTTAACTTTTACTGTTGAAGGTAATACCAATGATTATTTAGGAAAAGGTTTATCCGGAGCCAAATTAATTGTTAAGAAACCTAAAGATGCTGATTTCGTTGCAGAAGACAATATCATTGTTGGGAATGTATGTTTATTTGGTGCAGTTGAAGGAGAAGCTTATATCAATGGTATTGCTGGAGAACGTTTTGCCGTTCGTAATTCAGGAGCTACAGCTGTTGTTGAAGGTGTTGGAGATCACTGTTGTGAATACATGACAGGAGGTAAAGTAGTTGTACTAGGAAGTACAGGTAGAAATTTTGCTGCAGGTATGAGTGGAGGTATTGCTTATATCTACGATCCAGAAAACAAATTCACAAATGGACTTTGTAACACAGAAACTATTGAGTTTGAAGAAATAAACACAGAACATGCAGCTGAATTGAAAGGATTGATTGAAAAGCATGTACTATATACAGATAGTAATCGTGGGAAAGAGTTATTAGCAAATTGGGAAACTAGCTTGACTAAATTTGTAAGAATAATGCCTACAGAGTATAAAAAAGCCTTAGCTCGTTTAGCAGAAGGTGAAGTAATGGTTGAAGAATTAGAAACAGTATAACAATGGGAAAAGTAACAGGTTTTAAAGAATTCGATAGAAAAGATGAAACATACACGCCTGTAAAAGACCGTGTAAAGGATTATAAAGAATTTACAGTACCCTTAAGTGATACTGAAATAACAGAGCAAGGATCTCGTTGTATGGATTGTGGAATTCCGTTTTGCCATAGTGGTTGTCCACTTGGTAATTTAATTCCAGATTTTAATCACATGGTTCATCAAGGAGAATGGCAAAAAGCTTCTTGGATACTACACTCTACAAACAATTTTCCTGAATTCACAGGTCGTTTGTGCCCTGCTCCTTGTGAGCAAGCGTGTGTATTGGGTATCATAGAAGATCCTATCTCTATTGAAAATATAGAAAAAAATATAGTTGAGCGTGCCTTTAAAGAAGGTTGGATTAAACCTCAACCTCCAAAGAAAAGAACAGGAAAAACAATTGCTATTGTAGGATCTGGTCCTGCTGGTTTAGCAACTGCTCAACAATTAAATAGAGCTGGGCACACAGTTACTGTATTTGAAAGAGATGATGAAGTTGGTGGATTGTTACGTTACGGAATTCCAAACTTTAAAATGGAGAAAGGAATTATTGACCGTCGTGTTGCTATACTTGAAGCTGAAGGAATTACTTTCAAAGTAAATGTAAACGTTGGGGTAAACTACGACGTAGAAGACTTGAAAAAATTTGATGCCGTTGTTTTATGTGGTGGAGCTACTGAAAGAAGAAGCTTACCAACTCCGGGTGCAGATGCTAATGGTGTTGTTCAAGCCATGGATTTCTTAACTCAACAAACCAAAGTTGTTTTTGGTAAAAAAGTAAAAGACCAAGTAATCGCTACAGACAAAGATGTTATCGTTATTGGTGGTGGTGACACAGGTTCTGATTGTGTAGGTACTTCAAATCGTCATGGAGCAAAATCTGTGACAAACTTTGAAATTATGCCTAAACCTCCTGGACACAGAGCTGCCTCTACTCCATGGCCTTTCTGGCCATTGAAGTTGAAAACATCTTCTTCTCATAAAGAAGGATGTGATAGAAACTGGTTGATCAATACAAAAGAGTTCATCAAAGATGCTGATGGAAACTTAACAGCTTTAAAAACTGTTGAGGTAGAATGGAAAATGGTTCCTGGCCAACGTCCACAATTAATTGAAATTGAAGGTACAGAAAAAACTTGGCCTTGTGATTTAGCTTTATTAGCTTTAGGGTTTACAGGTCCTGAAAGCACCATAGCAGATCAATTAGGATTAGATAGAGATGGACGTTCTAACTACAAAGCTGAATATGGAAAATACCAAACAAATATTCCTAACATCTTTACTGCAGGAGATATGCGTAGAGGACAGTCTTTAATTGTATGGGCTATTTCTGAAGGTAGAGAAGCGGCGAGACAAGTAGACATTTATTTAATGGGTAAATCGGATTTACCTACAAAAGATGTGACTGGTGACCTAGTTGCTATGTAATCTTAAAATTATTAAAAAAAAATCCCTTTACATGTTGTAAAGGGATTTTTTATTATATGACTTGTTCTAAGAAATCACTCATAAACATAGAGAAAGTCAAGTTTAACAACTAAAACTACATCAATAATACAAATAACTCTTTATTTGTAAAAAATTTATTGAATTTTCACTAAGCATCTCATCTTATGATAGCACTTTTACACACACTAGAGGCCAACAAAGACAAATTTGAAAAAATTATTAGAAAAGTTGATTCTAAAGTAGCGATAAAACATTTTGTAAATGAAAATCTTCTAAAAACGGCATTAGCCACAGGACAATCTGATTCGACTTCTTTCAAGGTTGAAATTGAAAAAATAAAAAAAGAGAACCCCTCATTGATAATTTGCACTTGTTCTACCTATGGTGAAGATTGCGATAAAGAAATAGATGTTTATAGAATTGACAGACCAATTGCTGAATATATCGTTCAAAAGTATACTCGTATTGGTTTAGCATATGCAGCAACTTCTACAAAAAAAATTAGTGAAAGATTATTACTAGATATTTCCAGTAATTTAGAAAAAGATATTACAATTTTAAATTGCGACTGTACGGAATTTTGGCCTAATTATGAAGCAAAGAATTACGAAGCTTATGAAAAAGGTATTGCAGAAAAAATTAAATCTATAGAACCAAAAGTTGATGTAGTATTTTTAGCACAAGCTTCCATGGAGAACACAAAAAAACATTTATCTCATCTTAAAAAAGAGGTTCTTGCTAGTCCTGAATTTGGAATATTACAATTATTAAAGTTAAAATAACAATCTGTTTATTTTTAGTAATATATCTGTTAGAAAAACAAAAAAAGCTTGGAACCACCCAAGCTTTTTTTTAAACTAATAATTAACCAAACTATCTAAATATATAATTTTCTTTTTCTCAACATTCGTTCTGCTTCTTCTATATCATCAACTTTTTTACCATTAATTTCAACTAATATAGCTCCTTCTTCTACACCTAATGAAAGTAATTCTTCATTCTGAATATTAGAAATTTTAACCCCTTGTTTTCCATTCAATAAACTCTTTGCTTCTTCAGAAGATATTTTTTCTAAAGAGAAACCTAATGCATTAATTTTTGCAGTTTTATTCTCTGTTAGCTCAACTACTTTTGTTAACATTTCTCCATCTCTCAAAACAGTAACATTAATCTTATCACCTGGGCGTTTTGCATTTAACTGTCCTTTTAAATCAGAAAATTTTGTGATTTTAACATCTCCTATTTTTACAATAACATCTTCTTCTTGCAAGCCCGCTTTTTTAGCTCCACCTCCATTTGTTACCGCTGTAATTCTAACTCCCTCTAAATCGTCTTTACTAGGGTCATATTGAATACCAATTATCGCTTTTTGAACATTTCCATATTCCATTAAGTCTTCTACCACTTTTTTTGCAATATTAGAAGGAACAGCAAAAGAATACCCTACAAAAGCACCTGTTTTAGAACTAATAGCAGTGTTAATACCTACCAGCTCTCCTCTTGTATTCACTAGAGCACCTCCACTATTTCCAGGATTTACAGCTGCGTCAGTTTGAATAAAAGATTCTATATTGGAATTTCCTTCTAAATCTCTACCTTTTGCGCTTACAATACCTGCCGTAACAGTTGAAGTTAAATTATAAGGATTACCAACAGCTAACACCCACTCACCAACTTTTATATTGTCTGAATTTGCAAATGGAATATAATCAAAGTTTGCTCCTTCAATTTTAACTAAGGCAATATCATTAGATGGATCTGCACCTACCAAAGTAGCTTTGTATATTTTTTTGTTGTTTAAAGTAATTTCAATATCCGTTGCATTCTCTATCACATGATTATTAGTAATCACGTATCCATCAGATGATATTAACACACCACTTCCTGTTCCAACTTGCTCGAATTTTCTTCCTTGTGAGCGTCCATAAAAAAGTTCTGCAAAGGGATCTCTTACATTTTTCACAGAAGTATTCTTTACGTGAACAACTGCATTCAAACTTTTATCTGCTGCGGTTACAAAATCTGTTTTCTCTGCTGCAATTGAATTTACATAACTAAAATTAGTTTGAATAGGAACAATAGTATCTTCTACTTGTTTTGTTAATATTTTATCTGTAGACATCTTTTTTTCTACAAACAACTTATAGCCTCCTAATGAAATAGCTCCACCTAAGAATGCTACAAAAACTAAATTTGCTGTTTTTTTCATTTTTTTTATGCTTGAATTATTTATTTACATTCAAATATATAAAATGAAAACGTTCGAAATTTGTGTTTAACTGCCTGTTAACTTATTTTAACTAGCTTTTAACAAAAATTAAAGCACTTAAATCTTTATTAAAACTGACACTTTAATTTGATTTAAAAGTTAACTGGCTCAAATTAAATTTAAAACCTATATCTAATATAATAGGATTGAAATTTCCTTCTAATGGTTTAAATCTACCGAAATTAGCAAAGAGCGAAATACCCTCAGACAATTTTCTCTCTATTCCTGCAGTGTACTGAAACAACAAACCACTTCCTAGTATAATTCCTCCGCCACCACCAGCACCTGCCATTAGTTTTGCGTTTATTTCCCAGTTTTTATTTAAACTTTGATGTCCAATTACTCCAAGCCAACCTTCTCCATAGGCTCCATAGCTACCTTGATACGCCCAAACTGTAGACCCAGCTAAACTTAAATTTTTAGTCAATCGTTTAGCTACTTCAAATCCAATTAAATTAAAAGAATGATCATACTTAATTCCATTTTTATCTTTTAAATTTGGAGGGAAATATGTTCTATTAAAAACTGAAAATGAAAAATCTTGTAATTTATAACCCTCTGTTTTTAAATTAAAACTTGTTTTGGTTTTATTAGAAATACCACCAAATAGCTCAAAAGTTTTTCCAAAAACAAAATCATAATGAAAAGCTTCAAAAGTTCCACTTGGTGCAAAGGTTTTTCCAGCCAGTACTTTTAACTGATATTCTTTAAAAATCTGAATACCAAGTCCTGTTTCAATTTGAAAAGAAGCACCTCCACCGGTAGCTACAGCACCTCCTCCACTTGGACCTGCCAAAAACCTAAGGTCATAAAATAATTTATTACTTAAAATCGGAAGCGTCATTCCTCCTCCAATAAAGTAAGACATAAAACCATCAACTCCACCTCCATAGGCTCCATTAAACTCTAAACTACCGTAAAAATTTTTTGTGAAAAATTTATCGAATTGTATTCCTATAAGTTCAATATTTTCTCCAGGTATGTATGTTGTATTATTATAATCTTCAACTACGTCTCCTTGAAAACTTGTGTACACAGTGTTTACCAAAGAAATTCTATGTTCATTTAATTTAAATTCTGAAAAACTCTTTAGATCATTATTTATTTTTTCTTTAACCTGATAAAAACGCTCATCTAATGTTACTCCAAAGCTAAAATGAGTACTAGAAATAGTACCCGTAGGAAAGTCAATTTTAGCCAAACCAGCCCTTAGTGAAAGTCCTTTAGATACTCTTTGTTCAAATTCAAAATGAGGTCTAACAATCAGACCACCACCATCAGGCGCTCCTCCTCCTCCTCCTCCTCCAACATAAACTCCTAAATCATACATTAGTGAAGTACGGAAAAACCTTTTTTTAAGTCCCGCAGATACTCCAAATGAAAAGATACCTGCACGTTCTCCTGTCATTGCTGAAAAAGAATTAACACCTAGATAAACGTTTGGATGTTTTTTGATAAGACCGAAGAGATCATACCCTATACCAATCATACCGATATTTGCTTCATCTTCCATAAACATCGTTTCTCCGCTTAAACGAATTCTAGCTATTTTTTTCTCTATTGTAAATTCTCTTTGAGAAAATATTTTGTTGGTACATAGTACACAACAATTAATTAAAAGCAGATAAAAAGCATTCTGTAAAGTAAATTTCATTCGTCAATAATTAAAAAGATATTCTTAGTTTTTCACCAATTGTTTGATTTTTATTCTTAAGCCAGCAAATATTAGTGTGGTAATAGGACTTAAATAATTAAAAAAGGCATAAATAAAATAATCTGCAACAGACACTCCTAAAACAGTTGATTGATATGCTCCACAAGTATTCCATGGAATTAATACAGAAGTCACTGTTCCTGAATCTTCTAAAGTTCTACTTAAATTCTCAGGAGCCAAGCCTTTGTCTTCAAAAGCTTTTTTAAACATTTTACCAGGAATTACGATTGCTAAATATTGATCTGACGCAGCTATATTTAATCCTATACAACTAACAACAGTACTTGCAAATAGTCCAAAAACTGAGGATGCTAGTTTTAATAAGGCATCCGTAATTTTAGCCAATGCACCAATTGCATCTAATACTCCACCAAAAACCATTGCTGAAATAATTAATAATATCGTCCAAAGCATTCCTAACATACCTCCAGAACTAAATAATTCATTCAATGCAATATTATTTGTTTCAATATTTATATCTGAAAATATGGCTTGTGTAATACTTACTCCATTACTTGATGAAATTACTTGCAAAACATCCGATTGAAAAATTATTGAAAACACTGAAGCTAAAATAACTCCTGTTAGCAAAGCTAATAATGGTTTTACTTTTAATAACACCATTGCTATTACCACTCCTGGAACTACAAATAACCATGGGGTAATGGTAAAAATATCTTTAATGGATATTAAAAAGTTACTTAAATCAGCTATTCCTCTTGTATCAATATTAAAACTAATGATTATAAATGCAATCAATGTTACTATAAAAGTAGGGACTGTGGTTATAGACATATATTTTATATGGGTAAACAAATCTGTACCCGCCATAGCTGGGGCTAAATTAGTAGTATCGCTTAATGGCGACATTTTATCTCCAAAATAAGCTCCAGAAATAACTGCACCAGCAATCATTCCTGGATCAATCCCTAAAGCTTTTCCAATACCTATTAATGCAATACCAACTGTTGCTGATGTAGTCCAGGAACTACCTGTTGCAATAGAGATAATAGCCGCAATAATTACCGATGCAGGCAGAAAAATACTTGGATTTAATATTTGTAAACCATAATACACCATAGCAGGAATTACCCCTCCTATAAGCCATGTTCCAGCAAGGGCTCCTACCAACAATAAAATTAAAATAGGAACAACTACGCTTTTAATATTTACAATTATTTCTTTTAGAATATTAGAAACTGATACATTATGTAATAACCCTACGACTAAACCTATTGCTGCTGCAATTAACAAAATAAACTGATTGGAGTAATCTCCTAATAACACTCCATCAAAGGCAAAAATATTCAAAGCCAACAAACCTATTAAAACAAAAACGGCTATTAATGCCTCCCAAATATTTAATTCCTTATTCTCTTTCATTATTTCTGTCATAGTATTGTCATCAATTAAGCTCTAAAAATAAACATTTAACCGAGGGAATAAAAAAAGACCCAACATTTTGTTGGGTCTTTTTTATCTTTAAATAGCTTCTAATGCCTGATTAATATCATCAATAATATCATCCATATGCTCTAAACCTAAAGAACATCGGACTGTTCCGTCTAAGATTCCTACAGCTTCTTTATCTTCTTTTGCCAGTTTTGCATGAGTAGTTGATGCAGGATGTGTAACTATGGTTCTAGTATCTCCTAAATTGGCTGATAAAGAACACATTTTTATATTATCAAAAAATGTTTTTCCACCTTCTACACCACCTTCTACTTCAAAGGCGACAACTGTACCTCCTAGTTTCATTTGTTTGATAGCTACTTCATATTGTGGGTGTGACTTTAAGAATGGATATTTTACCCATTTTACTTTTGGATGCTTCTCTAAAAACTCTGCTAATTTCAAAGCATTATCGCACTGTTTTTCACATCGAATAGCTAAGGTTTCTAAACTCTTAGAAAGAACCCAAGCATTAAAGGGTGATAATGAAGGACCTGTTAGTCTTGAAAAAAGATATATTTCACGAATCAATTCCTTTGAACCTACTGTGATACCTCCTAATACTCTTCCCTGTCCGTCAATTAATTTAGTTGCTGAATGGATTACTAAATCGGCACCAAATTTAATTGGTTGTTGTAAATAAGGTGTTGCAAAGCAATTGTCTATAATTAATAATACATTATGCTTTTTTGCAATAGCACTCAATTTTTCCAAATCTAATACATCTACACCTGGATTGGTTGGAGTTTCAGCATATATAAATTTTGTGTTAGGCTGAATTAAACTTTCTATTTCATCCAAAGCATCTACCGCAAAGTAAGAAGTTTCAATTCCCCATTTTGGAAAATATTTTGTAAACAAACCATGTGTTGCGCCAAAAACAGATCTGGCAGAAACAATATGATCACCTGAACTTAATAAAGCGGCAAACGTAGAATAAATGGCAGCCATTCCAGAAGCAAAAGCAAATCCATCTTCAGCCCCTTCCATTTTACAGATCTTCTCTATAAATTCTGAAGTATTTGGATTGCTATACCTACTATATAAATCGCGTTGTTTTTCTTCAGCGAAAGATGCACGCATTTCTTCAGCATCATCAAAAACAAAACCCGACGTTATGTATAATGGTGTTGAATGTTCTTTGTGCTGCGTTCTTTCAGATTGTGTTCTAACAGCTTCTGTTTCAAAATGTCTTTTACTCATTGTGTATTCGTTTAATTGCTGAATAGTTTAAGAACTTAAAAAGTCAACATTTAAAATATTATTTTTTATTATAGTGTGTTTTCAGATATTCGTAAAATATCTCCAAAAACACCTCTAGCAGTTACATGTGAACCAGCTCCTGCTCCTTGTATTACTATTGGTCGTTCTCCGTAAGATTCTGTATAAATTTCAAATATAGAATCGGCTCCTTTCACTTGACCCAATGCAGAATCTCCAGAAACTGAAATTAACTTCACTTCTAATATTCCTTTATCTTGAGACAAATCACCATGTAAATCGCCTATATACCTTAAAACATTTCCTGTTTCTTGATTTTCTTTAATTTCTTTATAGATTGGGTCAAATTGGTCTAAATTATTTAAGAAAGTTGTTGTATTTCCTTCTCTCAAATTTTCAGGAATTAAATTGTGAATTTGCACATCAGAAAATTCATTTTTTAAATCCAACTCTCTGGCTAAAATCAATAATTTACGACCTACATCATTTCCATTCAAATCTTCTCTAGGGTCTGGCTCCGTAAATCCTTTATCCACAGCTCCTTTTAACACATCGCTAAAATTTTCATCATTCGCTGAAAAGTTATTAAACAGATAACTCAAAGTTCCTGAAAAAACACCTTTGATACGAGTAATATTTTCACCTGAATGATGAAGTACACGAAGGGTATCAATTAACGGCAGTCCAGCTCCTACATTTGTTTCGTATAAATAACTTTTTTTATTTCTTTTTAATACGCTTCTTAATTCTTCATAAAATTCAAAAGAAATTGTATTTCCAATTTTATTAGATGAAACCAAGTTGAACCCACTTTCTACTAATTTTATATAATTCTCAACAAATTTAGCACTGGCCGTATTATCTACAGCTATTAAGTTTTCTAAATGGTGCGCATCAGCAAATGCGGCAATTTCATTAACTCCAAGTACTTCTCCTTCTTGTGCTAAAGCTTCTTTCCAATTCGTATTGATACCATTGGCATTCAAAACAACTTTTTTTGAATTTGCAACAGCAAAAATATTCAATTCTACACCTTTTCTTTCTAAAATTTTCTTTTTGCTTTGTAAAACCTGATCAACGAGTGTTCCACCCACCAAACCAACACCAAAAACTGCGATGTTGATCTTTTTCGAAACACCAAATATTTCTCCGTGAATAACATTTACTGCTTTGTGCAAATCTTTACCTTCAATTACCAAGCAAACATTTCTTCCAGTAACTGTATTGTTCATTAATATTGGTTCAATACTATTTCGTATCAAAGCACTATAAGAGCTGTTAAACGAAGACAGTGTTTTTCCCAAAGTAGACACAACAGCAACGTTTGGTTTTACTTCGATTTTGGTAACGTCCTTACTTAAAAAATCTAAATTAAACTCGTTAGCCAAGGCTTCTCTTGCTTTTCTTGATTGATTTGCGTTTACCACAAAACTAATTCCTCTTTCCGATGAACCTTGAGAGATAATACTTACACTAATATTTTCTTTCTGTAAAGCCGTAAACACTCGAGCATCTACTCCAACTTTTCCTAAAAGACCTTTTCCTTCCAAATTAATTAAAGCCATATTATCCAAAACGGAAATAGCTTTAATCCCTTCTTTAGAATTATGATCTTTCGATATCAAAGTTCCTTTATTAGAGGCATCAAATGTATTTAATATACGCAATGGAATTCCTTTTTCCACTAAAGGAATCATTGCTTTTGCATTTAATATATAAGCTCCAAAATTAGCCAATTCATTTGCTTCTTTAAACGACAAATTTTCAATTTTTCGTGCATTAGAGACTAAATCTGGATTTGCTGTATATATTCCATCTACGTGTGTATAATTTTCTAGAATTTCAGCATCTAAATAATTTGCAAATAAAGAAGCCGAGTAATTACTTCCATTCCTTCCAAGTGTGGTCGTTTCGTTTTCCGTACTAGACGCAATAAAACCAGTTACAATCTGTACCTCATTTGGATCAATATCGGAAAAATAAGAAATAACATTTTGCTTAGTTATCTCTTCTAATAATTCTGCATCTCCAAAAGTTGTATCTGTTTTTAACAACTTTCTAGAATCTACGAATTTTGCTTGAATCCCTTTAGATTTTAATTGACTAACTACCATCTTTACTGACAATAACTCTCCTTGGGCCATTACCAAGTCTTTAATCTTTGAGCTATAATCTCCAAGTAAATTTACTCCTTCAAATATTTTACCTAAAAGATTAAATTCTTCTTTAAAATCAATACTTGAATCAGGTGCTAATTGATATTCTTTAAAAGCTTTGAAGGCCTCTTCATAAGAAGCATTCTTCTTTGCTTTTTCCAAAATTTTTTCCAAGTCATTAGTCGCACTACCTCTGGCAGACAAAACATAAATATTTTGTTCTTTCTTATTTGTTTTAGAAATGATAATATCTAAAACATGCTTCAAACCTTTTCCGTTTGCCAAAGATTTCCCTCCGAATTTAACTACTTTCATTTTTTTGCTTATTTAACTGTGCTATTGTTTCCTTGTTTTTAATTTGTAAATACAAGATTTAACAAATTAACAAATACACTATTAAGTTAAAATATATCTTTTAATAATTCTTTCAATTGTTCATCTTCCACCAAAAACCCATCATGTCCATGAATAGATTTTAATTCTCTATAAATATTTTTTATACCTGCTTCATTCAACATCTCATGGGTTTCTATATTTTCCTCAGGCACAAAGAAAAAATCAGAATCAATTCCGATTTGAACAATCTTTGCTTTTATCAATTTGGCAACTTCTTTAAAATTGCCTCTATCTCTAGTAATATCTAAGGTAGACAATAAATGATTAACTAATTTATAAGATTGTAAATGAAATCTATTTTCCAATTGAAATCCGTGGTGTAACAACCAGCTTTCCACATTTGGTATCCCTAAATTTTCATTTACCGTTCGATTAAATTTTTCTTTGAATGATCCTGCTGTCCTATAAAACATCATGGCCATCATTCTTGCATCATGAACAGGTTTTTTAGAATTTAATAAAATTTGTTCTTGTACCTTGTTATGAGCCAAAACCCAATCGGAAGCCTTCCAATCAGATCCAATTACAACTAAATTTGTAATCAACTCTGGAAACAACACAGCCAACTCCCAAGACATACCGCCACCTAAAGAACCTCCAATTGCCGCATGTAATTTTTTAATATTTAAATCAAACAAAGCAAGTCCAAATAGTTTTGCTACATCACGTGCTGTAAAATCTTTATAATTTTCAATTAAATTTCCAGGCTTCTTATCATATCCATTTCCAGGAATATTAAATGCGATAATTGTATACTTTTCAGTATCTATTAAATTTCCAGATGCGATTATTCCTTTCCACCAACCAGAATGAGGACTAGCTACATCTGAATTTCCAGTAAGCGCATGATTTACCAATACAATTGGAGCTGTATGCAATTCTTGACCAAACAACTCATAGGAGAGTTCTATTTCATCATAAACGACACCCGTTTCCGTGATAAAATTTTCAATAGAATGATATTTTAAATTACTATTCAAAGTATTCTTTATTTATTTATATAACGATGCTCCACCTTTAAAAGATGACATTAGATAACAGTTATAAAAAATTTAAGAGTGATTGACTTTTAAAAGTCTTTAGTTATCTATCCTAACTATATCATATAGCTAAGGTAGAATTTAGCACCTTCTTTAAAAGTTAAAGGGTTGCTAAGGCTTCAATGGGTCTAATCCCTCTGCCTTTCTTGATAACGGTTACAATAAATGCATGAACTTAATTGCAAAAGTAGGAATTATTTAAACACAAACAACATTAATTAGTATTAAAAATTTTAAGTAGAAATACGAAAATCAAATTTAATGACTTTCGTCTTTCTACTTAAAAAAATAATTTTACAATGCTTTAAATGCATTTTCCAAATCGGCTTTTAAATCTTCTATTGCCTCTAATCCAACAGAAAGACGAATCAAATCCTGACCAACTCCTGCACTTTCTTGCTCATCAGCAGTTAATTGTTGATGTGTAGTACTTGCTGGATGAATAATTAATGACTTTGTATCTCCAATATTTGCTAATAATGAAAATATCTCCGTAGCATCTGTAACTTTCTTAGCCGCATCAAACCCACCTTTAATTCCAAAAGTTACAATACCACTTTGTCCTTTTGGTAAATATTTTTTCGCCAAAGAGTTATACTTACTACTATCCAATCCCGGATAATTTACCCATGCAACTTCTTCTCTACTTTCTAACCATTTTGCCAACTCTAAAGCATTATCACTGTGCTGCTTAATCCTTACAGGAAGTGTTTCTAGTCCTTGAATAATTTGAAAAGCATTAAAAGGACTTAAGGCACCTCCAAAATCACGTAAACCTTCCAAAATTAATTTAAAAGTGTACGCTGCTGCTCCAAGAGCTTCACTATATACCAAACCATGATACCCTGCAGATGGCTCTGTAAACTCTGGGAATTTTCCGTTTGTCCAATCAAAAGTACCAGCATCAATAATAGCCCCACCAATAGAATTCCCTTGTCCGCCTATATATTTTGTTAAAGAATGAATAACAATATTTGCTCCATGTTTTATTGGGTTTAATAGCGCAGGTGTTGCTACTGTATTATCAACAATAAAAGGAACTCCTGCAGCTTTAGAATGCTCTGCAATTGCTTCCAAATCTAAAACATCTAATTTTGGATTTCCAAGAGATTCTACAAAAAATGCTCTTGTGTTTTCTTTAACTGCTGCTTTAAAATTATCTGGATTAGAAGCATCAACAAAAGTTGTAGTAATTCCCAACCTTGGTAAAGTCACATTTAATAAATTATAAGTCCCACCATACAAACTACTTGAAGCAACAATATGATCTCCCGCTTTTAACAAAGTCATTAATCCTGTTGCAATAGCAGATGTCCCTGAAGCAAAAACTACAGCTCCAATTCCACCTTCAATAGCAGCCAGTCTTTTTTGTAAAATATCATTTGTTGGATTATTTAATCTCGTATAAATAAAACCCAATTCCTTTAATGAAAACAAATTCGCTGCATGATCTGTATTATCAAAAACATATGATGAAGTTTGATAAATTGGCACCGCTCTTGTTCCTAAAGTTTCCTTAGTGTCATGTCCCGCATGTAAAGCTTGCGTAGCTAGTTTTTGATTGCTCATAATTTTAATTTTTTTTAAACATAAAAAAAGCCTCTATAAATAATTTTTATAGAGGCTCATATACTAATTGAATATTTTACAATAGCATTCCTCTACAGAATAATTCTGTACATTGTTGTTAAATAAATTGTTTTGTAAAAATCCATTTTTTTATTTTTTCGATAAAACAAATGTAGAAACATTTTTCAAATATGCAAATATTCATTTCTTTTTTATAATTTTGTCGACTGAAAACAAAGAGGAAAGATTTGACTGATTGCCACCTCGTTAAAAAAGTGCTAAAGCAGGATTTTCAACCTACTTGTTTAGCCTTTGTGGTAATTTTTTAATTTGTTTCCGAAAAACGTATAAAATTAAAAAACAATTATGGCCTATTTATTTACATCCGAATCTGTTTCGGAAGGACATCCAGACAAAGTAGCAGATCAAATATCTGATGCATTAATCGATAATTTCATGGCATTTGACCCACAGTCAAAAGTTGCTTGTGAAACTATGGTAACAACCGGGCAAGTATTTTTGGCAGGCGAAGTAAAATCTACTACTTATTTAGATGTTCAAAAAATTGCCAGAGAAACTATCAACAAAATAGGATACACCAAAGGAGAATACCAATTTGATGGAAATTCATGTGGTGTTTTATCTGCTATCCACGAACAGTCTGACGATATTAATCGTGGAGTAGACAGAGCTACCAAAGAAGAACAAGGAGCTGGAGATCAAGGAATGATGTTTGGGTATGCTACAAATGAAACAGACAATTACATGCCATTGGCCTTGGAGTTATCTCATCGTTTGTTAATTGAATTAGCTGCTTTAAGAAGAGAAGAAAAAGAAATTCCATACTTACGCCCAGACGCAAAAAGTCAGGTAACAATTCAATATTCAGACGACAATAAACCTGAAAGAATTGAGGCTATTGTTATTTCTACTCAGCATGATGATTTTGATGCAGATGATGAAAAGATGCTAGCAAAAATTAAATCTGATATTATTTCAATTTTAATTCCAAGAGTATTAGCCAAATTAAACCCAGAAATTCAAGCATTATTCGGAGATGACATTAAGTACCATATTAACCCAACAGGTAAATTTGTTATTGGAGGTCCTCATGGAGATACGGGCTTAACAGGAAGAAAAATTATTGTAGACACTTACGGAGGTAAAGGAGCTCATGGAGGTGGTGCTTTTAGTGGAAAGGACCCTAGTAAAGTAGACCGATCTGCTGCTTATGCAACAAGACATATTGCAAAAAATCTTGTAGCTGCTGGTGTTGCCGATGAAATTTTAGTCCAAGTATCTTATGCTATTGGAGTGGTTGAACCTATGGGAATTTTTGTAGAAACCTATGGTACTTCTAAAGTAGATTTATCTGACGGTGAAATAGCAGAGAAGATTAGTGCCATTTTTGACATGCGCCCTATTGCCATTGAAGAGAGGTTAAAATTAAGAAATCCTATTTATTTAGAAACTGCTGCCTATGGTCATATGGGAAGAACTCCAGAGGTTAAAACAGTTCGCTATACTTCTCCAAGTGGTGAATATGTAGAGAAAGAGATTGAAACTTTTACTTGGGAAAAACTTGATTATGTTGCCAAAGTAAAACAAGCTTTTGGCTTATAAAAATTTTCTTATTTTTAAGAGCGTCCTAATATGAATTTATTAGGACGCTTTTTTATTAAATTTGTTCTGTAAACAATAACACATGCTAATAATTGGAATTACTGGAGGGACCGCAAGTGGAAAATCAAGCTTGGTTAGCAAATTAAAAGAAACATATTCTGATGATTTTCTTGAAATAATTTCGCAGGATTCATATTATAAAAAAACGGATCATCTTTCTATAGATGAACGCATTGCACTTAATTTTGATCATCCTGATTCTTTAGATTTTGATTTACTCGTAAAACATATTACAACTTTAAAATCAGGTAAAACAATAGAGCAACCTATTTATTCTTTTGTTGAACACAACAGGACTTTAAACACGAAAAAAGTACTTCCTAAAAAATTACTTATTATTGAAGGGATTTTAATTTTAAACGATAAAAGATTATTAAATTTGATGGATTATAAAATATTCATTGATGCTCCAGAAAACGATCGACTTCAAAGAAGATTAAATAGAGATATTGAACATAGAGGGAGAACAAAAGAAGAAGTAACTAAACGTTATTTAAACACCCTTAAACCAATGCATGATTTGTATATAGAGCCTTGTAAGAAAAAAGCAAATATGATCATCTTCAATGGAAACAAAACAAATAATGCTTTTGAATTATTAAAATCAAGTATCGAACAACAATTATGACAATTTTAAAAAAAATAACAAGACACCCTGTATTTAAATTTCTTACCAATAGATATGTCTTGATCTTTTTAACTTTTGCTGTGTGGATGTTGTTTTTTGACGAAAATTCTTATTTAAATCATAGAGAATTTGATAAAGAAATAAACGACTTACAAAATTCCATCGAGTTCTATAAAAAAGAGATAGAACAAAATAAAAAGATGATTGAGACATTGGAAGATCCTTTCAAATTAGAAAAGTTTGCTCGTGAAGTTTATAGAATGAAAAAAGAAAATGAAGAGCTGTTTATTATTGAATTTGATACATTAAAATGATAAAACAATTAGCATATTAACATTTGTAATATAAAAAACAGAAAACTTCAATTTAAATAATCAATAAAATGTGTACATTTACTATATAGCTATGTACATATGACGTTTTTACCTTCTTTAAAAAAGTCAACATTGTATTTATACTTAATTGTTACTATGGAAAAAAGAAGTAAAACAGAATTAATTGATTATTATCAAAACATTATTGATGTCAATAAATTAAAAATAAAAAAAATAAAAAAAAGACTTCCCTACATTATTTTAGTTTTTATTTTAATTTTTATTGTCTCTCTTAATTTTATAGCGAGTTCAACTTCTATCTTTTGGGGAAAGATAACCATTTCAATCACTTTGTTAACTAATATTTTAATTGCCACCTCAGCAATTTATATTATTTCAGTAATTTATTATGTTCGTAAAAAAAAGGCTGAAAACAAAATACTCAATCAAAAACTGTATAAATTAATGAGTTTAGAATAATGAATTCTTCTTATTAAATTTCTTTAAAATTTTATTCTTAAATATATAATATCCTAATCCAATGAAAATACTCGCTATAGGTAAAAACTACGTAAATAACATAAAAGATATTGCTGCTGTGAAAAACGGTATTACCGTTATTTTTTCAAAACCAGAATCTAGCTTAGTAAAAAATAATAAAGATGTTGAATACCCCTCTTTTACTGAAAATTTAATTTATGAAATTGAATTAGTTTTAAAAATCGGAAAAACAGGAAAAAACATTTTGGAGAATGATGCTTTAAATCATGTCTCAGAAATTGCAGTGGGAATTGATTACACGGCAAAAGATGTTCTTGGAGATTGCAGAAAAAATAGTGGTCCTTGGGATTTAGCTAAAGGATTTGATGGAGCAGCACCTATTTCAGGTTTTCAAGATTTTTCTAATTTCAAAAATCCTAATGATATCAATTTTGATTTAAAAATTAATGGTGAACAAAAACAAATAGGAAACACTTCTCATATGATTTATAATTTTAGCGAAATCATTGCCTATTTGTCTACTTATATGACATTAGAGCCTGGAGATTTAATTTTTACAGGAACTCCTGCATCTGGAACAGGTCCAATTTTTAGAGGAGACCAACTCCAATGTTCCATAGAAGGTGAACTTATTTTAGATTTTAAAATGGTATAAAATCAACAAAAGCCTTGAATGAAAATTCAGGGCTTTATTATTTTCGAAAATAACTTGTCAAAAAACCAGTTCCATAGCCATAAAACTGTATTGCGGTACTTACAACACTTAACCCCCCAACCTTTAGATTTTTATTGAGTATACTGGCATGAACTAACACAAGAAAAAAATACAGAAAAAATAGCTGTATAAAAAAAGTAATCTCAGTTGCTAGTGCAATAGAAAATGCGGCTAAAAAACTTAAATAAAAAACACTCGGAAACCAATAAGTAATTTTAGCACTCCCTGGATGTTTTTTATTTAAAATTGGTCTAGCCATTCCAAAAGCATTTGTTTGCTTATAAAATTGTTGGAAAGTTGCTCTTCTTTTATGATATACAAAAGCACGGTCAATTAATTGTGTTTCAAAACCCGCTTCCCATAATCGAAAAGTTAAATCTATATCTTCACCTATTTTTAAATCAGAAAAACCAGCTGTTTTCTCAAAAGCTTTTTTAGAAATTCCAAAGTTAAAACTTCTTGGTTGAAATTTACCCACCGCTTTTTTCTTCCCTCTAATTCCACCAGTTGTTAAAACAGACGTCATAGAATAGTTAATTGCTTTTTGAATAGGAGTAAAACTATTATGAGCAGCATCAGGACCTCCAAAAGCATCTGTAAAACCTGAATTTAAAGCTTCATTAACCTCAATCAAATAATTCTCAGGAATAATACAATCAGAATCTAAAATAATAAAATAATCAGCCTTTGCTTTTTGCATACCATAATTTCTACTTTTACCAGCTCCTTGATTTTCGGTAATATAGTATTGAATATTTAAATTCTTAGAATACTTGCTAATTACCATTTCAGAAGTTATGCTAGAACCATCCTCAACAACGACTACTTCAAAAGGAATTTCTCCATTTTGATTCGTAAGACTTTGCAAAAGTTCATCCATTTCATTTGGACGATTATATACAGGAATAATAAGTGAGTACTGAAATTTCATTGTGTAAAAATATGAACCAAATATACTAAAGATAATTAAGCCTTTTATATTTGTAACTTTAAGTAAAAGTCAAAAAAAAATGCAAACCAAAAGGTTTGCATTTTCATGTGTTTTATAAAGATTTATTCTCCATCAACAAACTTAGTCATAATACTAGTACTTACTCCCATGTTAGAAAAACCTCCATCATGAAATAAATTTTGTAAAGTAACCTTTTTAGTTAAATCAGAAAACATTGTAATTGTATAATCTGCACATTCAGCAGCAGATGCATTTCCTAATGGAGACATTTCTTCTGCATAATTAATAAACCCATCAAATCCTTTCACTCCATTACCAGCTGTAGTAGGTGTAGGAGATTGAGAGATTGTATTTACACGTACTTTATGATCTCTTCCAAAGAAGTAACCAAAACTACGAGCAATAGACTCTAAATAAGCCTTATTATCTGCCATGTCATTATAATCTGGAAAAACTCTTTGAGCCGCCATATAAGTCAATGCTACAATTGACCCCCATTCGCTCATCGCTTTTTTATTGTACAACAAATTCATTACTCTATGGAAAGAAAGTGCTGAAATATCAAACCCTTTATGTGTGAAATCGTAATCAGAATCAGTATAATGTTTTCCTTTTCTTACATTTAAAGACATTCCTATAGAATGTAAAACGAAATCAATTTTACCTCCTAATATTTCAATTGATTGATCTATTAAGTTAGACAAATCATCCATAGAAGTTGCATCAGCAGGAATTACTTGTGATCCAGTTTTTTCTGCTAATTCATTAATTGTTCCCATCCTCATTGCAATTGGTGCATTGGTTAAAACAAATGTCGCTCCTTCTTCATGAGCTCTTTCTGCTACTTTCCATGCAATAGAATTAGAATCTAAAGCTCCGAAGATAATTCCTCTTTTTCCTTTTAATAAATTGTACATATTATTTTATAATTGAATTTTTATAGGCTATTGTAATAGCAATCTAATTTATTGTTGGCAAATATACTATAAAGTATTGAGAATTGCTCATACGCTATTTGTAATTTTAACTACTATACGAATCTAAGTCGACTCTGTTTAAACTTTTAAAAGTTCTTTTGCATGTTCTAAAGCAGATGAACTTAGCTCTTTACCTCCTAAAATTTCAGCAACTTCAATAACACGTTCTTCACTGGTTAACTGTTTCAAAAAGGTATTTGTAATTCCATCAACGTCTTTTTTATAAACCTTGTAATGCTGACTTCCTTTGGCCGCAATCTGAGGTAAATGCGTAATAGTAATGACTTGCATAAAATTCCCCATTTCACTCATAACATCTGCTATTTTATTAGAAACTTCTCCAGAAACTCCTGTATCTATTTCATCAAAAATAATAGTCGGTAATTTTGAGTACTTAGAGAGAATTAATTTTACTCCCAACATAATCCTTGAAAGCTCACCTCCTGATGCTACTTTTTTAAGTTCCTCATAATTGGAGCCTTTATTGGCAGAAAACAAAAAATTTAATTGATCAAAGCCATTGCTATAATACTCTTTTGTTTTTTCTAATTGAATTTTAAATGTAGCATTTGGCATTCCCAATTTAGATAAAACATCCTCTAGTTGCTTGGTTAAAACAGGAATTGCTTTTTTTCTTTTGTCATGAAGTCGAGCTGCTATTTCGCAAAGTTTTTCTTCTACTTTAGAAATAGCTTGTTTTTTCTGCTCCAAAATATCTGTAGAATTTTCAACTTGACCAATTTTTTCATCCAATTGATCTTTAACAACCAATAATTCTGAAATAGAATTTACTAAATGTTTTTTTTGCAAGCTATATAATAATTGTAACCTATCATTGAACCCTTCTATTTCATTCGGATCAAAATCTACATTTTCATTGGCCTTTTCCAACTCAAAAACCACGTCATCTAATTCAATTTTCAAACTATCAACACGGTTCAAAAATGTCTCGTACTCCCCTGAAAAACTTGCTATTTTTTGAAGTGTATTGTACAAACTATTCAAAGAATCTTGAATCCCAATTTGCTCATTACTTGCCAAGGCTACACTCTCCGCTAAAGCCAACTTAATAACTTCAATATTATTAAGCTTGTCTAATGTTTCTTCTAACTCTTCTTGTTCACCTTCCATAAAATTAGCTTCTACTAATTCATTAAACAAATGTGAATTATATGCATATTCTTGCTTTGCCGCTTCTTGTGTTTGCAACAATTTAGCAAGCTCTTTTTGTAAGCTTTTATAAACTTTTAAATTTTCTAAGAACCGTTGTAAATCTTCTTCATTATTAGATAATGCGTCTAAAATCTGGAATTGATATTTATTTTCTGATAACTGTGCTGTTTTGTGTTGCGAATGCACGTCAATTAATTGAGCCTTTAGTACATTTAGCACCGATAATGTTACAGGGGTATCATTAACAAAAGCTCTTGATTTTCCACTGGGTAAAATCTCTCTTCGCAAAATGGTTTCTTCTTCATAATCGATATCTTCTTCATCAAAAAAGTTTTTTAGACCATATTGCTTTATATTAAAAGTAGCCTCAATTATACATTTTTTATCGCTATCCTTTAGACTATTCAAATCTGCCCTATTCCCCATTACCAAGCCAAGTGCTCCCAATAGAATTGATTTACCTGCACCTGTTTCTCCTGTAATAATAGAAAGACCATCAGAAAAATCTGTTTGTAATGCTTTTATCAAAGCATAATTTGAAATTGAAAGTGCTGTTAACAAGGGTAATTATTTAAGAAATGAATACTTAAGTTTGAAATTCTAACGAAAATCGAAATTACTTAATTTTTTGCCATTTGGAAACATTCATTGAAGATATTCTTCGCAATGTAGATTTCAAATTTGAGGTATCTATTGTCTTGCCATCTTTAAAAACTTCTACTATTTCATCTGCTTTCGCATCAAAGAATGTCCTAATCAGCATAGAGTTTCTATTTTTAGTAAATAATTTACTTAAATGTTCAATAGCCTCAGCAATGGCTTCTTTTCCATCCGTTTGTTTAGTAGATAGAATATCAAACCCATTTATATGATAATTATACATCGTTTCTCTATATTCTTGATGCGCATTGGACATTAATTGGTCTATCAGAGAATAACGATTTATCTGATTTCTTTTTAACTCCCAACCTTCCATACCTCCTTGCTGAGCTAAATTGGCAATATCAATGGCTTGTTTTAAAAACTCTTCACCGCCTTTTAAAGCAAAAGTATCTGCATCTACTCCTAAAATAGTATAGGCATAAAATGCTACTAATGAAATTAAATTAGATTCAAATACGGCTGGATTAAAAACCAAAGGCTCAAACTCAGTATACTCAAAACTAACAGTCTTGTCCATATAATTAAAAATTGGGCTTTGGTAGGAAGTTCCAAATACGGGTCTAACGGCGTTTACTTGTAAAGTACCTGTAAAACTAGTACCTGATTGTTCCGTAATGACAAAAGTCATGGCACAATCTACTCGCTCATTTTCCTTGTAGACTTTATTTGTCCATTGTTTTTTGTTGATAAATTCAGATAATGAAGTTTTTAAGGTTTGAAAAACTTGCTTGTTAGTTCTAGTTATCTGACTGGCATTAACATCTACCGTACAATTTAACTCTTGACTAGTTAAAGTACTAACTGTTAATAAATAACAAAAAAATAAAACAAATATTTTAGACATCAATTCTGGTTAAAATTTCTGTAAAGATATCAATTGCAACAATATCTTTAGACTTTAACGGAAATTCTGAAATATTATTTTCCTTATCTATAATAGAAATCTTGTTGGTATTACCCGCAAAACCAGCTCCTTTGTCTTGTAAAGAGTTTAAAACAATTAGGTCCAAATTTTTACGAGTCAATTTTCCTTTCGCATTTTCTAACTCATTATCCGTTTCTAATGCAAATCCTACTAAAATTTGTCTATCCTTTAGTGCTCCCATAGAAGCAAGAATATCTTTTGTAGGTTTCAAGGTTATTTCTAAAGAACCTTCTTTTTTCTTTATTTTATTATTGGAAACTTCCGCTGGTGTATAATCGGCAACTGCAGCCGATGCAATTGCGATATCAGTTTCAGCATAATACTTATGAACCTCGGCATACATTTCTGCAGCACTTATCACATCAACCCTCTTAATTAAGGAGTGTGTTATTTGTTGATGAGAAGGTCCTGAAATTAACACAACCTCAGCTCCAAGGTTTGCAGCACGTTTCGCTAATTCAAAGCCCATTTTCCCTGAAGAATGATTTCCAATAAACCGCACAGGATCAATAGCTTCAAAAGTAGGGCCAGCAGTAATCAATACTTTTTTTCCTTTTAAAGGCAGCTTCCCCAAAATATCGGCTTCCATAAAAGCAACAATAGCCTCCGGTTCCGCCATTCTCCCTTCTCCAATTAACCCGCTAGCAAGTTCTCCACTAGTAGCTGGTATAAAAATATTTCCAAAATTTTTCAGCTTGGAAATACTCGCTTCGGTTGATGGATGTTTATACATATCTAAATCCATTGCAGGCGCAAAATACACAGGACATTTTGCAGACAAATATGTTGCCAATAATAAATTATCAACAGTGCCATTTGACATTTTAGAAAGTGTGTTTGCCGTTGCAGGAGCAATGAGCACAAAATCTGCCCAAAGACCTAAATCTACATGATTGTTCCAAACCTCATTTTCATCATCTTTACTATAAAAAGTTGAATGAACTGGATTTTTAGAAAGCGTAGATAAAGTAAGTGGTGTTACAAAATCCTTAGAAGCAGGTGTCATGACCACTTGGATCTCGGCACCTGCTTTTATGAATAATCTAACTAAATGAGCTGTTTTATAGGCCGCAATTCCTGCGGTTACCCCTAAAAGAATTTTCTTTCCTTGTAAAACACTCATTGGTTATAATTCTTATTGTTCGTCAGAATTTCTATGGTAAACTTTTCCGTTTAACCATTCTTCTACTGCTAAAGCATGTGCTTTAGGTAATTTTTCATAGAATTTAGAAACTTCAATTTGTTCTTTATTTTCAAAAACCTCATCTAAGTTATCGCTATAAGTCGCAAATTCATCTAATTTTTCTATCAATTCTTTTTTCAAATCTCCATTGATTTGATCCGCTCTTTTAGCGATGATAGAAATTGCTTCATAGATATTTCCTGTTGGAGCTTCTACTTTTGACTTATCATAAGTTATAGTAGTATCTGGTGCATTTGTGTTTTTATAATCCATCTTGACTAATTTATTAACTATTTACTGTTTTTTTTTCATTATTAAGAGCCTCCAACAATTTATCTGAATCTTCTAAAAATTTAGAGTTTGGATAATTTCTCTTTAATTTATCATATGCTTTTATAGCCGCTTCAATTCGACCTTTTTTCTTTCTTTCTGTGCTTCGCATCCCTAATTCATAGGATGCTTTTAATTTATAAAACAATGCCTCTTCTCTAAAGCTAGTACCTAAAAACTCTGAAACCATATTATCAAACGAAACGATTGCTGAAGCATAATATCCTATTTCATAGTATTGTTTTGCTATTTCAAAAGCTTTTTTCTCCAATTTGTACTGTAATCCTTTTACCATTTCATTTGCTTCTGGCAAACGTTTAGAATCAGGATATGCATTAATGTATTTTTGGAAAGAAGCTAATGCTTTTTTTGTGTCTGTTTGATCCAAACTATACTTTGGAGATGCCAAGAAATGACTTTTAGCAGCAATAAACTCTGCCTCCTCTTTTTTAGAACTCTTAGGATAATTTGATGCAAATCGCTCAAAGTAATATGCAGCATTAAAAAAATCTTTTGTATTAAAATAAGATTGTGCTACCATAAACTGAATACGTTCCATTTGAGGCTTCCCTTTATAAGCAGGGGTAATGATTTCAAAAAGACGTAAAGCTTTACTAAACTTTTTTGCATCATACAAATCAGTAGCCATCTTATATTTCTCAGCAGTAGTACCTTTATTAAGAACTTTATTATAATTGCTACAAGACATTAGAATTGTGACAGCAAATAGTAATATTGTAAGATTTCTCATTTTAAACATTTTGCAAAATTAGGTATTATTTATGGATTAAGAAAGTGATTTTTTTTAATTGAAAAATCAAATTCAAAAATAAACCCTTATTATTGGTACAATGAGGATTGGCTACTAAATATTTGTTAATTCTTGTTTATGAAAAATTGGCTATAAAATTTTTCATTTTCTCCTGCAACGCATCTGTTGCTTTTACCAAAGGCAAACGAACATTACTTTCATTTTTATAGACTCCTAAAGTTGACAATAGTCCTTTTATTCCAACAGGGTTCCCTTCCGCAAAAATAAGTCCAATAACTTCAAGCAATTTATATTGCAACTCAAATGCTTCTTTATTTTTTCCTTTTAATCCTAAACGAATCAATTCTGAAAATTCTTTTGGATATGCTTGACCAATAACCGAAATAACGCCTGCCCCTCCAGCCAACACCATTGGTAAAGCAATTTCATCATCACCAGACAAGACTAAAAAATCTTTAGGAACTGATTTAATTATTTTCATCGCTTGGATCATATCACCCGCAGCTTCTTTAACTCCAATAATATTTTTCGAAGCATTTGCCAAACGAACAACTGTTTCTGGCAACATATTAGCACCTGTTCTACTTGGTACATTGTAAATAATTACAGGAACTGGACTTGCCTTAGCTACTTCTAAAAAGTGCTGGAAAATCCCTTCTTGAGATGGTCTGTTATAGTATGGTGAAACTGATAAAATAGCCTGAAAAGCAGACAAATCTGTAGTTTGAAGTTGATTTACAATATTAGCTGTATTATTTCCTCCAATACCTAGCACTAATGGCAACCTTCCATTATTTACTTCAATAATTTTTTTCTTTACAAGCTCTATTTCTTCTGAAGTTAAGGTAGTGGTTTCTCCAGTAGTTCCAAGAACTACAAGATACTCTACACCATTTTCTATTTGAAAGTTAACTAATTGCTCCAAGGCAACATAATCAACAGAATTGTCGGTTTTAAAAGGCGTAACTAAGGCTGTACCTGTTCCAAAAAATGCTTGCATTATAATTTCTTTAATATCTTTAAATATTTTACCGCTTCCAAATTCAATACTTCAATATTCCTATCTTTGTCTGAAATTGATAAATCATACAGTCTGTTATCCTCTGACGAAAAACCTACCTTGAACTTAGATTGGGAAAGCAAAGTTATTACTTTAAGATACAAATTTTCTTCTATTCCGTAGTTTATCAACAAATCGTATTCATTTTTAACAAATTCACTCAGCCTGTTTAATTTTAAACTTCCAGACCATCCAAAATCTTTTTCTGTAATTTCATTTTCAGAATATTCTTGTTTTTTTACAAACGGTCTAAACACCAATATCTGAATATTTTCATTGGAAACCCCGTAAGTCTTTTGTACATCCTTAACGATATCTTCTTGAAAGAACTGAAACTCTTCTACCAAAACCCCAATAGAATTAATTTTATTCACAGAGTGCTTTCGCTCAACTAATTCTTGTCGAGAAATTTCTTTTCGGAAAAATTTTCGAATACTGTTTGTTTTGAATTGGAATACGGACATATTAGAAAACGGATAAATATTGTTTGGTTAAACCAATTCAGCCGAAAGCCCTAATTGCTGCAATTTTGAACACTTTGGCTTTAGTTCCTCATATGCTCCCGTTTTTACTGCACATTTTCCTTTATAATGAACCAATATTGTACATTGTTCAGCTTGTTCAAGCGTATGCTCACAAACATCAATTAAAGAATCAATTACAAAATCAAATGTGTTTACCTCATCGTTATGTAAAATAATTTCATGCTTTGGTGTTTCCTTTTCCAATACATCAATATCTTCCTGAATTTTTTCTTTAGTACTCATGATAACTTAATTATTTAATCTTCAACAACTAACCTGCAATTTATGCATTTTTTACGTATTTTAATGATACCCAATCATTTCGTTGTAAAGTTTTCTCTAAAGTCATACCTAACAGACTTGCTTTCTCATCTAACAACGGAATATCAGCTGCATAAAAACCACTTAACAACAGTACACCACCTGAATTTAGACATTCCCCATAAGCTGAAATATCTTGCAGTAAAATATTTCTATTAATATTTGCTATAATTACATCATAGTTTTTCCCTTGAAGCAAAGCAACTTCTCCTTCATAAGCACTAATATGCTCACAATTATTTCTTTCTATATTTTCTACAGTATTCAAATAACACCAGTTATCAATATCTATCGCATCAATTGGTTGTGCTCCTTTCATTTCTGCAAAAATCGCCAAAATTCCAGTTCCACATCCCATATCTAACGTCTTCTTATTTTCTAATTCCAACGTTAACAAATGCTGAATCATCATATGAGTTGTCTCATGATGCCCAGTACCAAAACTCATTTTTGGTTCTATTACAATGTCATATTTTAAATTTGGATTTTCATGAAAAGGTGCTCTAATTGAAACCAAATCATCAACCTGAATAGGGTTAAAATTCTTTTCCCACTCACTATTCCAATTTATTTGCTCAATTTCTTCAAAGGAATAGGTAATTTCAAACTCTTCTGAAGTCAACACATAAATATCTTCTAAAATACCACTATTCCATTCTTCTTTTTGAATATATGCTGTCACTCCTTCTTCATTTTCGACAAAACTTTCAAAACCAGCATAGCCTAGTTCAGCAATTAGAATTTCTGTAGCAGGTTCTTTTGGAGAAACTTTAAAACTATAACCTAAATAGATAGCGTCCATAAAAAATAATTTTTTGAGCTGCAAAGATACATCATCAGATTGGTTCAAATTCTAATTTTTCACATAAAAAAAAATTGCAATTAACCCTCCCCTGTATTTTGTTTCTGATATTACAAATATTTTCTCATAGGTGAAAAAGCCTTCTAAATAATCATTTAGAAGGCTTTTAAAATCTTAGGGGAAGTGTTCTTATTTTTTAATTTCTTTTAAAAATTCTTCATTCATTTTTACATAATCTGCATTTCCAGCTTTCTTAGCCAATTCTAAAGATTTCTCTGCTGCTTTTATTGCAGATTTTATAGCACCACTCTTTTCATGAATTAAAGCTTGTCTTCTTAATACCCAATATGGTGCTTTTTCTCCATATTGCTCAACCGCCAAATCTATCCAAGTCTTTGCTTTTTCAATATCTTTACCTGCTGCTAAATAGTAAGCTGCTGCTGCATAATAATCATTTTTACTAGGACCATTTAATGTCTCGTTTATACTCTTAGTCACCATTTTATCAGTAGGAACTGTAAACGGAACACTTACCATAACCGTATCCCAAATAAGCTCTATTTCAGCTCCGTTGATATGAATACTATTTATATCAATAGTAAAAGAATCAACAGAGAAGGGAATATCCATTGGTGCTGCTTTCAACTTCAATGCAACTTTATCCTCATTCCATTTATCTGATGCTGGCGTTCCCCAGTTAGATGTATCGGCATAAAGAATAATTTCCCACGAATTTTTGTTAGGAATTGTAAATAATGCATAAGCTCCTTTCTTGACTGTTTTTTCTCCAAATTTTACATCTGTACTAAATGTAATCGTAGTGTTTTTATTAGCACCTGTTCTCCATAGTTTTCCAAATGGAACTAAATCGCCAAAAATAGTTCTGCCTTTAACACCCGGTCTAGAATATTCAATGGTAACATCTGTTAATCCAACTTTTTGTTCAACTCTGGAAAAAGGACTAGGTTGCGGTGTAACTACCTGCGCAGACATACCTATAGTTAACACAAACGCACAAAGAAATAGTAACTGTTTTTTCATCATAAAAATTTTAAAATTAGCAAGTCTTTAAATTACTTAATAAAGTCTTCATAGATGTTAACAAAAACTTAAATTAAGAATGTATATTTACCTTAGTAATCCATATCTATTCTATTATGAAAATCACATTTTTAGGTCATGCCACCTTTTCTATACAAATTGATAATAAAATCATTTTAATAGATCCCTTTATTTCAGGAAACCCTTTAGCTACAGAGATTGATATACAAAAACTTAAAGCCGATTATATTTTAATAACTCATGCGCATCAAGATCATATTTTAGATGTGGAAGCGATTGCAAAAAACACTGGGGCTATTTTAATTTCTAATTATGAAATTATTACCTATTTTGAAAAACTAGGTTTGGAAGGACATCCGATGAACCATGGAGGAAGTTGGGAATTTGATTTTGGAAAAGTTACCTATACCAATGCTGTACACTCTAGCTCATTTCCAGACGGAATTTATGGAGGAAACCCTGGTGGATTTATAGTAGAAGGCGAGCATAAAAATATTTATATAGCTGGAGACACAGCACTCACATATGATATGAAGTTAATTCCATTAAAAGCGAAATTGGATGTTGCTATTTTGCCAATTGGAGATAATTTTACCATGAATGTGGACGATGCTATCATAGCAAGTGATTTTATTGATTGTGATAAAATTATCGGTTGTCATTTTGATACTTTTGGCTACATCGAAATTGACCATAAACAAGCCATTAAAAAATTCTACGATAACAATAAAGATTTAATGTTATTAGCCATTGGAGAGACAGTTGCCTTATAAAACAACAAACTCTCCATAACATTCAATAAATTCCATTAAACAATCCTAATGTTAAAAGCCAGTTATAAAAAATATTTGCTCAATTTCAAACAAGCTAGCGGAACTTCTAGAGGTATTTTAAAAACCAAAGAAACTTTCTTGATCTATATTTCTAACAACCATAAAAAAGGAATTGGAGAATGTGGCTTATTTCGTGGTTTAAGCGCTGATGACAGACCTGATTATGAAGAGAAGTTACAATGGACTTGTGAAAATATTCAATTAGGTTTAACTACTTTATTAAAAGAGCTTATTGAATTTCCTTCTATTCAATTTGGTTTGGAACAAGCATTTTTATCTTTAAAAAGTGTTAATCCTTTTGAGTTATTCCCTACCGACTTTGTCCATAAAAACAGCCCCATTGCTATTAATGGATTGATCTGGATGGGCGATGCTAAATTTATGCAAAAACAAATAGAGGAAAAATTAGAATTAGGATTCAAAACCCTAAAATTAAAAATTGGTGCTATAGATTTCGCAAAAGAATGTAATTTATTACAATCAATAAGAAAACGATATTCTGCCAATGAAATTGAATTACGTGTAGATGCCAATGGTGGATTTACTCCTGAAGAAGCTTTAGAAAAATTAAATCGTCTATCAGAATTTGATTTGCACTCAATAGAGCAACCTATTAAGCAAGGACAATTTGAAAAAATGGCTGAACTCTGTGCTAAAACACCTTTGCCTATTGCTTTAGATGAAGAATTGATTGGAGTTTTTCAAAAATCAGAAAAAGAAAAAATTATTGAACAGATAAAACCACAATATATCATTTTAAAACCTAGTTTGGTTGGTGGTATTAATGGAAGTTCGGAATGGATAGAAATTTCTGAGAAAAATAATATTGACTGGTGGATTACCTCCGCCCTAGAATCTAACATTGGCTTAAATGCTATTGCTCAATGGACCGCACATTTAAAAACAACGATGCCTCAAGGTTTAGGTACCGGTGGTTTGTTTACAAATAATTTTGAAAGCCCTTTATATGTTGATAAGGGAGCGTTATGGTATCATGACTCTAGTGAATGGAAATTGAAATTATAAGTTTAAATTCTTAGCTCTTACAAGTAGCACATAAACCCGTAGCTTGAATTTCTAATTGTTCAATTTCGTGATCTGGCAAATTAATCACCGGAAATTTAATCAACTCCACACAAGTTACAGAGTTACATTTAGTGCATTTAAAATGAATGTGCTGATGCTTATGAAATTCATCATTACAAACTTCTTTACAGAGAGCATATTTAACTTCTTCTCCACCAATTAATATTTCATGAATCAAACCATTTTTCACAAATGCCTTTATCGTTCTATAAAGCGTCACTCTATTAAAATCTCCTAATTCCTTTTCAATTACACTCAATGAAATAGCATAATTGTAGTTCTGAAAAATAGTGATTACCCTTTTTCTGAAAGGAGTTTCATTCAACTTTTTTAGCCGTAACAAATTTTTCATAATTTTCTCACTTTGCAACATGGTTGCATTTAATTAATTTATATATTTGCAACATTGTTACAAATATATAATTAAAAATGAAAAAAATCTATTTACTACTCGCTATTCTTTTTTTAGGAGCTCAAGTCAACTCACAAGAATTTATAGGAGTTATAAAAGATAAAATTAGCAATGAAACTATTCCATTTGCTACCATATATTTTTTAGACCTACAAACAGGAACAGTTGCGAATGAAAATGGTGAGTTCTCATTAGAAAATCTTCCTAATAATAAACTTGAAATTCAAATTAGCAGTATTGGGTATAAATCAGAAACAGCAATTATTAATATTGCAAAAAAAAACAAAAAAGTATTTTTCCTAGAAGAAAGCTTACACGACTTAAAAGAAGTATTTATTGTTACACCCAAAGGAAAATTACAAACAGAAAACAGTTTACAAATTGTACATAAATCTATAAAAAACCTTAAGCAATCTACAAGTGTTTCTTTAGCTGAAGCCATTACAAACATTGCCGGAGTTTCACAGTTAAGTACGGGTGCAGGTATAGGTAAACCCGTTATTCGAGGCTTATCAGGAAATAGAATTGTTACTTATGCCCAAGGAATACGAACAGAAAACCAACAATGGGGAGGTGAACATGGTCTTGGTATAGGTGATATTGGCATTGAAAGTGTAGAAGTCATAAAAGGTCCCTCTTCACTACTCTACGGCTCTGACGCGTTAGGTGGTGTTTTATATTTTATAGATGCACTATATGCAAAACCAAACCATGTAGAAAGTTTTTTAAACACTCAATTCCAATCTAACACTCTCGCTAGTCTTACTTCGGCAGGTATAAAATTCAATCAAAAAAAAATTAAATGGAATTTATTTGGTGCTTATAATACACATGTCGATTACAAAACACCTAGCAATGATCGTGTTTTTAATAGCCGATTTAATGAAGTAAATTTAAAAGGAGCTCTTGGTTACTCTAAAGATAATTGGATTTCAAATCTTAAATATAGCTTCCTTAAAAATAATTTTGGAATTATTGAAGAAGATGAAAAATATAGTAACACTACCAAAAGAGATTTTGATGTTCCTTTTCAAGAAATAAATAATCACGCACTAAGCTTTGAAAACACCTTCCTATTTGAAGAAGCCAAAATAAATGCTGTTTTGGGATACACAGGAAACAGAAGAAAAGAATTTGAACATCATGAGGAGCATGCCGAAGGAGAAACTGCAATGGAACATGAGGAACATGGAGATGAAGCCGCTTTAAACATGAATCTAAAAACCTATACATACAACTTAAAATGGTTCAGCCCAACTATCTCAAATAATTTTGAAATTATTCTCGGATCTCAAGGTATGTACCAAACAAACTCAAATTCTGGTGAAGAATTAATTATTCCTGATGCACTAACAAAAGATTTTGGTATTTTCTCACTATTTAATTGGGATCTAAAAAGAATTCAACTACAAAGCGGAATTAGAAGAGATTACAGAAAAATAGAAACCTCAGAACACCCTAATTTCGTATCCTTAAACAAACAATTCCAAAACACAAATTACTCATTTGGATTAGTCTACCCCCTAAAAAAAGTAGTTTTGAAAGCCAATTTTTCAGCAGGGTTTAGAGCTCCAAACACTTCTGAATTAGTTGCAAATGGTGTACATCATGGCACCAATCAATACATCAAAGGAAATAGCTTATTAAAAAGCGAAAAAGCCAAACAATTCGATATTTCTTTGAATTACAACAATGACCATCTAAGTCTTACTTTTAACCCTTTCTTAAATAAAATAGATAACTACATTTATTTAGCACCCACAGGAAACACTATTGAAAATACTCCTGTATTTGAATATTTACAAAACAATGCCACTTTGTATGGTGGAGAACTAGGAATTCACTTTCACCCGCATGACTATCATTGGTTGCACCTAGAAAGCAACTTATCAACTGTATTTGTAGAAGATGATGATAAAAAAGCTTTACCATTAATCCCTGCAACTAAAATAAACTCTTCCTTAAAGATAGCTTTTGAGAGCACAAAAAAAATTAGAATTTCCACTATTTTCCTAAATCATATTTACAATTTCTCTCAGACAAGAATTGGACTAAATGAAACAGAAAGTCCAAATTATCAGCTAACAAATCTTGGAATGAATATCCATATCAATTCAAAAAAGACTCCTATTGAAATTAACACAGGAGTAAAAAATATTTTTAATACAAAGTATATTGATCACTTATCCCGTTTAAAGAATTTAGACATTAACAATCAAGGAATTAATTTTTATATGGGAATGACATTAAATTTAGACAATAAATTAACTCGTAAAAAATAAGATTTAGACTAATAAGAATCTACATCTATTCCCAAACGAACAGAACGAAATGCACCAATCGCCATAAAAGTAGATTTGATTTTTTCTATATGCTTTTTTGTTCCCGCTAAAGATTGTTTTGGTGGGATTTTAACGGTGATATGTTTGATATACAAGTTTCGAACCCTTGAAACAGAAGGTGATGTTGGCCCTAATACATTTTCATTAAAAGCATTCCCTAAAGATTGACCTAACCACTCTGAAGCCTCTTCTAACCGAATTAAATCTCGATGTTTTAAAGTTATTTTTAAGACTCTATAGTAAGGTGGGTAATGAAATTGCCAACGATCCTCCAGTTGCTCCTTATACATTTCTAAATAAGAATTGGTAGAGACTTGCTGTAATATTTGATGATAAGGATTGAAAGTTTGAATAATAACTTTACCTCGTTTTTTTGATCTTCCTGACCTACCCGCTACTTGAATCAACATTTGATAGGTTCTTTCATGCGCTCTAAAGTCTGGAAAATTCAACATGGTATCTGCATTCAATACCCCTACCAAACTCACATTTCCAAAATCTAATCCTTTAGAAAGCATTTGAGTACCTACTAAAATATCTATTTCTTGTGCTTGAAAAGCTCCAATTATTTTTTGATATCCATACTTCCCTCTCGTAGTATCCAAATCCATACGCCCCACATTAACTTCAGGAAATAATTCTTTTAACTCCAATTCAATTTGCTCAGTTCCAAAACCTATAGTCGTTAATTTTTCCGAACCACAAGCACCACATTTTAACGGCATTGCTTGTCGATAATTACAATAATGACAGCGTAATTCCTTTCTGTATTTATGATACGTTAGACTGACATCACAATTCGGACACTGAGGAGCTACCGAACAGGTTTCACATTCTACAATAGGAGAAAAACCTCTTCTATTCTGAAATAAAATAACCTGTTCTTTATTTTCTATAGAAGTCGTAATTTCTTTAATCAACCGATCAGAAAAATGACCTGTCATTCTTTTCTTTCGGTGTTTTTCTTTGATATCTACCAATTCCATTTCTGGCAACTGTACGTCACCAAAACGTTTGGTTAATGAAACATGTCCATATTTATTATTGGTTGCATTAAAATAAGTCTCCAGACTTGGTGTCGCCGAGCCTAATAAAGTTATTGCTTTATGTTGGTGACTTAATAGAATTGCTGCATCTCTTGCATGGTAACGTGGCGAAGGATCAAACTGCTTATAAGATGTTTCATGTTCTTCATCCACAATTACTAACCCGAGATTAGAAAAAGGTAAAAAGACCGAAGATCTTGCTCCCAGAACTATTTGTGCCTTCGGTTTATTATTCAGTACATTATTCCAAACTTCCACTCTTTCATTCATAGAATACTTTGAATGAAAAACCGCAATCTTCCCTCCAAAAACATCTTGTAATCTTTGAATCAACTGAGTTGTTAAAGCTATTTCAGGTACTAAAAACAACACCTGTTTTTTTAATTCTAATTGTTCTTGAATTAATTTTGAATAAACTTCTGTTTTCCCACTGCTCGTCACTCCATGCAACAAAGTCACTGCTTTCGTTTTAAAAGACGTTTTTATTTCTTGAAAAGCTTGCCCTTGAAATTCATTAAGAGACTTTAATTTTCCTTCCGCGGGCCTAAAATTAACTCTATCTACCTGTAAGTGGTAAAACTCTAATATTTCTTTAGCTACCAATCCCTTAATAACGGCATTAGAAACCCCTGCCTTTTCTTCTAAATCTTTTGATTTGATCGGCTTTTTGGTCTGACCTTCTAAAGAAAAATAGGTCATTAAAGCTTGGTGCTGTTTTTTTGCCCTAGCAACAGACAATAATAAATCGTTTAACGCTGTGCCTTGTTTATATTGCTCTGTTAAACGAACATATTTCACCAATTTAGGCTTGTATTGTTCGTAAATTTCTTCTTTTAACACTACTGCTTCTTTTGCCAACATAGACTTTAGCAGAGGCAGTATATTTTTTTTAGATAAAATTCCGCTAATTTCTAAAACAGACAATTGCGATTGATGATACAATGCCTCAAAAATTAAAAACTCTGTATCTGTCAAAACAGATTCATCCACAAAAGATGGATTTCTTAATACAATGGTTTCACTTTCTAATAAAAAGGCCGAAGGCAAAGCAGCTCTATATACATCTCCCAAAGAACACATATAATAATTAGCTACCCAAGCCCAATGTTCTAATTGTATTTCATTAACAATAGGTTTGTCATCTAAAATTTGATGAATGGGCTTTGCCTCATATTCTTGAGGTGCTTTTTGATGAATTTCATGCACCAATGCCGTATAAATTTTGGATTTTCCAAAAGGCACTGCAACACGCATTCCTTTTTTCAAAAAACCTACCTCCGCATCAGTAATGCTATAGGTAAACAACCTTTGCAAAGGCAAGGGTAATATTACGTTTATAAAATTTCTAGCAGTAAAAAGAGACAAATTAATTCTAATTCAAAATTCAAAATCAAAGATAATAAGAATGTCCTTTAAATCGGGATTTGAATAATCCTTTCTTCTAGATAATACACAAATAGGTAATTCTAAGATTTTACTGGAATTAAATCGCAATACCAAAAACCAGTATCCCATGCATTTTGTTCATCCTTGTCTTTGTAACAATCTTCATTTTTATCTTTTGAATAATTAGTACAATTATCCTCAGAATCATTTTGATGGGCTGTATAGGTTTTTAACACCTTTTCACCTATTTCAAAATTTATTGGTTTTGAAAAAATAGGTCCACCATAAACAAAAGTATGAAACTCACCATTTTCACCACAGACATCTATATTTTCAGGTAAGTCGTTTATAAATTGTTCATCTATAACTCTTCCTACAAAACTTTTATCTAACAATTTGGCATTTACACAAACCGTAATCGCCTTAAATCCTAGACTTATAAACTCTAACAACAGTGCTTTGGTGTCTTTTTTCCAAAGAGGATAAACACCTTGCAAACCAACTTCTTTTAATTTTTTATCTCTGTAAGCCTTTAAATCTTCCAAATAAATATCACCAAAAATGGCGTATTCGTACTGTTCCTCTAAAATATTCTCCATTGCTTCCTTCATAATTCTATCATACAAGGACATAGTAACATCTCCCGGAAAATGGATTTTCTGCAGTGGTAAACGAATATTCTTGGCTTGTTCATCTAAAAGTTCTTCACGAAGTCCATGCATAGAAACTCTTCCAAACTCACCATTTACGTTGGTCAGCAAAGTTCCTATTTCAAATTCTTTTTCTTGTAATATTTTATACAACGCCAAAGAAGAATCTTTACCGGTACTCCAATTAAAATAAGCTTTTTTCATATTCATTTTATTGAATTGACACCTGATCTAATTTTAAGAATACTTAAATTCAAATAAAAGAACAGATCTTATCCATTGAATCCTTTTGATTCTCGATACAATTTTTCATACTTCAAAATCACTAGAACAGACAACAACAAATTAACATCCGTTAGCATCACATAGTGACACTAAAAACGTAGCAATCAAAACTCTTAAACAGGTTCTCCATATAAATCAAAATCACCCGCTTCGGTAATATGAACGTTGACAAATTGACCTACTTGTACATAATGTTTTGTAGCATCAATCATTACTTCATTATCTACATCAGGCGAATCAAATTCAGTACGTCCAATAAAATAATTCCCATCCTTACGGTCAAACAAACATTTTATCGTTTTCCCAACTTTCTCTTGATTTAACTCAAAAGAAATTTGTGCTTGAATTTCCATTATTTCAGCAACGCGAGCTTCTTTTACATCTTCAGGTACATCATCATTTAAAGTACCTGCATGTGTGTTTTCTTCATGCGAATAAGCAAAAGCCCCCAATCTATCAAAACGAGAATCTATCACCCATTGTTTCAATTCTTCAAATATCTCTTCCGTTTCACCAGGATACCCAACAATTAATGTTGTTCTAATTGCCATCTTTGGAACTTCTGAACGGAATTTTTCAATTAATGAAACCGTTTTTTCATGCGTGGTACCTCGACGCATAGATTGCAATATTTCTGTATTGATATGTTGTAAAGGAATATCTAAATAATTACAAACTTTAGGTTCATTTCTCATTACCTCCAAAACATCTACTGGGAAACCTGCAGGAAATGCATAATGCAAACGTATCCATTCAATTCCATCTACTTTTACCAATTCATTTAACAAATCGGCCAAAGCACGTTTTTTATAAATATCTAAACCGTAATACGTTAAGTCTTGCGCAATTAAAATTAATTCCTTAATTCCTTTTTCAGCCAATTTAGTAGCTTCAATTACCAAATCTTCAATTTTAGTAGAAACATGTTTCCCACGCATTAAAGGAATGGCACAAAATGAACAAGGGCGATCACATCCTTCAGCAATTTTTAAATATGCATAATGCTTTGGAGTTGTAGTCAAACGCTCACCTATCAATTCATGCTTATAATCAGCCTCCAGTACCTTTAATAGATTTGGCAAATCATGCGTTCCAAAATACTCATCAACATCTGGAATTTCTTTTTCTAAATCAGGCTTATAACGCTCACTCAAACAGCCCGTAACAAAAACTTTATCTACTTCCCCTGCGCTTTTCTTTTCTGCATAGTGCAAAATTGTATTTATTGATTCTTCTTTTGCTTTTCCAATAAAACCACAAGTATTAATTACTACTATGTTTCCATCGTCATTTTCATCTTCATGCACCACCTCTTTATCATTGGCTTCTAATTGCCCCATTAATACTTCAGAATCATATACATTCTTGGAGCATCCTAAGGTCACCACATTGATTTTATTTTGCTTGGTAGATTTCGTTCTCATCAATAAAATATTTAGGCTGCAAAAATACTCAATACAAATAAGATTTATTGCATTATTTTTAGAAACCTCCAAACAAAAAAAGAGCACTTAAAAAAGTGCTCTTATTATATTTTTATGTGAAATTATTTTATTTAAAAAAAGAATCTACAAATTCTACTTTATTAAATACCTGTAGATCATCAACTCCCTCTCCAACTCCAATGTATTTAACAGGAATTTGAAATTGATCAGAAATACCAATTACAACTCCCCCTTTTGCTGTTCCATCTAGTTTGGTAACCGCCAAAGAAGTTACCTCCGTTGCCAATGTAAACTGTTTTGCTTGCTCAAAAGCATTTTGCCCCGTAGAACCATCTAAAACCAATAAAACATCATGAGGCGCATCTGAAACCACCTTTTGCATAACTCGTTTTATCTTGGTTAACTCGTTCATTAAATTTACTTTATTATGCAATCGTCCAGCAGTATCAATAATTACCACATCGGCATTTTGAGCTACCGCAGACTTTAGCGTATCGAAAGCCACCGAAGCAGGATCAGAACCCATTTCCTGACGAACAATAGGAACATCTACTCTATCTGCCCAAACTTGCAATTGATCTATTGCAGCCGCTCTAAACGTATCTGCTGCACCTAAAACAACATTTAAACCTTGCTTTTTAAATTGTAATGCCAATTTTCCAATGGTTGTTGTTTTACCAACCCCATTAACACCAACGACCATTAACACATAAGGCTTTTTATTCTCTGGTATTGTAAACTCAGAATCATTCCCCACATTTGTTTCTGACAACAAACCTGCAATTTCTTCTCGTAAAATTTCATTTAAAGCATCCGTTCCTAAATATTTATCTTTAGCAACACGGGCTTCAATTCTATCAATGATTTTTAAAGTAGTATCTACCCCAACATCAGAAGAAATTAAAACCTCTTCCAATTCATCTAGTACCTCATCATCAACAGTAGACTTACCTGCAACGGCTTTGGTTAGTTTAGAGAAAAAGCTAGTTTTTGTTTTCTCTAAACCCTTGTCTAAGGTTTCTTTTTTTTCTTTTGAAAATATCTTTTTAAAAAAACTCATAATTTTACATTAAAGGAGTATTGCTTTTTTCAGCAATTATGTCAAAAATAAGCATTTATCACATATAAGAAAAGCTACTTTCAATAAAATGAAAGTAGCTTTTAATATTGTATTTATAAGCAAATTACTTTTTGTTTAAAAAGTCATTTACTTTAGAAGGATCCATAATTGCTTCAACAAACATATAAGCTCCAGTTTTAGGAGACTTTACCATTTTGATAGCTTTAGACAATCTTTTTGAACCTGTCTGTAACGTTGCTACTGATTTCTTTGCCATGTCTTATCTTATTTAATTTCTTTGTGAACTGTCATTTTCTTCAAGATAGGGTTGAATTTTTTCAATTCCATTCTATCTGGAGTATTTTTTTTATTCTTTGTTGTAATGTATCTAGAAGTACCTGCTTGACCAGTAGCTTTATGCTCTGTACACTCTAAAATTACCTGGATTCTGTTACCTTTTTTTGCCATCTCTATATATTTTTATAAGAAAAGTGTTCTTATTTAATAAAACCTTTTTCTTTTGCTTCTTTAAGAACTGCTGTTATTCCTTTTTTATTGATATTTTTCAAAGCTGAAGTAGAAACTTTCAACTTAATCCATTTATCTTCTTCTGGAATATAAAAACGCTTTGTAATTAAATTAGCGTCAAATTTTCTTTTTGTTCTATTCAATGCATGAGAAACATTGTTTCCTACCATTGCTTTTTTTCCTGTAAGTTCACAAACTCTTGACATCTTTAAAACTATTTTTAGTATTATTTCTTAACGAGGTGCAAATTAACGAATATTTCTAGATTCCTCCAAACTATTTTTAATAGTTTTTTAATATTTCTTTTCTCAGCAGCTCTAAAGCTTTATTCGAACTTCTGAGAATTACTTTTTCCCTCGGTGTTCCAAAATTAAATTCTTCGGAAAAAACCCCTTTTGGCGTAGCAACAGCAATACAAACTACACCTACTGATTTGTCTGTATCATCCGTTGTAGGTCCAGCATTCCCGGTAGTTGCAAGAGCATAACTTGTTCCCATTTTTTTTTGAATTCCAATAGCCATAGCTTCAGCAACTTCTTTACTAACTACTGTATGTTTTTTAATTAAGTCCTCAGAAACTTGCAATTCATTAACTTTAACGTTAGCATGATAAGCAACCACACCTCCCATAAAAAAATTAGAAGCTCCTGGATTTTCAGTCAATAACTGGGAAATCATCCCTCCCGTACAACTTTCTGCAACCGACAAAGTTTGTTTTTTTTCTGTCAACAATTTACCTACTAATACTTGTATTGTTTCTCCAGTATCAAAGCCAACAATTAATTCTCCAATAATATCTTGCAAAGCTAAAACTTGCTGCTCTATTTCTTCCGATAATTTTTGCTTATTTGTACTAGAACCCGACAAACGCAATTTTACAGTACCAGGAGACGGTAAATAAGCCAAGCTGATATGTTTTGGCAAAGCATCTTCCCATTCTTCAATCGTTTCAGCCAAAGCACTCTCCCCCATTCCGTATGTCATGATGGTTTTATGCTGAATAAAAGGTAGCGTAAATTTTTCTTGTAATTTTGGTAACACACTTTCTGACATCAATCCTTTCATTTCAAAAGGTACTCCAGGCAGACTTATATATATTGTATTATTTTTTTCTAACCACATACCAGGAGCCGTTCCTAGAGCATTGTGTAGTACCGTACATTTTGAAGGAACCAAACCTTGGTCTCTATTCAAATCAGAAAAAGGAATTCCTCTCGTAGCAAACATTTTTTTCACATGTGCTACCACTCCTTCATCCAAAACAAGTTGATCTTCAAAAAAAGTAGCAAAAGTATGTTTTGTAATATCATCTTTAGTTGGACCTAACCCCCCTGTCACAATTACAATGTCGGCGTTTTCTCCTGCATCTTTCAAAGCTTTTAAAATATGATCCTTATCGTCTTGTATAGATGCGATTTGATACACTTGAACACCAATTTTATTCAATTCCACTCCCATCCATTGAGAGTTAGTATCTACAAT
>JBHOTE010000013.1:0-48274 GCA_042584125.1 Bacteroidota bacterium
GTAATTCGTCCAACTATTGCATCCAATAATCCCCCCTTCATTGGAACAAAACTTACCCCTTAAGGAGATTAATTCTTTCTAATTTTGAATTATTCAACCTTAACAACCAACAAAACTATGAGAACCTTGAAACCAATACTATTAATATTATTTATACTTATAAATGCTATTAATACTAAAATATCTTCTCAAAACTCAAGCATACTTTTAAAAAAATGGAAAGAAGCCCAACTTGATAAAACTAAATCTACCATTTTACCTACATTTTCATATGCAGGATATCATAATGGAGAAAAAGCAATTCCAACAACTTTTGCTCAATCAAAAGAATTTAATGTAAAAGACACTCCATTTAATGCTAAAGGAGATGGGATAACTGATGACAAAGCTTCTATTCAACGAGCAATTGATTCTGCTGAAGTATATGTTACAAAAAACAAAGGAAAGACAGCTATTATTAAATTCCCTCCTGGAACTTTTGTTGTTAATACAAATGCAAATAGAAATAACACTATTAAAATCAGTAAAAGTAATATCATTATTAAAGGTAGTGGTTCAGGCAACAATGGAACCATACTCTACCAAAGACAGTACTTAAGCCCAAGTAATCCAGGCATAAAAAATAATGGAGATAGAAAACCTATTGCAGACTATTCCTGCCCTTATTTATTTGAATTCGAACCATCAAATTTTTCTTATAGAGGTAATTTTATAACAAACGTAACAGCAAATGCTTTCAAAGAAACATTTTCTGTAGAAGTAAACAATGTAAATGATTATAGATTAGCAATAGGTAACTGGATACTCCTAAAAGTAGAAAACAACACAAGTTCATCACTTTTAACTGAACAACTTTTCCCTTATGTAAAAAGTGATTTATATATCAGACCTGATAATACTAAAAACAAAATGATAGAGGAAGGGGTAACAATAGCTGAATATCATAAAATAATTGGAAAAGATGGGAATAAATTAATTTTCAACGAGCCCATCCTTAAAGATGTGAATATTGACTATAATTGGAAGATTTACACATATAATCATATTGAAGAAGTAGGTATTGAAGATTTACAATATAAAGGTGGTTTTGTTTGGAAACATTTCCATCATAAATCTTCTGAACAAACTAAAATAGATCTTAAAAATAATGTAACAGCTAATATCCCTTTTATAGATCCCGAAGAAATTACAGATTATAATTTTGCAGGCTCCTCAGGCTGGAGTGGTATTCAGTTTAAGGGTGTTGTAAATGGATGGATTAAAAACGTCGTTTTCTCTCAAATGTCACAAGCTGCATTGTTCCGATTCTCTACAAATTGCTCCGCAGTAAGTAATAAATATAAAGATAATCCTGGACATAATTTTATTACAGCAGCGTCCTCAACCAGATGTTTTATTGGAATGAACGAAGACAATGCCACCGGAGATGCTACAGATCCTCATGCAAATGACAATGAAAGTAAAATATCTGGAAATGGAACCTGGCATGGCTGCGGTGTAAGTAAAACATCTATTGGCTCTGTTCTTTGGCGAAACAACCATCCTAAAGATGGACGTTCAGGAGTTGAAATGCATTCGAGTCAACCAAGATTCACCCTTTTTGATTATTGCACGGGAGGACTGTTTTTTAATATGGGAGGAGCCGATACTTCAGTCCCTAATCATTTAGAAAAATTGGTTGTTTGGAATTTTGATGGTGTTGCCGAAGATAAAACTACAGCTACCACAAATTTATGGCAACCTGGATTAAAATATAAAACACAAATCGTAAAACCCATACTATCAGGACTCAAAGGTTTAACAATGAATTCTAATCAGTGTGAAGCCATTGAATCAGCAGGAAAATTTGTGGATGAAAAATCATTATATGAAGCTCAAATAGAATTCAGGCTAGGTTATATTCCATCATGGATTAATTTATTAAAATCCTCAGGTGTAAACATCCCTGTTACTGGTCTAACTATTAGTTCAGCATCAAACAATATAACTATTGATGAAACCATTGTATTAAATCCTAATGTACTTCCTCTAAATGCAACTGCTAGAAAAGTGAATTGGGTTTCAAGTAAACCGAACGTTGTTACAGTAACAAAAAACACAGGAAGAATTACTGGAATTGCTAATGGAACGGCCACAATAACAGCTACTACAGAAGACGGCAACTTTGTTGACACCTATATTATTACGGTTGGTACACCTGTTCCAACCTCAGTTGAAAATATATCGTTAAAATTCACAAAGTTATTAATGCAAATAAATGAAACGACAACTATTACTCCAACAATTACACCTAGCGAAGCAAGTAATAAACAAATAAACTGGACCTCTAGTGATAATAATATTGTTAGCGTAGTTGATGGAGTTATAACTTCACATTCAACTGGTATCGTAACTATAACTGCAACTACCGTAGATGGGAATTTTACTGCTGAAACGTTAGTAAAAGTTGACAACGCAATTTCTAATCAAGCATTATATAAACCTGTTACTGTATCTGATGAACAAAATGATTCAAATGGAGTCAACTTAGGTACTCATGCTATAGATGATAATACTGTATCTAGATGGGCAGCATATTCATTTCCACAAAATTTAGATGTTGATTTAGGGCAATTAAAATCAATTTCTAAAATACAACTTGTCACATTTAAAGATAGAGCTTATCAATTTGAAATATGGGCTAAGGAAAAAAGTTCTGATACTTATGAGCTTTTATTAGATGCCAAATCAAATAATGTTCAAGGAAAAGTAAGTGCCCCAATCTCAGAACATGTTAACAATATTAACGCACAATTTGTACGTATTGTTGTTACTGGTGTATCATTAGGAGAAACCTCAACTTGGGTAAACCTAAAAGAATTTAGAATATTTGCAAGTGATGAAACTAATCTTTCCTCTGAAACCATCGCTAATAATTTAATTACATCTGCCACATACCCAAATCCATTCAAGGGTAAGTTGACACTAATATTCCAAGAATCTAATACTAGTAAAGAAGTTCAAATTATTAATATGCTAGGAAAAATAATATTTTCACGAAACAATATCTCTACAGATGAAATTACTTTAGAACCTCCATATAATCAGGTTCCAAAAGGAATATACTCTTTAAGAGTTCACAATAATAATAGAATAAAAACCATAAAAATAATTCGAAATTAAATCCTTTTAAAAATTCACAAACATTGTTTCATTGCTTTTTTAAAAATTTAGTTGTTAATAGAAGTGAAATAAATTCTCCTCATTAATTAATCATAATATCAAATTATAAAGACTACAATTATATATTAAAAATACTTTTGACTTTCAATAAAACCTAAAACCTTTCTTAATGAGATAAGAATTAACCTATCGGTATTGTAGTTTCTCATAATTTCCTTATTTTGCATTAACATCTGTTAACCAAAGATCCTAAACTGACAACTTACTTATGAAAGATATATCGGTATTATTTGATTTCCCTTACTATCAGCAAGAAAAATTCAACCTTCAGAAAGCCTTTACCACAAAGTACGGGGATGAGTGGATTAGCCTGTCTAGTACTACGTTTATTGAGCAGTTTAATAAGATTAGTAGAGGACTGTTAAAACTAGGCATACAACCTAATGATAAAATAGCTATTATTTCCACTACAAACAGAACGGAATGGAATGTAATAGACATGGGGATATTACAGGTTGGCGCACAAAATGTGCCTATTTACCCTACTATTAGTAAAGAAGATTATGAATACATATTAAATCATTCTGAAGCTACGTATTGTTTTGTTTCTGATGCTTCTATACTTGAAAAATTAAATCAAATAAAAGGAAATACACTATTAAAAGAAGTATATACTTTTGATGATATTTCAGGAGAAAAAAATTGGAAAGAAGTTTTAGAATTAGGTGAAGACCAAAGCTTACAAGTTCAAGTTGATGCAATAAAAAAAGAAGTAAAACCTGAAGATTTAGCTACGATCATTTACACTTCCGGAACTACAGGAAAACCTAAAGGAGTTATGTTATCACATAAAAACCTAGTTTCTAATGTTTTAGACAGCACTCCTAGAGTACCTCTAGAGCAAGGAGCCGCAAAAGCTTTGAGTTTTCTACCTGTCTGTCATGTCTTTGAAAGAATTATACTTTACTTATATATGTACTGTGGAATTGAGGTATACTTTGCAGAATCTCCAGATAAAATTAGTGACAACTTAAAAGAAATTAAACCGCATATCATGACAGCTGTTCCTAGGTTGTATGAAAAAGTATATGATAAAATTGTTGCCAAAGGAACTGAACTAACAGGAATAAAAAAAATGCTGTTTTTTTGGGCAGTAAATTTAGGATTGAAATTTGAACCCTACGGACAAAATGGTTGGTGCTATGAATTTCAATTAAAAATTGCTAGAAAATTAATTTTTAGCAAGTGGCAAGAGGCATTAGGTGGAAACATAAATACCCTAGTTTCTGGTTCTGCAGCTTTACAACCAAGATTGATAAGGGTTTTTTCTGCGGCTGGAATGCCTATATTGGAAGGCTATGGCTTAACCGAAACTTCTCCTGTAATATCCGTAAACTGTCCTTTTAACAATGGAATCAGAATAGGAACGGTAGGAAGAATAATTAACAATGTAGATGTTAGAATTGCTGAAGATGGAGAAATTCTTGTAAAAGGACCAAACGTAATGATGGGCTACTACAAAGATCAGGAAAAAACAGACTCGGTTATGTCTGGTGATTATTTTCATACCGGAGATATTGGAGAAATTTCTGAAGATGGTTTTTTAAAAATAACCGATAGAAAAAAAGAAATGTTTAAAACGTCAGGAGGTAAATATGTAGCGCCTGCACTGCTAGAAAACGAATTAAAACAATCTCGATTTATAGAGCAAATTATGGTTATTGGTGAAGGAGAAAAAATGCCAGCTGCTCTTATTCAACCTAATTTTGAATTTATTAAAAACTGGGAAGACATCAAACATATTTCAGTTGATCATGACAATGAAAGCTTATGTAACAACCCAAAAGTAATTGAAAGAATTCAGCAAGAAATAGACATTTGCAATAAGAACTTTGGAAAATGGGAGCAAATTAAAAAATTTAAATTAACTCCCGATGAATGGAGTATAGATGGTGGACACTTAACCCCTACTCTAAAAATGAAAAGAAAAGTTATAAAAGAAATCTACATAGATTTGTTCAATGCCATCTATGAAAAATAGATAAAAACACACCTCATACAATAACACCCCATTGATATTTTTTCAATGGGGTGTTTTTCTTTTGCAAAAATTTCTATTGTATAAACAGCAAGTTATTATCATTTGTTAAAATTATCACAAAATAGTACTATGTTTTGCATAGTACTATAAACAATTATATATTTGTCTTATCAAACATTAAAAACAACAGACATGTATTTATCGAAAACTTTAGCAATTTTAATGACGGTTATTTCAATTAGTGCCTTTGCACAAAATTCGAAAAAAGAAAATAAAGAACATACATTGGCAGAAAAGCAATATAAAATTGGAGAAAACTATTTCAATGGACGTACTGTAGAAAAAAATATTTCAAAAGCCATTTCTTTCATGGAAGCATCTGCGGAAAATGGCTATGCCAAAGCACAACTTAATTTAGTACGAATGTACCTTAGAGGTTATAAAGTACGTAAAAACAATAAGAAAGCTTTTTACTGGGCACAAAAAGCAGCCGAGCAGAACATATCAGAAGCACAGTACTATTTAGCAACAATGTATTTAGAAGGAAAAGGCACTAAAGAAAATAAAAAAGAGGGTTTGAAATGGTTGATAAAATCTAAAAACCAAGGATATGCAAAAGCATTTGAAAAGTGGAGTTCACTAGACAAAAACTACAATTCCTAAAACTATCTCATTTTTAGAAAATAACAAAGAATCATGTAGATGATGGAGTAATCAAAAATTGAGAAATCAATTATAGATTGCTCCATTTTATTTTACTTTAATTTCAAATGCCGTTTCACTTTCCAAAGTTCCAACAAGAACATCATTTTCTGCAACAGTTCCAACTCCTGCTGGAGTTCCTGTAAAAATAACATCTCCTTTTTTCAAAGTAAAATATTGTGAAACATAGGCCACTAGCTCATCAATTTTCCACAACATTGTATTTGTATTCCCTTCTTGTACTAATTCACCGTTTTTGGTTAAACCAAAAGATATATTATTTATAGAATCAAAATTTTCTTTGGAATAAAATTGACCAATAACAGCGCTTCCATCAAAAGCTTTGGCTTTTTCCCATGGCAAACCTTTTGCCTTGCACTTTTCTTGAATATCTCTTGCTGTAAAATCAATTCCCAAACCTACTTCATCATAGTATTTATGAGCAAATTTTGGACTAATGTGTTTTCCTACTTTATTAATCTTCACCAAAACCTCTACCTCATAATGCACATTTTCACTAAAAACAGGAATAAAAAATGGCATTTTTTTTGGAAGAATTGCAGAGTCTGGCTTTAAAAAAATAACTGGTTCTTCTGGTCTTTCACTTTCTAATTCTTCTATATGCTTGGCATAATTACGCCCAATACAAATTATTTTCATAGTGCTATATTACTCTCCTGTTTCTGGAAAAACAATGGCTTTGTTTCCATCAACAATAATTTGATTATTTAAATGACAATTCACGGCTCTAGCTAAAACCATAGTTTCAATATCTGCTCCTATTTTCTTCAAAGAAGTTGGTGTACTCTCATGTGTAACACGCTCTACTCCTTGTTCAATAATTGGTCCCTCATCCAAATCTTCGGTCGCATAATGAGCTGTAGCTCCAATTAATTTCACCCCTCTTTCATAAGCTCTCTTATAAGGATTCGCTCCTTGAAAGGCAGGTAAAAATGAATGATGAATGTTAATAATTCTATTCTCAAAATGCTTGATAAAATTTGTTGATAGTATTTGCATATATCTCGCCATTACCAACAAATCAATTTCATGCTCATCAAACAAACTAATAAGTGCATTTTCTTGGGTTTGCTTAGTTTCTTTTGTTACCGGTTGGTAATAAAAAGGTATTCCGAACATTTCAGCAATTGGTTTTAATTTTTCATGGTTACTAACCACCATCGCAACTTCACAATTTAATTTACCTTCTTTGTGTCTATGTAATAAATCGTATAAATTGTGACTTGTATGAGATACTAGAATTGCGACTTTCTGCTTTTTACGCCCATAATCTACTTTCCAAGTAATTTGATAAGCTTCCGCCAATCTTCCAAAACGTTCCTGCAATTGCTCCTTACTTAAAAGTACTGAGGAGTCTGACGCTAATCGAATTCTCATAAAGAATTTTTCCGATTCTGAATTCGTATACTGTTGCGAACTAATAATATTAAATCCTTCTTGATAAAAGAAATGTGTAAGCTTTGCAATGATTCCCTTTTGATCGGGACATTTTATTAAAAACGTAACTATTTGTGGTTTCATTTTTTTATTGAATTGTGAAATTGTTTAAATCTAAGCTTCAGTACAAACAATTATATAACTGCCTCCCCCTATCACCCAATAACTAGACTATATATTTTTTATCGAAATTTGGTTTTCTCTTTTCTAAAAAGGCATTTCTTCCCTCTTTGGCTTCATCCGTCATATAAGCCAAACGTGTAGCTTCTCCAGCAAACACTTGCTGTCCTACCATACCATCATCTGTTAAATTCATAGCAAATTTCAACATTTTAATAGACGTTGGTGATTTTTCTAAAATTTCTTGTGCCCATTGATATGCAGTAGCTTCTAATTCATCATGAGGAATTACGGCATTCACCATCCCCATTTCAAAAGCTTCTTGTGCAGAATAATTTCTTCCCAAAAAGAAAATTTCCCGTGCTTTTTTTTGCCCTACCATTTTCGCTAAATAAGCAGAACCATAACCACCATCAAAACTAGTTACATCGGCATCGGTTTGTTTAAAAATAGCGTGTTCTTTACTTGCCAAAGTTAAATCACATACTACATGTAAACTGTGCCCCCCACCAACAGCCCAACCAGGAACTACAGCAATCACTACTTTTGGCATAAAACGGATCAAACGTTGAACTTCTAATATATTTAATCTATGACTTCCATCATCTCCCACATATCCTTTATGACCTCTCGCATTTTGATCTCCCCCTGAACAAAAAGAATAAACTCCGTCTTTAGTTGAAGGTCCTTCAGCAGACAATAATATTACGCCAATATCGTTATCTTCTTGTGCATCATAAAAAGCGTCATATAATTCTGAGGTAGTTCTAGGTCTAAATGCATTTCTTACGTTAGGGCGGTTAAATGCAATTCTAGCAGTATTCCCTGACTTTTTATAGGTAATATCTTGATAATCTTCACCTAAATGAGTTGAAGGTTTTACAGATACCCATTTTACTTGGTCCATATTGTTTTTTTAAATTTGATGTAAATATATAACTATTGAAAAAACTAAAAAAATTAGTACATTCGAATAAATTTTTTAATACCCCTTATGAACAAATCTCTTATTTTCCTTTATTCTTTCTTTATTTTTAATGTCAGTTTTGCACAAGAAATAATTGAAAGAGATGTAAACTCTGCAGCCTTGAGTGAAATAAAAGTTATAAAGATTTATATCCCTAAAAATTACTTCGAAAATGACAAATTAAGTTATCCGCTTGCCATAGTTTTAGATGCCGATGATTTATTTGATTCTTATGTGGGTATCTCTAAATTATATTCTAAAAAAGGAATTATTCCTGAACAAATAATCGTTGGTGTTTCACAAGATATTGAAGAATTTAAGCAAAGAGATTATGGTTATAATATATTGAACAGTTATCCTACTAATGCCAGTATGAATGTTTTTCAATATATAAGCACTGAATTAGTCCCTTTTATAGAGAAATACTATAGAGTAGCAAACTTTACAACAATTATTGGTAATGAACTTACCGCAAATTTTACCAATTATTTCTTATTCGAAAAATCGCCTTTATTTAATGCTTACATAAACATTAACCCATATTACGCACCAGACATGCCAGATTATGTTAGTACATATGCTGAAGGTTTGGGAGGAAAAGATTTTTATTATTATGTTTCTTTAGGAAAGGAAACCAAACAAAAAACGAAGAAAACTATTTTAGATGTTGATCTAAATATAAGTCAATTAAAAAACAATTATTTCAATTACAAATTAGAAACCTTTGAAAACGCTTCTAAAATCACAGCTATACCACAAAGTATTGCAAGTGCTCTAGATTTTATTTTTACTACTTACTCTCCAATCTCAAAAGAAGAATACAAAGAAAATATTGAATATTTAACTCCACAAGCAGCTATTGAATATTTACTTTACAAATATGAATACATTAAATATTTATTCGGAAAAAAAATTCCGATTAGAAAACAAGATTTTATCGCGATAGAATCTTTAGTAATGGACAAAGAAAATGGTGTTTACTTAAAAAAACTTGGAGACATGGCTTTAAAGCGTTTTCCTAAAGATGAGTTAGGTAATTATTATTTAGGAATGTATCATGAAAGAAAACTAGAATACCGAGAAGCTCTTTTAGAATACAAAAAAGGCTATCAAAAAATACCTGAAGATTCTCCCTACTCTCTTGGTTTCTTTAAAAACATTAAAAGAATTGCAGATAAGCAATTACAAATGCAAGAAGAAGCCAAAGCTCCTTATGAACCGAAAACAGAAGATACTGTTCCTATAGAGAAAAACACTGAAAACACAGAGGAGTCAGCTATAGAAGAAAATCCATCCGAGACAGAAAACACATCTGAAATAGAAAATACTGAAGAAATAGTGGATGCAGAAAATAACTAAATTTTATTTTCCTTCTTCTTCTGTTAAATAAATTCCTTTTGAAGAAATTACAATCAATTTTGCTTTGTACAAACCTCCAATAGCACTTTTAAAAGATTTTTTACTCATCTTTAAATGATATTTAATATCATCAGGACTACTTTTATCATTCAAACCGATAAAACCTCCTTCTAAAGATTTTAATTTTTCTAAAATAACACCTTCGTTTTCGCTAATTTTATTTAGAAATCCTATAGGTTGTAAAGAAATATCAAGTTTTCCGTCTTCACGAATAAACTTTACATAACCCGTCATTTTTTGATCTTCACGAACTCGTTTAAAAACTTCGTTTTTATACAACATACCTTCATACTCACCATTTACAAGTACACTAATACCTACATTGGTAAATCTTCCAATTACTAAATCAACTTGTTCTCCAATCTCTAAATCCATATTATACGCTTAAACTTTTAAAATATTCTTTCAATACAACATCGTTAATTTGACTTGGAGTTTTTACCTCCAACAGTTTTGGACTGTCTGTATCTTGATAAAAGTTTTGCAAAGATACAGTTAATTCTTCCTCTGTTGAAGCCAAATCATATTCAATTCCATACATAGTACATAAATGACTTGCATTTAATTTATGTGGGGTTTCAAAATAATCTAAGGATCCTGATTTTTGTGGACCTGGAATAAATTTAAAAATTCCACCACCACTATTATTCAATAAAATAATTCTAAAATTTTCAGGAATGTATTGGTTCCACAAAGCATTACTATCATAAAAAAAACTTACATCACCTGTAACAAAAACAGTTTGAACCGTAGTTGTCATAGCTGCTCCAATAGCAGTAGAAGTACTTCCGTCAATTCCACTAGTACCTCTATTACAAAAAACACGCAAACTTGGATTTACATCAAATAATTGTGCATATCTAATGATGGAACTGTTACTTAACTGCAAGTTATTATTATTTGGTATAGATTTTAGAATTCTATCAAAAACTTTAAAATCAGAATATGGTGCTTTAGTTAAATATGCAGCGTGTGCTAATTTTCTATCCTGTTTTACTGCCAACCACTCTTGTTGATAAGCACTAGCTGTTGGCTTTGATAAAAAGAAAAATTGACTAAAAAATAATTGTGCTGAAATTTCAAAATGACGTGTCAAACAATGAAAAGTATCCAAACTTGTTTTAGAAGAAACGTGCCAATGCTCTTTTGGGGGATAATTTCTCAAAAACTGTTTTACTTTTTTAGAAACGACTAACCCACCAAGTGTCAATAAAATATCAGGTTGTAAACGATTTAATTCATCTTCTGATAATGGAAATAATAATTGGTCAATATTGTTGATGAATTTTCCATTCGAAAGATTTGATATGGTTTCCGTAAATACTAAAACCGATGGATCTTTTATCAAATGATCTATTTGTGTTTGCAATAGCTCATTTGGAAAATGAGAACCAACTAACACTATTTTCTTTTTGGCTGAATTCCAAACATCAGCATATCCTTGTAGTTCTTCTACATCCAAAGGTTCTTCCTCTAAAATAGACAAAGGATTTTCTGTTTTTTCCTTCTTTGCAACCTCAATTATTTCAGGTACCGTTTCATACAGTGGTTCATCAAAAGGAACATTTATATGAACAGGCCCTTTTTTATCAGAACATATAGCAATTGTATTTTCTAATGTTATTTTATTATTTTCAAAATCATCAACAATCAAATTTGCATTGTAGAGCGAATGATTCTCAAACACATTTTTTTGACGAATGGTTTGTCCATCTCCTATATCAATTAAATGTGCTGGTCTATCTGCTGAAATAACTAGTAAAGGAATATCACTATAAAATGCTTCTGCTACTGCAGGATAATAATTTAACAGAGCAGAACCCGAAGTACAAACAACAGCAACCGGTTTCTTTTTTTGTTGTGCTATTCCTAAGGCCACAAAAGCCGCACAACGCTCATCAACAATACTATATGTATTTATATTGGGGTGTTGCGTAAAACCAATGGTCAAAGGGGCGTTCCTTGAGCCAGGGGATATAACTACATCTTCAACACCGTTGGCTTTGCATGAGGCAATAACCAACTGCGCTAATTCATTTTTTGGATATTTCATAGAGACAAACCTGTCAAATTTCAAGTTGTAAAACTACGAATAAATCATGTATATTTGAGTAAACTGTGCTTTGGTTATTTTACATTTTAATCCCATAAATTTTAAGTAATCTATGAAAACTGTTCCTACTAAATTAAATGTTCTCGAGTTTTTAGAAAACGTTGAAAACGAAAAAAGAAAACAGGACGCTCTTCAAATGCTAAAACTCATGCAGGAATGGACAGGATTCCCAGCCGTGATGTGGGGATCTAGTATTATTGGCTTTGGAAGCTATCACTATAAATACGAAAGTGGTAGAGAGGGCGATTTTATGTTAACAGGTTTTTCGCCAAGAAAATCTAGTTTGACATTGTATATAATGAGTGGCTTTAAAAAAGACTTAGAATTAATGAACAAACTAGGAACCTACAAAACAGGAAAATCTTGTTTGTACATAAAAAAACTAGAAGATATAGATTTATCTATTTTAAAAGAATTGGTTATTAGATCTGTAACCCATACAGTAAACTACTATAAATAAACTTTAAAGACTACTCTCAATAGTTCTTGTTTTAGCAACGGTTTCTAGCCATTCATCATATGCATTACTTTTCACAGTAACTCCTCCCCCTACATACAAACGCACTTTCTTAGAGTTTAGCAATTCCATACAACGCAAATTCACAAAAAGGCTGGAATGATTATTTCTATTAAACTCTCCTAAATAACCGGTGTAAAAAGATCGATCAAATCCTTCGTTTTTTAAAATAAATTCTTTTGCCAAGGCTTCTGGAAAACCACAAACTGCTGGTGTAGGGTGTAACGTTTTTATCAATTTTTCTAAAGAAAAATTTTCTTTTAAACTCCCTTTAATATCTGTTCTTAAATGTAACAAAGAACCTGCCTTTACCGTTTTAACATCTGAATTCTCAAGTGTATTTGTTACCTCTTTTAAATTAGACAATACATAATCTGTAACCATCTGTTGTTCCTCTATTTCTTTTACACCCCAATTAACATCTAAAGACCCTTTGAACTTTTGAGTACCCGCTAAAGACATTGTTTTGAAATTATCTTCGCGTATTTCCAATAAAGTTTCTGGTGTGGCTCCTAACCACATTCCTACCTTTGGATGAAACCAAACATAAACATAAGCTGTTGGATATTTAGTGAGTAATTGTTGAAAAACTTCAATAAAAGTAGCCTTTAACTCGACTTCTTTTGGTCTTGCTACTACAATTTTAGAGATTTTATTTTCTTTTATAAATGAAATTGTTTTTTCTATCAATTTCACATGCTTTTTTTGAGCTGTACTAGTTTCATCAAATGAATTTCGTTCTCTTACTTCCTTAAAATTATAAGTCGCTGAAATTTCTAAATCAACCTCTAAAACATAAGCAGATTGATGTGCATCAAAAGGAGCAAAAATAAATCCTTGTTCCTTAAAAGTTGTGACTTTATGCAATAACGCATCTTTCTGAAAAAATGCATGAACATTATTTAAATGAGGTTTTCTAAAAGCTACAAAAGGAAAATTGTTTTTATATGCTTTAGACAGCTCAGTAAATAGGGAATCTATTGTTAACAATCTGAAAGATGTTTATTTTGTTTTAGGCAAAACAATATTAGTTAATTTACAAAAAGAAATCAATTGTCCTTCTTCATCTTTAACTTCTATTTTCCAAAGATGTGTGGTTTTACCTTTATGTATTAACGAAGCCAGTGCAGTAACTTCTCCTGATTTTTTACTTTTTAAGTGATTGGCGGTAATTTCTATTCCTTTTACTATATAATTGTCTTTATCAATAAATAGATGCGAAGCAGCACTCCCAACACTTTCTGCCAAAGCCACTGTAGCACCTCCATGCAATAAGCCCATTGGTTGATGTACTTTGGGACTTACTTGCATTTTAGCTTCTAAAAAATCATCCCCTAAGTCAGTATAAACAATCCCCAAAGTTTCCATCAAGGTGTTTTTGGTGATAGCGTTCACTAAATCAAGCTTCTGAGATTTTGTCATTTTTTTTGTGCTTTGGACGATAAAAATACATATTTATTAAATACTAAAGTTTATTTTTGCAGTGAATAATTTACTTGTAATCATGGTTTTTAAAATTAGAGTTGTTTTAGACGTAAAAGAAGATGTAATAAGAACTATTGCAATCGAAGGAAACAAAACTTTGGAAGATTTACACAAAACAATCACCAACGTTTTTGGGTTTAACGGACAGCAAATGGCTTCTTTTTATAGGACAGATGATGATTGGAATCAAGGAGAGGAAATTCCTTTAATAAATATGGATGATTCTCCCAATGCATTGGCTATGAATACAACTACCATAGATCAAAATATTGAAGATGCAGGTGAAAAACTTATTTATGTGTATGACTTTCTTGAGTTATGGACTTTCTTTGTTGAATTGATTGAAGTAACAGAAACGGCAGAAGACGAGTTACCAAAACTAATTTTATCGATTGGAGAAATTCCTGAGAAAGCTCCGGAAAAAGAATTCAAAGGTTCTAAAAACACAGATGATGATGATCCTTATGGATTAAATGAATTTGGAGACGCTGATGGCTTTGACCAGTTTGAAAACTTAGACGATCTTGATACTGATATTTACTAATTTCTTGAATGCTGAGTCTTTAATTTTATAAAAAAATATTTTCATCTCCCTTATCAAAGTCTAATAAAACTAGTGCACCACGTAGTGATTCACGTTTTCATAATTACGAACAACAAAATCAAATCCAACTTTTAAAATACTCCCCATACAATCACATTTTTTAAATTTTACATCTTTGGTAAACTCAAACAATTCTTGCCTTAGATTCGCTATTTTTTCATCTGTAGAAATTTTATCCGCAGACATACATTTTAGCAAAGATTCTACTCTTCCTTGAACTCTTAAAATTCTCTTAGAAATAGCAGAACGTTCTTCTATTTTATATTGCTCTATGGATTCTTCACGAAGATTATCATAAACCATATTCACAAACTTGTTATTCTCTTTTAAAAATTGAGGCATATATACCTTTAATTTTCCTTCATAAGATTGTTGATCAAAATCAATAGCTCTAATTCGATATTGCACCTGATCAAAATCATGTGTTGGAACTATCACATAATTATAAGATCGCATGTCTCCTAAAAGTCGAATAATACTTCTTTCGTTAAATTTCACAAACTCTTTAGATAATTGCTTCTGATCTCTCGATGAAAAGTGTTTGTATCCTTCATTCATAAACACATCTCCTGGAATACCTTGAATATGACTTTCAACCAATGTATTTTTATAAATCAAGAAGTTAATTCTATCTGGTGACAATAAATGTTCTAATTCCAACCCGTACACCCTTGAAGCATCAGCAACTTTGATGTACATATACATATAATTATCATTTAGAATATTTCTAACTTTAATTCTAAAAGGTTTAGAGTTTCCAAACGTACAATAGTCAATCTCATCTATATTTAAAAACGGTAACGCACTGTCACTACCATCAGATTGTAAAATGGTATAAATTTTCTTTAAACTTCTTTCTATTTCTTCTCTTTCAAATTCTGGATAATACACACGTAGCCATAAAGTATCTTCCCCTGACTTGTCATAGACCTCAATAGCTCCCGAGTATCGTAACAAATCTTCATAAAAGATTGGCATAACAACGTTTCTATTGTATTTTGTTAAATATTTATTGAATTTTTTACTAATTAAAAAACTAGGTTTTTTCTTTGAAATCAACTTTTCTTCCATAAATCTGATGCATATTTCTAGCAATTCAAATTTAAACAATTCTTTAAACTAATCAGAATAATTTAAGTCCAATAAACAATAAATTAATCTTATAAAGAGTTAATTATAAATCATTATAAATATTTAAACCTAATTGTGTATTTTTAAACCTTGATTGATCTCTAAAAATGAAACATACCCTACTCAAGTTTTTCTTATTCTTATTTTTTAATACTGTCCTTTTTAATACAGCAAATGCACAATTTAGTAAAACACATTACATTCCACCCCTAACCAGTAGTATTGAACCAAATGGACTACCTCAAGACCAATACTTATATATTTCAACGCCAAGTACCACACCTGTCCCTATAAGAATTATTTCTGTTGGAGGAAACACAATTACAGGAACAACTTCTAAAAACACTCCATATGTACATTCAATAGGAACCGGTAGCAATACCCAATTATTTATAGACGAAAATCAAACATTTAGGAGGCTATCTGACAAAGGTTATATTATTGAAGCCGATGACCTAGTATATGTTACTGTAAAGGTTAATGGTGGTGGTGGAGCACAAGCTGGAGCTTTGGTAAGTAAAGGACTTGCCGGACTTGGTAAAAAATTTCGTACTGGTGCTTTTAACAACCCTAATAACCCAGTATCCTCTTTGTCTTTTATATCAATTATGGCTACTGAAAATAACACAGTAGTAACTATTGACGACTTACCTGCCGGAATAAGCTTTATAAATATACCTCCTGCATCATTAAGTTTAAATAATGGTCAGAGTATCGTTTTTGCTGTTCGTACTAGAGACAGTAATGACAACTTAGATGGATTTATAGGAGCACTTGTCTCATCAAATAAAAACATTGCTGTTTCGTGCGGTTCTGCCAACGGATCTACTTCTGAAGATCAAGGTGGTAGAGATTATGGTTTTGATCAAATCGTTCCTATTGATAGAATAGGAAATGAATATGTGTTTACCAGAGCTTTTGGTTTAGATAATATGGAAAACCCTATTATTGTTGCTCACGAAGACGACACCAAAATTTATATAAATGGAGATGATATAACAGGAACTCTAGTTGCTACTTTAAATGCTGGAGAATATCATTCTATTGAAGGAGACAAATTTAATGGTACAAATGCTGGGGATAATTTATATGTATGGACTTCAAAAAATATTTTTGCTTACCAAGCCGTTGGAGGAACTGCCAATTCAGCCAACTTAGGTCTTTTCTTTGTGCCTCCTTTAAATTGTGAAACCCCTAAAGAAGTAGACAATATTCCTTTTATACAAAATATTGGTTCAAAGATTTTCACTGGCGGAATTTCTGTATTGGCTAAAAAAGACAAAGGTTTAAAAATTAATGGTATTAATTATACTGCCTTAGGTTCAGGAATTACCGTTACGGGTCCTACAGCTGTAACTGGAAAATCAGATTATGTTACATACCTAATAGAAGATTTAACCGAAAACGTAAGCGTTTCATCGGAAGAAGAAGTATATGTAGCCGCATTTGGGACGAATGGTGCAGCGGCTTTTGGTGGATATTATTCTGGATTTTCTATTAAACCTGAAGTTTTTTATGATATTTCTGCGGGTACCAGCACAAATTGTTTGCCAAACGTAATTCTTTCTATGAACGCTTTAACTTCTTATGATGAATTTCAATGGTATAAAAATGGTATAGAAATTCCTGGTGCCACAAATATTAATTTCACTCCAACGGAACCCGGAAATTACCAAGTAGAGGGAAGGATTAACTGCAGTAATTTCAAACTAAGATCTGACAACATCCCTGTTAGCAATTGCCCTGAAGACACTGATAATGATGGAGTTGTAAACGCTATTGATATTGATAACGATAACGATGGAATAGTAAATTGTACTGAATCATTAGGATCTTATAATTTTGACCTTTCAAACGAAACTAGTGGTAGTTTTACAGGTGGATATACATTTACAGGAGTAGTAAGCACTTTGAATTCAGCCGCTGCAACACCTTTTTCTGGAACGAATATGGGTGCTTTTGTTATGAGTACTCCTTCTGGAGTAACTAATGAGGTTTCGTATAAAACAACCTTTAACAAACCTATCAACATTAAATTAAATTACCCTATATCTGGAAATACAGATGAAAAGTTGACCAACGATGAGAACTTTATTATTTCCGTACCTTTTGAAAGCACTGTTTCTATTTACAACCCAGACAACCAATTACTTATCGACACCAATTATGACGGTATTTATGAAAGTGGTGTTACGCATTTCTCTGCCTTTGAAGTCCGCTTTGAAGTTAATCCAAACGCAATAAATTTTGGAACAGGAACCTTTACCATTAATGCGAGCCAGGTTGATGAGTTTCAAATTAACTACAGAAATAATTCAGATACATCAAGCAACAAAGCAAAACTACAAATGACAGTCAACTGTATTGGTAAAGATACAGATGGTGATAACATCGTTGATCATTTTGATTCTGATTCTGACAATGATGGGATTCCTGACATTACAGAAGCTCAAGCAATTATTTTGAGCTCTATTGATACATCCGACCTAAATGGTGATGGTTTGTATGATATATTTGCTACTAGTTCTCAAAACATTATAGATACTGATTTCGATGCAGTTCCCGACTACATAGATGTCGATTCAGATAACGATGGAATTTACGATTTAATAGAATCTAATTCTGGAATGACTGATGCAGACAACAATGGAATAATTGATGGCAACTCAGCTGATTTTGGAAACAACGGACTTTATAACGCTATTGAAACGACTCCAGATAGTGGTATATTAAATTACACAATAGCCGATACAGATACCGATACTATTCCTGACTCTTCAGAAATGGATGCAGATGATGATGCTTGTAATGATGTTATAGAAGCTGGGTTTACAGACAATAATGAGAATGGTTATTTAGGAAATGGTACTCCCACCATAAATAATCAAGGTAAAGTAACGTCTGGAATAAATGGTTATACTGCTCCCAATGCGAATTACAAAATTGCCGCACCTATAGAAATTACGGAGCAACCTGTGGATGAAGAAATTTGTGAATTTAATGAAGTCAAATTTACAATAGTAACCAATACCACAGATATACAATGGCAAATAAGCACAGATGGAATTACCTGGACTGATTTATCTAATAACGCCACCTATTCAGGAACAACAACAAATAACTTGAAGCTTTCAAACACCTCCTCTAGCCTTAACTCATCTAATTATAGAGCCGTTCTAAATAAAACGGGGAATACTTGTGGACTTATCTCCGATTCAGTTACTTTGAAAGTGAACACCTACACCACACTAAGTTTTTCTGCTCAGACACCTCTATGTTTAAATGAAAACCCTGTACAATTGATTGCTTCACCAACTGGTGGAACATTTAGTGGCTCTGGAGTTTCAAATTCTGGATTATTTTCACCTAGTTCTACCACAGCTGGAGTTCATACAATAACATATACTTACTTAAACTCAGCAGGATGTCCAAATACTGAAGAAATTAATATTGAGGTGTATGCAATCCCTAATCCTGCAATCTTAGATGTCATTCAAACTTTTTGTGTAACAAATGGAACAACTCCTACAGTCGCAGATTTAACAATCAACAATCAAGGAGCAAATGTATTACACTGGTTTGCAAATGAAACTGGAGGTATTGAATTAAACTCTACAGAAAAATTAGTACACAACAAAGTCTATTACGCAGAGTTAAGAAATGCAAACCAATGTGTTTCTGATGTTCGAACGGAAACTACCGTATTCTTATCCGAACCTACAATTGAAGCTAGTGTAAGTGAAATCTGTGCAGGAGAAACCATCACTTTAACAACTTCAGGTGTTCCAAAAACAGCAGAAGATTTTACGAACGAGAACCCAGAACTTACACTAATTACAAGTTTCGGTAATTCTCACTATTTCGTAAAAAAAGAATCGATGTCGTGGGAGGCTGCCAATACCCTAGGAGATTCTTTTGCTGGTGCTTCTATGTATATTATTAATTCTGTTGCAGAAGAACAGCATGTATACAACGCACTGCAGTCCTTAGGTCATGTTGGTAATGACCAAATTTCATTGTGGATTGGTCTAAAACAAATTTCTACCGCTACAGATTATTCCGAACCAGCTGGAGGTTGGTATTGGATTGATGGAACCCCTCTGACTTATAGTAATTGGTCTTCAGGTGAACCTAATGATTTTCCAAACCCTACGGTTAGCAACGAAGAAGATTATGCCCAATTTGAATTTAGGAACAATGGAATAAAATGGAATGATGCAGTTAACAATAGTACTGACAGAAACTCATGGCCTCTCTTTGAATTTACTGGAACTACAGATGTTGAGTGGGGATATTATGATGGAGCAACGGAAATAGTCTTTTCAGATAAAACGAGTACTTTGGATGTTTCACCTACAGAAACAACCACTTATTTTATAAAAATAACTACCAATGGAACTGTATGTAAAGATGAATTTACTCTGGTTGTAAACCCACTGCCAACAGTTACGCTATCCCCTCAAAGTCCACTCTGTGAAAACACAGATGACGTTACCTTAATAGCTAGTCCCGCTAATGGTTCGTTTTCAGGGACTGGAGTGAATGCGCTTACAGGTATTTTCTCTCCAAGTGTAGCAGGACCTGGAACACATACAATTACCTATACTTTTACTGATGGAAAAAATTGTGAAAACTCGGCAAATATCGATATTACAGTTTATGAGGCTCCTACTATAATAATTACTCCAATAAACCCAGTGTGTATCGACGCCACTCCTTTTCAAATAGACGCCACTCCTATTGGAGGAACTTTTACAGGAAATGGTGTTTCCTTAACTGGACTATTCACTCCTTCTGACGCTTTATTAGGAACAAATACAATCACGTATACTTTTACCAATGCTAACGGATGTACAGAAACTAAAACTACAAATATTACTGTAAACCCATTACCGATAGTCACTTTAAACCCACAGAATCCCTTGTGTGTGGAAACACTTGAAACTCAATTATCAGGAACACCTGTAGGAGGTACTTTCTCTGGAAATGGTGTTAGCTCAACAGGTATCTTCAATCCACAAACTGCCGGTCAAGGGACCCACACCATTACCTATGAGTACACGGATGGAAACTCTTGTGTAAACAGTGACACTATAGACATTATTGTAAACCAATCCGTAGCAGCTACTATTAACCCGCAAGCAGATTTATGTATTGATGCACCAGAAATACAACTTATTGCTAACCCAACAGGTGGTGTATTTAGTGGTACAGGTGTAAACTCAAGTGGATTATTTAATCCCTCAGTTGCATTAGCAGGAACTCATACTATATTTTACGACTACACAGATACAGATGGTTGCCAAGCGAATACAAGCATAGATATTTTGGTAAACCCGTTACCTATTATTAATTTCCCATCAATACCTGATTTGTGTATAGATGCCACAGCTGTACAATTAATTGCTACTCCAATTGGCGGAAATTTTAGCGGTACTGGAGTAACTAGTACAGGTGTTTTTACACCCTCTTCAGCAAACACTGGTACACATACTATAACATATAATTACACTGACGCAAATGGATGTAGTAATTCAGAAACCCTAAATATTGTGGTAAACCCATTACCTATTGTTAACATTTCTCCACAGACCGAATTATGTATCGATGCCAATACAACTCAATTAACTGCAAGTCCGAATGGAGGAGTTTTTAGTGGTACTGGAGTATCTACTACTGGTGAATTCAACCCAAGGATTGCAGGAACTGGATCTCACTTAATAACTTATACTTATAAAGATGTTAACGGCTGTGAAAACTCTGACAGCACAACAATTATCGTAAATAACATTCCTACTTTGACATTTACGCCTCAAGATGCTTTATGTGTTAACGACTCTAGTGTTCAATTAATTGCAAGCCCTACTGGTGGAACATTTAGTGGGACAGGAGTATCTTCTACTGGATTATTCACCCCTAGTTCTGCTGGTGTAGGAACACATACAATTACCTACAATTATACTGACACCAACCTATGTACAAACTCTATAGACTTAGCTGTAACAGTAACTCCGTTGCCAGTAATTACACCTACTAATACCCCTATTTGTATTGGTGACTCTATTGATTTAACAGATATTACAAAAGTAGAATTAGGTGCTACTATAAAGTTTTATAACAATCAGTCAGATGCTGACAATGAAATCAATGAACTTACAAATACCCTAGTTTCTCCAAGCTCAACAACAACTTATTTCATCGTTGCAACAAGTACCAGTAGTTCCTGTCAAAGTCAGGATATAGTAGAAATTATAGTAAATCCTTTACCATCTATTTCTAATGTTACACTAATTCAATGTGATGATGATACAGATGGATTTACCTATTTTAATTTGAGAGAGAAGGAAAATGAAATTTCTGCAAACTACTTAAATGAAACTTTTATCTATTTTGACAGCAAAGAAGGCGCAGAAAACAACGATCCATCAAAAATAATTCTAGAACCTACTGCCTTTGAAAATCATGAAATCAATAATTATACTGTCTGGGTACGAGTAGAAAACTCAGCTACTTGTGTTAGCGTAGCACAAATAGATTTAATTGTGACCACTACAAATATTGACAGCTCTTTTTTAAGAACGTTTACTACTTGTGACGACTATTTAGACATAGATGGAAATTTCACTGAAGACAATAGTGATACTGACGGGGTTTCTTCGTTTGATTTTAGTAGTGTTACTGCTGATGTTTCTAGCCTATTACCTTCAGGTCAATCTTATTCTATCAAGTATTATAGAAACCAAGCAGATGGTTTGGCTGAACTAAATGAAATTACAGATATTGCTAATTACAGAAATATTGGTTATCCGAATAACCAAGAAATTTGGGTACGTGTAGATAGTGATATTAACAATGCATGTTATGGCTTTGGACCTCATATAAAATTAAACGTAACACCAATTCCTTCCATAACCAAAGTTGACAATTTAGAATTATGTGATGATGATACTGATGGATTGGTAAGTGGATTTGACCTAGAAAGTCAAACCCAAATAATATTAGATTCAAGAGATTCTAATGACTTTTCTATTACTTACCACAGAGATTTCAACGATGCACTAAATGGAAATAATGCCATTACCGGTACCAGCGAAGAATTCCCTAATGAACAAGTAATATATATCCGTGTACAAGATTTAAGTACAGGTTGTGTTAACCCGCATGGAAACTTTAAATTAATTGTAAATAAATTACCAACTGTTGCATCAGTAAAGAACCTAGAACTCTGTGAGGATGAAACAATTGATGGGATTGTTAATAGTTTTGATTTAGACAGTCAAACAAGCAATCTTTTAGGAAACCAATCATCAACAGATTATAGTATTACTTATCATACTTCCTTAAATGATGCTGAAAATTCTGTAAACAATTTAACATCACCCTTTACAAATACACAAGCACATCAGCAAACAATTTTTGTCCGTATTGAAAACACAACCACTCATTGTTTTATTGCTGAAGAAGCTTTTGATGTTGTTGTAAATCAAATACCAGAATTTGAAGTAACCGATGAAATTATTTATATATGTGATTCATCAGACACAGAATTAACGATTGCAAACCCTAGTGGAACTTATGAATATAATTGGACGGATTCATCAAACAACCACTTTGGTACAGGTACTTCTATCTTTGTCAACAAAGAAGGTATTTATACTGTAACTGCAAGTATTGCTTCATCACCAGAATGCCCTGTTTCAAAAACAATCACAACCAAAGACGCTAACAAACCAACTATTGTTAACTTTAAAATTAATGATGGAAACGCCTTAAACACAGTTGTTATTATTTCAGAAGGAACAGGTGACTACACCTATACTCTTGAAGGAAATGGATACTATATGGAACAAGTAAATGACAATGTATTTATAGATGTACCATCAGGAATGTATAGTGCTAAAGTGAATCATAGTATCTGTGGAGACTCAAATACACTTGAAGGCATAACAGTATTAAATTTCCCTAAATTTTTCACACCAGGTAGTGATGGTGAGAACCCTACATGGGGTATTACAATTGACGCTGTTAATTACACTCTAGGATTGATTAAAATATTTGATAAGTCGGGACGTTTACTAGCCACACTCAACCCAGTACTAGGAGAAAAATGGGATGGAATATTCAATGGAAAACCAATGCCTGCATCAGATTATTGGTATAGTTTAGAACTAACAGACAATTTAGGAAAAACAACCGTAAAAACAGGTCATTTCAGTTTACTGTATTAACAAACACTAAAAACAAAGCATAAAAAAAGCGGAGATGAATTCTCCGCTTTTTTTATAAATACTATTCTTATTATTTTATAATGCTGCATCAATTTTAGCTGCATATGTCGCTTTAGGAGCTACACCAACTTGTTTATCAATAACTTCTCCATCTTTAAACAATAAAACGGTAGGAATGTTACGTACTCCGTATTTAGCTGCAAATTCTTGATTACTATCTACATCAACCTTTCCTACAACTGCTTTCCCTTCATATTCTTTACTTAAATCTTCAATAATTGGTCCAACCATTCTACAAGGTCCACACCAAGTTGCCCAAAAGTCAACCAATACAGGTTGTGTCGATTTCAATACTACTTCTTCAAAAGTTGCGTCTGTAATTTCTAATGCCATATTTTTATATTTTTATAAATTCTTATTTATTTCACTTAACAAATGTAGTCAAATATAATATTAATTACTTTCAGATAAAATCACTTTTTTTTATATCTGTATTTAGTTTTATTATTTTAACAAAAATTTAGAAAATTTCTTTGGCAATTTTCACAATATTGTCAGATTTCCCCATAGAATAATAATGTACTGTAGGAACTCCAAAATCAATTAATTCTTTACTTTGCTGAATAGCCCACTCTATTCCTACTTGACGAATAGCATCTTTTGTGGTACATTTCTCAACCTCTTTTACCAAAATATCCGGTAAATCTAGACTAAAAACTTTGGGTAAAATTTGTAAATGTCTTTCTACAGCAACAGGTTTAATACCAGGAATGATTGGCACTTGAATACCTATAGCTCTAGCCTCAGCTACAAAATCGAAATATTTTTGATTGTCAAAAAACATTTGCGTCACCACATAGTCTGCTCCCGCATCCACTTTTTCTTTTAAACGTTGTAAATCTGATTGCATACTAGGAGATTCAAAATGCTTTTCAGGATAACCAGCTACACCAATACAAAAATCTGGTTTATTCTGCATTTCTTCAGTATCATTTAAAAACTTTCCCTCATTCATTTTTGAAATTTGACTAACCAACTCTACAGCATAGTTGTTTCCCCCTTTTACTGGAGTAAACTGTGGCTCATGCTTCATGGCATCTCCTCGTAAGGCAACTATATTATCTATTCCTAAATAATGTAAATCTACCAAAACATACTCTGTTTCTTCTCGAGTAAACCCTCCACAAAGTACATGAGGTACTGTATCTACATTGTATTTATGTTTCAAAGAAGCACAAATCCCAACGGTCCCAGGACGCATTCTCGTTACTTTTCTTTCTAACAAACCATTCCCTTTTTCTATATACACAAACTCTTCTCTAGAAGTAGTTACATCAATAAAAGGTGGTTTGAACTCCATTAAAGGATCAATATTATCATATAATTTCTGAATACTCTGTCCTTTTACAGGCGGCACAATCTCAAAAGAAAATAATGTTTTTCCTTCTGCTTGTTTAATATGTTCTGTTATTTTCATCTTTTAATAATTTGGGCGTTACCTTTCAGGTCGGGCTATTCGTTAAATCTTTTTGAGATTGCTTCGATTTTCTCGCAATAACCAAAAAGGATATCACTGCTATCCCTAACGCAGGTGCGAAAATAGTCAATTCGATATTATAAAAAAAGAAACACCAAAAGTTATCAAACACTTTACACACCTCCCAATACAACTCTAAACACTCAAAATCAAAATATTCTTCTTCTTACACGGTCATTTATTTTATCACAAAACATTTGAAAATAAAACATTTTATTATGTCAGAGAAACTTTAAATACTGTATTTCTATACACTTTGATAAAACAAAAAAACCTAACAACGAATTCGTTATTAGGTTTTAATTATATTTTAAAAATACTTTTATTCATTCAAATTAGGTGCTAACCAACGTTCCATAACCTCATTGGCATACCCTCTTCTTTTGGCAAAGTCGTGCACTTGTTCTTTGGTGATTTTACCCAATCCGAAATACCTGGCTTTTGGATGTGCAAAATACAAGCCAGAAACAGCAGCAGTTGGGAACATTGCCAAACTATCTGTCAACTCTACGCCTATATTTTCTTTCACATTTAACAAACGCCAAAGTGTTATCTTTTCTGTATGATCTGGACAAGCAGGATATCCTGGTGCGGGACGAATACCTTGGTATTCTTCACGAATCAAATCTTCATTAGATAAGTTTTCCTCAGAAGCATATCCCCAAAATTCTTTACGCACTTTATCATGTAAATATTCAGCAAAAGCTTCTGCAAAACGGTCACCCAAAGCTTTCACCATAATACTATTATAATCGTCTAAATCTGCTCTGTACTTTTCAGCAATTTCTTCTACTCCAAATCCTGTTGTTACACAAAATCCACCTATATAATCTTCTAATCCTGTTTTCTTAGGCGCAATAAAATCGGCCAAGGCAATGTTTGGTTTTCCTGATCCTTTTTTAGATTGCTGACGTAAACTTAAAATTGTTTCTAAAACTTCAGTTCTAGTTTCATCTGTATAAACCGCAATATCATCGTTATTTTCTAAAGTATTTGCTGGAAACAAACCGTAAACTGCTTTTGCAGTAAACCATTTTTCATCCAACACCTTTTGTAACATTTCTTTCGCATCTTGAAACAATTCTGTTGCCTGTACTCCTACAACTTCATCCGTTAAAATAGCAGGATACTTTCCATGTAATTCCCAAGACTGAAAGAAAGGTGTCCAATCTAAATAAGGTACTAATTCGTTTAAATCTAAGTTATCGATTACCTGTACTCCCAATTTATTTGGTTTGTACACATCTTCTGCTTTCCAGTCGATACGGAATTTATTATTTCTAGCATCATCTATAGGCAAATACACTTTTTTACGAGCTCGGTTTAAATAACCGTCACGTAAAACGTCATATTCAGCATAGGTTTTATCTAAAAATTCCTGACTTGTATCTTCATTAATTAAAGTACTTACTACAGGTACAGAACGTGATGCATCTAAAACATGGATCACTCCATGATCATATTGCTGTGCAATTTTCACAGCGGTGTGTGCTCTAGAAGTTGTTGCACCACCTATTAACAAAGGAATCTTAAAGTCCAAACGCTTCATTTCTTTAGCTATATGAACCATTTCATCTAAAGAAGGTGTAATCAAACCGCTTAGTCCAATAACATCTACTTTATGTTTTATCGCTTCTTCCAATATTTTTTCTGGTGGAACCATAACTCCTAAATCCACAATTTCATAATTGTTACAAGCCAAAACGACCCCTACAATATTTTTTCCAATATCGTGTACATCCCCTTTTACAGTGGCTAACAATACTTTTCCTTGTGCTCTAGAATTTTCATCTTTTTCTGCTTCAATAAAAGGCATCAAATAAGCAACTGCTTTTTTCATTACTCGTGCCGACTTTACAACCTGAGGCAAAAACATTTTTCCTTCCCCAAATAAATCACCAACAACCCCCATTCCAATCATCAAGTTTCCTTCAATAACCTCTAATGGTTTTGCTGCTAACAAACGTGCTTCTTCCACATCTTCAATAATAAAAGTATCCAAACCTTTTACCAATGCATGGGTAATTCTTTCTTGTAATGATTTTTCACGCCATTCTAAATTTTGCACCTGTACTTTCCCTGCTCCTCTTACCGATTCAGCAAAATCTAACAAACGTTCTGTAGCATCATCTCTTCTATCTAAAATAACATCTTCAACATGCTCTAATAAATCTTTAGGAATGTCATCATATACCTCTAACATTGCCGGATTTACAATCCCCATGTTCATCCCTTTCTGAATGGCATGATATAAAAACACAGAATGCATCGCTTCACGAACCACATTGTTTCCTCTAAAAGAAAAAGAAACATTACTAACCCCTCCACTTACACTTGCATTGGTTAGATTGGTACGTACCCAATGCGTAGCCTCAATAAAATCAATAGCATTTCTTCGGTGTTCATCCATTCCTGTTGCTACTGGGAATATATTCAAATCGAAAATAATATCCTCTGACGGAAAATTCATTTCATTAACCATGATGTCATAAGAACGTTTTGCTATTTCACAACGACGTTCATAATTATCTGCTTGTCCCACTTCATCAAAAGCCATTACAATTACAGCAGCACCATACATTTTTAATTTACGTACATGCTCACGAAAAATATCTTCTCCTTCTTTTAAAGAAATAGAATTCACAACACATTTTCCTTGCACTACTTGCAAACCAGCTTCAATAATATCCCATTTAGAACTATCAATCATGATAGGAACACGAGAAATATCTGGTTCTGCCATGATCAAATGTAAAAAACGAACCATTGCTTCTTTTCCGTCAATCATACCATCATCCATATTGATATCGATGATTTGAGCACCTCCTTCAACTTGGTCTCTAGCAATTGCTAATGCCTCATCGAATTCCTCATTTTTGATTAGACGTAAAAATTTACGTGATCCTGCTACATTGGTTCTTTCTCCAACATTAATAAAGTTCATATCTGGACTTAAAACCAAAGGTTCTAATCCTGATAACTTCATGTATTTTGTTTGTTTAATCATTTCTACTGTTGAATTGTTTAATCGCTGAATTGTGTAATTGTAGATTCAACTATTTTTTATTCATAAATCGAAAACTGTATGCTGCTAATTTTTAACTATTAACATTTGGCTGTTCACTTTTTATACTTCTAACCTAAGGCTAGCGACCTAAAGCTAAATTATTAGGCTACTTTACGTGGTTTGTACTGACTTGCCACTTCTGCAATTGCTTTAATATGTCCTGGTGTAGTACCACAACATCCTCCAACAATATTCACCAAATTTTTCTCTAAGTATTCTTTAATCTGAGCTGCCATTTCTTCTGGTGTTTCATCATACTCTCCAAAAGCATTTGGCAATCCAGCATTTGGATGTGCAGATACTCCGTAGTTTGTATTTCCAGCAATGGCTTCTAAATGTGGAACCAAAGCACTAGCGCCTAAGGCACAATTTAGTCCAACACTTAATAAAGGTACATGCGAAACAGAAATTAAAAAGGCTTCTGCTGTTTGACCAGATAAAGTTCTTCCACTTGCATCGGTTATTGTACCACTAAGCATTACAGGAATATCTTCACCTCTTTCTTCTTTAACTTGCTCAACAGCAAATAAAGCTGCTTTTGCATTCAAAGTATCAAAAACGGTTTCTACCAATAAAATATCCGCGCCTCCATCTAACAAGGCTTCAGCTTGCTGTTTGTAAGCAATACGTAATTCATCAAAAGTAATGGCTCTAAAACCAGGGTCATTTACATCTGGCGACATAGAACCTGTTTTGTTGGTAGGTCCCATAGAACCTGCTACAAATCTTGGTTTATCTGGATTAGCAGTGGTGAATTCCTTTGCTACTTCCTTGGCTATTTTTGCCGATTCGAAATTTAACTGATAAACCTCAGCCTCCATTTCATAATCTGCCATAGCTATTGTTGTACTAGAAAAAGTATTTGTTTCTACAATATCTGCTCCTGCTTCAAAATATTTTCTATGAACAGCTTTGATAGCTTCTGGCTGAGTAATAGACAACATATCATTGTTTCCTTTTACTGATAGCTTCCAATCTTTAAACTGCTCTCCACGAAAGTCTTCTTCTGAAAAATTATAAGCTTGCAACATGGTTCCCATTGCTCCATCAAGCACAAGAATTTTTTCTTTTAACGCCTCTCTAATATTTGCCATATCTATAAAAATAACTTCAGTTAAATTAGTCGGCAAAGATACAGAATTCACAATTAACCTTCACAGTAAACTCCACAATTAAAACGATTATTCCCTAGTGTTTTCCTAATAGTTTATCTAAAACCCAAGAAGTATGCATTGCCGATTTACCTGTAGACGGATGAATTGCTTTACCTGACAAATGAGCCTCCATATTATTTACATGATACAACTGCACATTTTCTGGATGCTCAATATTTAAAGAAAGGTTTTCTGCATCCGATTCTAAACGAATAGGAGCTTCATCAAATACGGAAAATGTTATTTTCCCTTGAGTTCCTATAATTTCTACTTTATCAACACTTGCATTAGCACCAAAATTCCAAGTTCCAGAACCCGTTACTCCACTACTATGCAACCAGTTTCCTGTAATGGCATCTTTGGCTGTATATAAATTTTGCTGACTTACGGCAATACCATTAGCTATAGAAATTTCTCCAAGATAATGTACAAACAAATCGATACCATGACTTGCCAAGTCGTCAAAATACCCCCCAGGTGCAATTTTTGCATCCGTACGCCAATTGTATTCTCCAGACAAGTCTATAGGACTTGGAGTCCTTGTATACAACCAATTGATATGGCGTATAGTTCCTATTTTATTTTCATTCAGCCAAGATTTTACTTGCTCAAATCTAGGTAGAGACCTTCTGTAATAAGCAACAAAAAGTGGAATATTTTTTTCTTGAAAAACTTTTTGAATTTCTTGACATTCTTCAAAGCTAGGTGCCATGGGTTTTTCTATACAGCAAATTTTACCCGCAGCTGCCACCTGTATAGCATATTCTTTATGTGAATCTGGTGGGGTTGCGATATAAACAGCATCAATTTCTGGGTCGTTTATTAAAGCTGTTGCATCCTTGTAAAATTTAGGTACATTATGTCTTTTAGCATAATCTTCAGCTTTTTCTAAATTTCTGCGCATCACTGCATGCAACTCAAAATTTTCTGTTTTTTGATAAGCAGGTCCACTTTTTAATTCCGTTACATTACCACAACCTATAATACCCCACTTGTACAGCTTTGACATTCTTTACATTTTAAAATTTGTGTGGCTAATGTAGAAAATATTTTTTGAAAGTAACATACAATTTTACAGCATATGAAATACTAAACACCTCATTAACACTTAAAATTAACCACTATCTATTTAAACAATAATCCGCCATTAATTAGGACCTACAGAGCAGGACACAAAAAAAGAATGAATATAATATTTTTACAAAAACGAGTAGTTTTTATTAAACACAAGAAACAGTACAAACTATCTATTGCTCCCCTAATAAAACAAATAATTCTAACTATGAAAAAAAACGAATTCTTTTCTACAAAAATCAACTTTCTAAGTAATCAGCAGTTAACATTTTTGTTTTTTCTACTCTCTGGTGTTTTTGTTTTTTTAAAAAATCACTATTCAGGTTTCCCTTATCAACCATATAAACCTCAAGTAAACGCGTTTGCAGTATGTAGCTCTATAAATTTATCAGAAACCTCGATAGCATCTAAACCTTATGATGGCCTAGTTAATTTACCTATTGGTAGCGCAACTTCGGAGCTCCTTAAATGGTCTTCCAATTCTAGCTGGATTGGAAACACAAAACCATCTATTGGTGATGATATCTATATTCCTGAAAATTCCGTTTTAGTTATAGATGAAACTATCAATGTAAAATCAATTGTAGTAGAAGGAAAACTAATTATTGATCTTTCGAAAAACATTAATATAACAACAGAATTTATTTTAGTGAAAGGAGCGAATGCTTATTTTGAATGGGGAACAGAAACAGAGCCTTATACAAATAGAGGGATTATTACTTTGGTGGGCACCGATCCAAATAAAAAAATACTCAATACAAGTCACAGCACAAAATCGATTGTTGTCATGAATTCTGCAACAATTGAATTGCATGGTGAAAAAAAAAGGTCATGGACAAAGTTAGCTAAGAATATCGACACAGGAGATACTAGTATTATTTTAAAAGACCCTGCTACAAATTGGCATTTAGGAGACTCTATTGCTATTTTGTCATCAAGATTAAATATGGCTGAAGCTGAAATAAAAACAATTAAAAGCATTTCTAGCAATCAAAAAGAATTGACTCTAAATTCTACTATAAAATATCCACACATTGGTAATTCACATTCTTATACAAGTCCTTCTAACAAAACTTGGAATGTAGATATTCGGGCAGAGGTAGGTTTGCTAACTAAAAGCATAAAAATACAAGGCGATAATGATTCTAATGGTTTAGCTTACGGAGGTCATATAATGCTTCATGTAAATGGCATTGGCCATGTAGAAAATGTAGAACTTCATAAAATGGGACAAAAGTCAAAACTTGGAAGATACCCATTTCATTGGCATTTATTAGAGGAACGTGGCGCTGGTCAATACTTAAAAAACACCAGTATTTATAAAAGCTTTAACCGCGCAATAACCATACACGGTACAGAATCTACACTTGTTGATGGTAATTTTTGTTTAGACCATATAGGTCATGGTTTGTTTTTAGAAGATGGTGGTGAGCGTTTTAATATTATTAAAAACAATGTGGTTGCATTTACTAGAAAACCTGCAAAAGGTGAAGAATTAACTCCTTCAGACAACCAGTTCTCAACAGCTCAAAATGCTTCCCCTTCAAGCTATTGGATTACAAATCCTAACAATACGGTTATTAATAATATTGCGGGTGGATCACAAGGTACTGGCTTTTGGTTTATTTTTCCAGACAAACCTATTCAAACCTCCTCTTTCATAGAGCGCTTAAAAGATCTAAATCCTAGAGGAGAAAAATTGGGTGAATTCTCAGGAAACACATCACATAGTAATAAAAGTGGCTTTGATATATTTGATGTTTTAAAAACAGATCATTCCATAGGAATGAATGCTAGTTGGAACAGAATTGAAAAACGTTATTTGGACAACAATACTTGGTACGCCAATGAAATTGGAGTGTACGGAGGTATTGGAGGAGGTACCATATCAAGAAAAGTGATTTTCAGAAACAATATTTTTATAGATAACAAATTGCATTTGATGCATGCAAATTACACAGATCATTTAAATTGTGTTTTTGTTGCTAAATCTGGTGAAAATGTTTTTTCTGGTGATAGAGTTTTAATGAAAGCCTACGATGGTGCTTTTTCAATTACTGATTCTTATTTAGTAGGTTGGGATAAACCTGGAGCAAAATATGCCGTATCCATTGGAGGCTCTAGAAAACACCCGAATTATATAGTTTCTGGAATTGAAAAAGATTTTCAAGGTGCTCCAATATTTAACCTTCCTAATTACAATAAGCAACAAAAAGGACCTGCGGGTGCCAATTCACCAATACAACCAAGGGTTTGGATATTTACCATATGGGATAAAGACGGCTCCTTAACAGGTCAGCCAAATGGTGGAACTGTAATTTCAAACCATAACATGTTACGTGATGGTACTGAAAGACCGTTTAAAAACTCAACAAATACTTATTTTACAAAAAAACGATATGGGCACTTAAGCTTCCCTATTATTGGACCGAACCAAGATGACCCTAAGCTTCCTAGAATGACCTTTACAAGAACCAAAGAGGGAACTTCAAAAGCAGGCCACTATCATTCCAATGGTTTTTATACCATTCCACAAACAGCAGTTATATTAAATGATGATTTCTTATATACAATACAATTTGAAAACTTACCATCCTCTAAGTCACTTTCATTAAGTTTTCAAGACACGTATGAAGAGGGCGACCATGTATTAATTAAAATGAAAAATTTTGGTACCCTGCAAGGAATTTCAACACTAGAAAACTATCCTGCTGTTTCAACTTTAACGACCTTGAAAAACACTACTGTAACTTCGGTTGCGAAATTAGGTAATGACTATTATGTGAAATTCTTTGGAAAAAAATCAGGCATAAGGAATATTAGATTCAAATGGGATTCAAATCCTGTTAGTTGGCCTACTCTAGATACAGACAATGATGGTGTTACGGACAGAAAGGAAACTTTTACAGGAACAGAGTATATTGGTTTAGGGATGTTATATGAAAATGAGCCACTTAAACACATAGAAACTGTATCAGTAGAACCTATAGAAAAAGAAGATTTTATAATCTATCCAAATCCTAGTAGTACTGGAATATTTAATTTAAAAAATCATAATAGCAATTGGATGATTTATAATATGAGTGGTGTTTTGTTAAAACAAGGAACAGAAAACAATATTAACTTAACTGACCAGCCAAGTGGTATCTATATTCTAAAGTTGAATGGAGTTTCAATAAAATTGTATAGAAAATAGTTTAAGTTTTTATTCTTTTAAAAAACATCTATTATTGATATGAGGATGATAAAACAACCTTATATCAATTAGATTTTTTAATAAATTAAGTTCATCATGAAATCTGTATAAATCATTCAGGATTTTACTTTGATTCTTCTTTTTTTGATATATGTATCGAGCTACTATATTATACAAAAAAAGTTTTAGAACAACCAAACTATACTGTATTATCTTGAAAATTAGCATTTGAATTAAAAAATCATTTCGCTTCAGTGTATTATATTTGCAACAAACTTTGGTATCGCTTGTAAAAACAGGTTTATATCATACACGTTATTTATAATATGGCTATACAAAATAATCAGAATCCTCTGAATAGACTTTCAAAAACTGAACTCGAGCCCCTTACGAATGAGATGCTTAATGAAGCAAACCCAAACAGAAAAAAAAGAAAACAAGCGACGGAAGAACAATTAAACAATCCTTTTCACGGAGTCAAATTAGTTCAAGTTTTAGAGCGATTGGTAGCTTATTATGGTTGGGAATATTTAGGAGAGCGCGTCAATATTCGCTGCTTTCAAAACAACCCTACAATGAAGTCAAGTCTCGGATTTTTAAGAAGAATGACTTGGGCTAGAGAGCATGTGGAAGATATTTATTTAGAGATGCTAGATGAGATAGCACAAAATGAAACTGGGGAAAGATCAACACATCATACTACATAAATAAATATTACTTTTATACTCCCCCTTTTCAACAAACTCAGGATTCAATTATAAAACAACTCCCTTGTACCATGCAAACAACAAAACTAAATGCTGATTCTATACTACCCCTTACCTGCTCTCGTTCAGGAAGCTGCTGTTTTGGAAAAGCTGTAATGCTGAACCCTTGGGAATTATTAAGTTTTAGTAAAGAGAAAAAAATTACAGCCAGAGAATTTCGTGATTTATATTGTGAATTTGGTGGTATTCGTTTACGTTTTGATGGAAAACAAGATAACAAAGGACAAAATTCCTGTAGTCAATATGTAGATAATATGGGATGCAGTGTTCACCTTGGTCGTCCATTAGCCTGTAGATTGTATCCACTAGGTCGACAAATACAATTTGAAAAAGCACAATATATTTATCAAAGTGACAAATTTCCTTGTTTGACAGACTGTTCTGAAGTTTTAGAGTTACCCAAATTGAGTGTTGGCGAATACCTAAAAGGCCAGGGAGCAGCACCTTTTGAAAGGGCACAGGACGCTTATTTAACCCTCATGCAAAATATAGCGGATATTGGTTTTGAGTTATTATTAGAATCAGGTTTATCTGACTCTGGAGATACAGAAACACTTGCTCAATGGAGAGTTATGGGGAATAAACCTCCTGAAGAATTGGCTGAAAGAATTGGAGAAGAGTGGATGGATATTTTAATGCTACCCAATATAGACCACACTATTAAAGACCCAGTTACTTTTGCCCTGAAACACAATGAATTGCTATTAGCAAAAGCCCAAGAAAAATTTGGATCCGTAACAACATTCCAAGAAGTACATGAAGCTTCTGTATTGCTCATTGGTTTAGCCTTACATTTGGCAAAAGCCTTAGGTGCTGATCCAAAATCTATATCAGAACATTGGATAGAGACAGCTAAAAGTCATGGAGCAAAGGAATAACTATAAGTTGTGAGAACCCCCAATAGAAATAACTATGAAAAATACTCTGTTAAGACCGTATTTAGAAAAACGTAAGTATTAAAATGAGAATCTCAAAACATGGAACCTGATTTATTAAGCAATAGCAACTCTATAGGAATTGCTATAAAAAAACCACTTAGATCACGCAATAAAGCTAGAATATTCATTATCTTTATAAAGTAAACTTAATTCAGGAAAACCCGAATCTAAATAAATATTTTTAATCTATAAACTCAATTCAGGACAAGACATTAATAAACAACCATTAAATAAAAAGTTCTTCTATAACCCCCAAACATTAATGAAAAACAAAATATTTTTTTTAATTTTCTCCTTCTTATTTTTAAATATCCAAGGACAGAATCAGGTTTTAATTGATTCCCTAGTCAACGGACTTAAAACGAATATTTCTGAGAAGCAAAAAGTTGATACTTACAATAAATTATCCAAAGAGATTAGACGAACGGATTCTTTACAGGCAATGACCTATGTTAACAAAGCACTCGCTATTGCTGATGAAATTAATTATAAAAATGGAATTCTTGATGCGAGGTTTGAAGAAGCCTATATTTCTAATTTATACGGAAAACCTGAACTTGCAATAGACCAATACACCGCATTAATTGAAAGTGCTGCTGCCATTGGATATAAAAAAATTATTGGTAAAAGTAATTTTCAAATTGGATTCATTTATAAGGATAAATCCGACTATAGTTCCTCAATTCAATACAATATAAAATCTGCTGTAGCTTTTGAAGAAATAAAAGACACTCTTTCTTGCATGATTGTATATAGTTATATAGCTGGGCAAAGTTTATATCAGGACAATTATACATTTGCATTAGAATATTATTTAAAATTGTTAGATTTAGGTAAGAAGAGAAAATCTAATCAAATACTTGCATTGTGTTACAATAATATTGGAATTATACACAAAGAAAATGAAGAATACGATGATGCTATTGAAAATTATAAAAACTCACTTACTATCTATGAAAAAATAAATGATTCAGCAAGGATAGGTGACTGCTTAAATAATATTGGTGCTTTATATATAGACAATGAAAATTATCCTGAAGCTATGATTTATTTAAAAAAATCATTAAATATCAGACTTAAACTTAATAACACCACAGATATAGTAGAAAATTACAATAACCTAGGAGAAATAGAATTTCGTCTAAAAAACTACGCAGAATCTTTAGAAAATTATTTTAAGGCTATACATCTTTATAAAAACAACAAGAAAAAACTAAGTAAAGCTCATTCTTTAATTGGTATTGGAAAAGTATACTATGAGCAAAATAAATTTGGTAAAGCAAAACAATATTTAAAAGAAGGCATTCAACTAGCTAAAGAAACTTCACTTCCTGATTTAATATCAAACGGCTCGAATTACCTCTCTAAAGTAGAACATAAATTAGGTAATTATAAAAATGCATACGACAATCACCTACTATACGCTAAAATAAAAGACAGCCTTGGAAACAACGAGATGTTGAAAAAGCTAACAATTATGAATGCCAACTTTGCTTTTGAACAACAACTAGATTCTATCAATTATAAAAATGACAAAGACCAACTATTACTCTCTCAAAGAATAGAAAGTGAGCGTAAAATAAATACATTTATGTTTGTTAGCTTAATAACAATATTAGGTCTTATCATTATTTTATATAATAAAAACAAAGACATAAAGCAGGTAAATATTGAATTAGAAAAACAGCGTAATGAGCTGGATAGCATGAATAAAACCAAGACACGGTTATTTTCAATTATTGCACATGATATAAGAGGTCCTATTGGAAATTTTATTGGCTTATATGACCTTTTAAAAGATCACCTAAAAGACAACTACACAGAGGTGTATAATAACGATGCTTTTTTAGACAGTACAGTAACGCTTTTAAACAAAACGAAAGATCAATTACTAGACCTTCTTGACGGCTTAGTAAACTGGGCTCTAAAAGAATCAAATGTAATTCCTTACCGTCCTGAAACGCTAAACGTAAAGGTTTGTGTAGATAAAAACATAGCCATTTATTTACCCCAGGCAAAGTCTAAAAACATCCAATTAGCACCTAAAATTGATGAAAACATTTCAATTTGGGCAGATAAAAATTCTGTGATGACTATTATTAGAAACTTAACTGGTAATGCTTTAAAATTTTCTCCTGAAAACAGTATCATTTCTTATGAAGCTTCAGTCAAAAATAATTTTACCGAAATTAAAATTACAGATCAAGGTGTTGGAATGGAACCTGACAAGCTGAAAAATATTTTTGCTATTCATGAAGAAAAAACGACACTTGGTACAAAAGGAGAAAAAGGAACTGGGTTAGGACTTAATATTGTATGGGATTTTGTGAAATTAAACAACGGAACAATTTCTGTTGAAAGCACAATCAATGTAGGAACCACTTTTATTATAACACTCCCCAACAAACAAACATAAAAAAATAGCAATTCATAAAAAAAAATAATTAAATTAGAAAATATTATTTCATAGGTATCTTATATTCTTTAAAATATAATTTTGTTTTCCCAAAATGAGCAAACAACAATTAAATAAAAAAGCAGGTAAAAACATTGAGAAACTCAATGCCATCTATCAGGCTATTCCCTTACCTACTTATACTTGGCAGGTACTTAATAATGATTTTGAATTAATTGACTTTAACAAAGCTGCCTTATTTGCTGAAGGTGATAAACTAACAGATAGCCTTCCTATAAAGGCAAGTAGCTATTATAAAAAAGAACCCTCTGTTCTTGAAAATTTTAAAAAATGCCTCAAGAATAAATCTTCCTTTAAACAAACATCTATTTCTAAAGGAAACGGCACAAAACTGTCACGCAGTTTTATCTATACATATATACAACCTGATACGCTACTTATACAAACGGAAGAAATAAAAAACCATAGTGAAACTAGAGATAACATTGCTAAACAATTAAGATTTATTGAAAATAGTTTTACTGCAATTGCCATGCTTGATACTGAAATGTGTTACATCTCTGTAAGTAACAAGTGGATAGAAGATTATAAGTTAGCAGGACAACAAATTTTAGGGAAGTCTCATTATGAAATTTTTCCAGAAATTTCACAAGAATGGAAAGATATTCATCAAGAATGCTTAAAAGGTAAGACTCAAAAAAAAGAAGAAGACTATTTTAAAAGACTAGACGGAACTATTGATTGGGTACGATGGGAAATCCGACCTTGGTACTCTAATTCTCGAAAAATTGGTGGTATTATCATGTTAACTGAAAATATTACAGAACGTAAAAGAGCTGAAGAAAAACTCATTCTTCAAAATGAGGAATTGCTAAAAGCTCAAAACAAAATATCTGAAAATGAATCAAGATTAATTGAAGCACAGAAATCTGCTAAGATAGGTAGCTGGGAAACGGATTTAGCTACATCAAACATAATATGGTCTGAGGAAACTTATAATATTTTTGAATTAGAACCGCAATCATTTAACCCCACACATAAATCGTTTTTAACCTTTGTACATCCAGATGACAAAGCAAATGTTGATAAGTTATTTATTGACTCAATTAACAAGGATGGTTATCACTCTGTAGAGCACAGAATTTTAACTTTTAAGGGAAATTTAAAACATATTGAAGAACGTTGGAAAGTAAAAAAAAATAGAAAAGGAGAACCTGAACGTTTATTTGGAACTTGCCAAGACATTACTTTTAGAAAAAAACTAGAGCAAGAACGAGAAAAAATAGTACTTGATTTAGTTCAAAGAAATAGAGATTTAGAGCAATTTTCTTTTATTGTTTCTCATAATCTAAGAGCTCCTGTAGCCAATATTATTGGAATTAGTGATTTAATAGAGAACTCCAAATTATTTTCAGAAGACAAAGAGTTAGCACTAGGTTTAAGTGAATCCGTTCACAACTTAGATAATATTGTAAAAGATTTAAACAAAATTTTACAACTAAAAAAAGAAATTAATGAAAAAAAAGTCCTCATTAAACTCTCAGAAACATTAAATAAAATTAAAGAAAGTATTGCTAATTTAATTATAAAAGAAAATGTAAAATTTGTAATGGACTTTTCGCAAAAAGATGAATTCTTCACGGCTAAAAGTTATGTATATAGTATATTTTACAATTTAATTAGCAACAGTATAAAATACAAACACCCTGAACGAAACCCCGTAATCGAAATCAAAAGTTCTATTAATGAAAATGGATTTGAAATAAACTATAGTGACAATGGTATTGGAATAGATTTAGAAAAAAACGAAAAGCATATTTTTGGTTTATACAAAAGGTTTCATACTCATATTGAAGGTAAAGGAATCGGACTATTTATGGTAAAAAATCAAGTAGAAACTTTAGGTGGTAAAATTTCAATATCAAGTAAAATTAATCATGGAACAGCGTTTAAAATTGAATTTAAAAACTAAAAAAACACTCAAATATGGACATGTCTTTTATATTAGTAGACGACGATAAAATTAATAATTTTATTAACGAAAGACTTATAAGAATATCCTTTGCTGAAGCTAAAATCACAACATTTACTAATCCAATAGTAGGGCTAGAATATGTTACTACTAATTTTAACAAGCCTGTTACAAATAACACTTTTCTTTTTCTTGATATTAATATGCCTGAAATGACCGGATGGGAGTTTATGGATCAAATAAATAAAGCTAAGTTAATTGCTAAAGAAAATTTACTTATATATATTATCTCGTCATCTGTAGACCCTTCTGACTTAAAAAAAGCGAAAAACAGCAAAAATATTATCGACTTCATTGAAAAACCTTTGACAAAAAGGTTTTTAGATTCACTCAAAATTTAAAACTAGTTTTTAAATTATTATTCGCCATAACCTGTACTTAATTGGAACCTCACTTCTTCAAAAACTAAATTCGATAATTGTCTAATCTTAATTATCGTATTTGAAATATCAAGAAAATAATCATCATTAGTCCCTAATTCAATTTGCTCTAACAAACTTCCTATTTTTTTAGAACCAATAGTGTTAAACGAAGATCTTAGTTTATGAGCAAGTTCCTTTATTTCTTTCCTTTTCTCAGCGTTTTTAAGAGTCTCTAATTCAAGAATCTCATTAGGCATTTGTAATAAAAACTTTTCAAGTATCTTTTTTACTGCTTTAGGGTTATTTCCAAAAACTGATTCTAAATAACTTAGATCAATATTACTTTTTTCTTGTCCCTCCAATTGTTGATAGTTTTTTAATTGTGTATTAATTTTTTCTAATAATAGTTCTGGGTCAAAAGGTTTTGCAATAAAATCATTCATACCTAAATCAAAACATTTTTCATTTTCTGAAATCTGTGCCGAAGCAGTCAAAGCTATAATCGGGGTATTGTCTTTTAAATTATTTCGTATTTCCACAGTAGCCTGATAACCATCCATTTCTGGCATATGTATATCCATTAAAATAATATCGTAACTATTATCCTTCACTTTTTTAACCGCTTCAATTCCATTTTCTGCCAATTCCACTTTGAAGTTCCAATCCTCTAATATTGTTGTTGCTAGTAATTGATTAATTTCATTATCTTCAACTAAAAGAACTGTAATTCCTTTTAGTTTGTTTTGCTTACTTTCTTTTTGAGGCAATTCCTTTATACTTTCATCACAAGAACCTATCAAATATGGAATCACAAAACTAAAAGTACTTCCTTTTCCTAATTCACTCTCTACCCAAATTTTACCATTTTGCAATTCAATTAACTGTTTAGTAATTGTTAAACCAAGGCCTGTCCCTCCAAATTTCCTCGTTGTATTTGAACTTGCTTGTGAAAAACTTGAAAAAATTGAATCTAACTTGTCCTCAGCAATTCCTATTCCATCATCAATTACATCAACTCGTAAATCAATCGCATCAGCCCTTGTCTCTCCAACATAAATATTGATGGTAACTTTACCCTCTTTGGTAAATTTCAAAGCATTTCCACCTAAATTATATATAATTTGTGTCAACCTTACTGGATCACCAATAATACATTCAGGAACGTCATCACTTATATTGATTCCAAAATCAATATTTTTTTCTTTCGCACTTATCCCTAAGGTTTCATTCCAAATAATTAATTTTTGCTGAATTCCAAAAGTTGTTTGTTCAATGGTTAATTTTCCTGCTTCAATTTTAGAGAAATCAAGAATCTCATCAATAATAACCATTAAATTATTTGCCGAAGTAAAAATGGCATTGGTATATTTTTTTTGTTCTTCTACTAATTTTGTTTTCTGTAATAACCTAGTCATACCCAAAATACCATTCATTGGTGTTCTAATTTCATGACTCATATTGGATAAAAACTGACTCTGATTGTCTTTGGATCGTTTTAAACTTTCAACTAAATTTTCTAAAGTGATGTTAAACATTTTACCACTAGTAATGTCTCTTTTTATTGATACATATTGATACACTTTACCCTGCTCATCCAAAAACGGAATAATGGTATTACTTACCCAATAATACGTTCCATCTTTAGCCCTATTTTTCATATCCGCACTAAAAACCTCACCTTTTACTATATGAGACCACATATCCTTAAAAAATTCAGGTGGGTGATGACCTGAATTCAAGAATGAATGATCTTTACCAATAGCCTCATCAAAGCTATATTTAGTCAGTTCGCTAAACTTTTCATTTACATAGGTTATAATACCTTTGCTATCTGTTGTAATTACAATTGAGGTTTCGTCTATAGCATGTTTATAATCTGATAGCTCTTTTAGGGTCTTCCGTAAATTAAGTCGCATCAGTTCCATTTTTTCCGACAAAAGACCAATTTCATCATTCCTTTCAACTACAAGTTCATTATCTAAATTCCCTTGGGTAATTTCTATGGCTGAATTCATTAATTTCAAAATTGGTTTCATAATAGAATTTGCCAAACGAACCCCAAAGAACAAAGCCCCCAGCCCACCAAAAAGAATAAGAAAAATAGTAATAGATTTAGTATTTATAGAGTCTGAAGACGCATCTTTAAACCTTAATGCTGTTAACCTCTGTTCTTCTTTAACAAACTCCGAAAATGCAACTCTAATTTCATCAAGTATTTGTTTTCCTGTTGCATTTTGAAGAGTTTTAGATACATCTTGCATACTTATTTTACGAGAATCAGCACTTTTGTTTAATCTTAATTCTTCATGATATATTCTTGCTAATGCAATTTCTGGAATGGCGGCTTTCATTTGCCACTTTTCTACTAACTTTTGTATATGTTCAAGTCTTTTAGTTTGAGTTGGATTATCATTTATATATACAAACTCTTCGTTTATTAATTGATTGAATTTTTCAATTCCTTTTGTATAAGGATCTAAAAAACTGTCTATACCTGTTATGATAAATCCACGTTGACCTGTTTCCATATCAACAACTAACTTTTCCAATTCCCTTGCGTTTTGAAGCACCATAGCATCATGCTCTACCACAAAATTAAATTTACTTTCCATGGATGACAAGCTCAAATAATTGATAGCACCTATGACCACGAGGAAAGCAGAAATAATCATAAAATCTCTTAGAATACGAGTTTTTATTGTTCCTTTTTTTAAATTCATAAAAGATTCTAAATCTATCACAGATTCATTATTAGAATCCTTGCTACTAATGGGGGTTTGTTGCATGGTTTTCTCAATTAAATTTCACAAACACAACACACAAAAGATTTTTTAGTCTTTTTATTAGCTCTGAATAAATATTAATCTTATTTATGAATTGCTTTAAGTAAATTTAGATCTTTTTCATGGAAAATAAAAATCTATTTATAATCTTTATTTCCACACTTTCCAACTCTATTTAATCATAACTAACATTCTTTTTCACAGCTGTAAACAATCTAATTATCTTTATATATACTTGAAGTTTACTATTAATAGAACTACTAAATTTGACACCTATTTGAGCACCTATAAAAAACACAATTAAATCATACAAGGAAACAAGATTACCCTTATCTTTAGACTTTTAAATAAGGTATCTAAATAATTATTTATATAATATATAGACATATTTAGAAAATCAACAAAATTAAAATCAAATTTAAAAATTAGCAGTAATGAATATGTCTTTTATTTTAGTAGATGATGATGAAATTAATAATTTTATTAATGAAAGAAAAATAAGAAGTGAACATCCAGAAGCAGCACTTTCCATATTTACGAACCCTGCAAAAGGACTTGAACACATATTAAACAATTTTACCAAGGAGTCATCTGATAAAACAATTATTTTTCTAGATCTAAACATGCCGGAAATGTCTGGATGGGAATTTGCAAATCAAATAGCGAAAGCCGAACTAAGTGAAAACGAAAATCTACTTATTTACATTACTTCCTCATCATTAAACGCTTCTGATATAGATAGAGCTCGAAACAGCGATCATATAGTTGACTTTATTGAGAAGCCTTTGAGTAAAGAGTTTTTAGAAACACTAAAAGCATAACATTGAATATTTTAAAATTTGTAGTAACAAAAAAGGGCTACCACAACTTTAGCAATTAATAAGTCGAAAGACTAAATTATTCAATTGGTCTACCTTTACCAATTACATTAAAATGGCTCCAACTCTACTTTCGTCCCCTTTGCAAGGTTTTACAGATTTCAGGTTTCGAAATGCCTTTCATCATTTTTTTGGTGGTATTGACACTTTTTATTCTCCTTACATAAGGCTTAATGGAAAATTAAAAATTAAGCAATCTTATCAAAATGACTTACTACCTGAAAACAATGAAACTTTAACGGTTATTCCGCAAATAATTACAAACGACCCTGATGAATTTATTTTTGTAGCTAAGTATGTTCAAAGTTTAGGCTACAAGGAATTAAACTGGAATTTAGGTTGTCCTTACCCAATGGTAGCTAAATCTGGAATGGGGTCAGGTTTAATTTGTAATCCTCCAAAAATCAAGGAGATTTTAGACAAAGTACACCATGAAACCGATATTCTTGTTTCTATGAAAATGAGAATGGGTTACGAAAACGCAGAAGAAATTCTGGATGTCTTTCCTATTTTAGACCAATACCCTCTTAAAAACATTGCCATTCACGCTAGAATTGGAAAGCAACTTTACAAAGGACCAGTAGATTTAGAGGCTTTTAAAAAATGTATCAGTAGCACACATCATAAATTATACTATAACGGAGACATTACCAGTGTTTCATCATTTAAAGCCCTTGAAAAACAATTTCCAAACATTGATCATTTTATGATTGGTCGTGGCTTAATTTCGGACCCCTTTTTACCAAGTATGATTAAAAATAATACTACAGAATACCCTGTAAATAGATGGGGAATTTTCTCAGAATTCCATGATACTATTTACAGTCAATACGACGAATACTTATCTGGGCCAACTCCTATAAAAATGAAAATGTTAGGCTTTTGGGAATATTTCTCTCAAGCTACCTCTAATCCTCAAAAAACATATAAAGCCATTAAAAAAGCATCCAATCCTAAAAAATACAGACAAGCTGTAACGCAAATTTTAAGTACAGAAATAAAATTTCAAGCTTAGTCATTTATTTATGTTTTTTAAGATCTCATAAAAAAACACTTCCTAAAAACACCCTAATAATTCTCCTTAACTATTTTTATTTTTTTTGATAAAAATTACAATTCTAAAAACGTTATCGCACACGGCTATTAGAATATATTTTTATAGAAAAAACATCTGTTACACCCATATTTCAAACACAGCAAAAAACACCCTTAATACACAGATTACCAAAAGCTAAAACATCTATTAAGAATAAAAAAGTCTTTTCTTTTCATACAATATAGAACACTTCTAAATATGAATATTAACACCATTTTATCTTTATATATTTCCGTTTTATTCGGAAATTTGCAGCTTAAATAAAAAACAATTTTAGCCTTGCTAAGTTGTTTAACTTATTAAAAATTATGGATAAAAAAAAGAGCATAAAAGGATTTGACAAAATCCTTGACGACAAAGAAAACATTCTATCTTGTTTTAAAGAGATGTTGGCTAACATTGATGAAAAAAAACTGAGTACATTTATTGAATCATTAGATGAGAATAGCGGTATTACCGATGAAAAAACAATACAATCATTTGGTATTTATTTTCAACTAATGAACCTTATTGAAGAGAATAGCGCAATCCAATTTAACAGACAAACAGAAAAGGACGCTGGTATTTCTGAAATTCGTGGTTCTTGGGGGGAAACTCTTAAACTATGGAATGATCAAGGTATCAGTCAGGATAAAATGATTGAAACAATATCATCAATCAACATTAGTCCTGTTCTTACTGCCCACCCTACAGAAGCTAAAAGAATAACGATATTAGAATTACACAGAGAACTATATTTATTATTAGTCAAAAATGAAAATTCTACCTACTCTAAAACAGAAAAAAACACCATTAGAAATAAAATAATAAACCTATTAGAAAGATGGTGGAGAACAGGTGAAATTTATTTAGAAAAACCTGACTTACGAGATGAAAGAGCGAATGTAATACATTACTTAAGTACTATTTTTCCTTTAATAGTGGAGGCTAGTGACTTAAAATTAAAAGCTTCGTGGTTAGAGATGGGGTTTGACTCTGAAAAATTAAAAAATATTGAACACTATCCAAAATACACCTTTGGAAATTGGGTTGGAGGGGATCGTGATGGTCACCCTTTTGTTACACCTAGAATAACAAAGGAAACTCTTGTAATTCAACGTGAAGAATCTTTAGATATCATTTACAAGCAAATTTTAAAATTAGGTTCAAAACTATCTTTATCCTCTAAGCACAATCCTACTCCAGAAGTATTAAAAATTACGATTGCTCAGTATGCTAAATTATTGGGAGAAAAAGGAACAAAGGCTATTAATCGTAATCCATATGAGCCATGGAGACAATTTGTTAATTTAATACAACTTAAACTTGAAAACACTATTTCAGGAACTTTTAGTGATTCTAAACTTTACTACAGAAGTAGCACAGAATTACAAAAAGATTTAAAACTTATTAGAGAGCTTTTAATAGAAATTAAAGCGGATAGAATAGCGGAAAGTTTAATATTCCCATTAGAACGTATTGTACAATGCTTCGGTTTTCATTTAGCAAAATTGGATATCCGTCAAAATAGTGAGTATTACGAAAAAGCAATTACTCAAATTTTACAAAAATCGACCTTAGAAAATACAGATTTTGAAAATTGGAATGAAGAAACAAGACTCGAATTTTTAAACAAAGCTATAGACTCTCCTGAGCTATTAACCAATGTCACTATTTCTTACGGAGATGAAGCAGACAACGTATTAGACTACTTTAGAGTATTAAGAGATCACAATATTCTATATGGTTCTGCAGGAATTGGTTCATTAATTGTTAGTATGACCAGAAGTCTAAGTGATTTATTAATGGTGTATTTCTTTATGAAAGAAACGCAACTATTAGGAACAGATATATTAGTAGTTCCTTTGTTTGAAACCATTGAAGATTTGGATAATGGTGCCTTTATTTTAGATAAATTCTTGAACCACCCAATGACATTAAAAAGAAAATCATTGGTAAATGAGGAACAAGAAGTTATGGTAGGTTACAGCGATAGTAACAAAGATGGTGGTGTAATAGCCAGTAAATGGAATCTCTATAAAGCTGAAACAGCTCTTACCGAAGTAGGAGTAAGAAATAACACTAGTGTATTCTTCTTCCATGGTAGAGGAGGAACAATTAGCCGTGGTGGAGGTAAATATCACCGTTTTGTTGAAGGTAAACCAACGGGTTCTGTAAATGGTAAATTAAAATTAACCATTCAAGGTGAATCTATTTCACAACAATTTGGAAATCTTTTAACAGGTACTTATAACCTAGAAATGTTGGCATCAGGTGTAGCATTACACACCTTACCTCCTACTGAAGTTAAGGAACAAAACTTCCCAACAAAAACTATAGAATGGTTGGCTGAAAAATCAATGCAACACTACAAAGGCTTAATCAGAGATAAAGATTTTATGCAGTTTTATAGTGAAGCAACTCCAATAGACATTTTAGAGCAAAGTAAAATTGGCTCTAGACCCGCAAGAAGAACTGGAAAAAGAGAACTTAAAGATTTAAGAGCTATCCCTTGGGTATTTAGTTGGAACTTATCTAGATTCACATTAACTGGATGGTTTGGAGCAGGAGCTGCTTTAAAAGAATTAAAGGAGCACGATAAAGATAGTTTTGAAGAATTGAAAAACGCTGTTGAGTCTTGGCCATTCTTAAAGTATTTATTAATTCAAACTGAAACCAATTTATTAATAGCCAATACAGAAATCATGAAAATGTATGCAGAATTGGTGACTGATGAAAAAATAAAAGATAAGTTTTTAAACATTATTTTATCTGATTACGAAGAAGCTAAATCTAATATCGAATATTTATTAGGAGAAAGTGTTAACGTAAGAAGAACAGGACAATTGAATACTTTAAACATTAGAGAAAAAGAATTAAAAATTCTACATAAACTTCAAGTAGATTCTATAAAAAAATGGAGAGCGTTAAAAGACAAAAACGATCCTCAATCTGATGAAATGTTATTGAAATTACTACATATTATCAACTCTTTGTCAGGTGGATTAGGATTTACAGGATAATAAATATTCTTAAATAACTATAGAT
>JBHOTE010000014.1:0-47164 GCA_042584125.1 Bacteroidota bacterium
AAAGATTTAAGCAGGGTAGTTACAATTATTATTTCCACAATTTATTCGATTCCGCAAACTTGCTCAAAATCGTTGATTGGAACTAAAATGTTTCGAGGGAAGATTTGAGCATGGTAGTTACAATTATTATTTCTATAATTTATTCCATTCCGCAAACTTGCTAAAAATCGTTGATTGGAACTAAAAATTTTCGTGGAAAGATTTAAGCAGGGTAGTTACAATTATTATTTCCGCTCTGTGTTGCCTTCAGCCAACCTGCTTTATTATTTTCTTAAAAACTAAAAAAAATCTTAAGAAAAATTTGCGAATATAAGTTCCGATTTTTCGGAGAACTTATGCATGCCAACTAGTTATATCTATATAAAATACATCTAAAAACTGTGTCAGTTGCAGGTTATCGATGTGTTTCATGCATTGTTATTAGTTTTGTTTTTTGTCCTGTTAAAAATAATTAAATAAATAGGTGTGACAACCTTAAAAGCACAAATTTTTAAACAAATCACATTAATTTTATCATAGGTAGTCTGGGCCCATTAAATCTTTTCCAAGAAATATAATATTCAAAATAAAACTTAATATTCTATAATTTATTGCTTTACGATCAATCAATTCTTTTACGCTGTTCTAATTGCTTAACAATTAAATCTAAAGGATTGGTGATGTTTTTTAAATCCTGACTGCGTACATGGGTATAAATCATGGTGGTTTCTGGTCTAGAGTGTCCCAGTAATTCTTGTATATAACGTATGTCTGTACCGTTTTCTAATAAATGTGTGGCATAACTATGTCTTAAGGTATGTGGAGTTACACGCTTTTTTATATTTGCTAATTGACAACTTCTGGCTAAAAAATTTCGAATAGAAATAGGAGAGTAGGGCTTGCCTTCTTCGGAACCTTCTACCAAATAGGTTTTTGGAACATAAGTAGTTAAATAATTTTGAATCAAAGGCAACATTACATTTGCTAAGGGTACATAACGGTCTTTTCTTCCTTTTCCACTCTGAACTTTTAACACTTTTCGCTGTATATCAAAATTACTCAGTTTTAAACTTGTTAGTTCTCCAATTCTTAAACCTGACGAGTAAATCAATGCAATACAAATACGATGCTTTATATTTTTGGTAACACGTATCAACTCAATTACTTCTTCATGAGATAAAACATTGGGTAACTTCTTGTCTTTTCTAGGAGCCAAGGCATTAAAATCTATTTCTATATCAGAATTTACAAAGGCTAAATAATGCTTCATAGCGCTAATAAACTGTCTGTGTGTACTAATAGATATTTTTTTAGCAATGAAAACTTCTTCTGCATGTACTTCTATAGAACGTAAATCTATGGGAGCTTCTTTCTTTTTGCACAAAATATATTCGGCTACCAAATGTGTGTAGGTTTTCAGGGTGCTTTCACTAAAACGCTTTCCTTTTAAATACCTATAAAAATCATTCAAATGATGTTTTTGTTTATCATTTAACAGATCCTTTATAGGTATTGTTTTCGATTTTAGTAATTCAATTTGTGAAAACCCTATAAATTCTAGAACAGCCTTGTCTTTAAAAATTTCAGATACTTTTTCTAAAGTAATTTGATCTTTATGGTAATACCAAATATTTTTTGATTGACTCCAATGAGCACCTGTACTTCTACATATTTCTAACAGAGTATTATCAAAAGGGAATTTTAAGGCATACACACTTTTTTGTCGATGCCTTATTAAAGACACCACAATGGTTTTTTTCATAGCTTTCATAACTTCTAAGATAAGAAAAATGAAACACTTTTTTAGAAAATTTCACGTAAAAAAAGAGATACATTCATGCTGTCTGAACATATCTCTTAGTATAAAAAAATAGAGAAATTTATTTTATTAAAATCCTAATCCGCTCTACTTACTTTATTCACTCCATCAATTTTTAAAATATTTTCAGTTAATTTTTTTAATTGTGTTTTATTTTTCACATCAATGGTAATTTTTCCACTAAATACAGTACCTCTGGTTACCGAGTTAATGTTGTAGATATTCATATCAACATTCCCTGAAATAATACGTGTTAAATGATTCAAAATTCCTTTTTTATCTTCACCACTTATTTTTAAAGTCACTTTAAAATTACGCTTAGATGAATCTACCCATTTGGCCTGCATAACCCTATAGGCATAATTAGATTGCATGGCTATAGCATTGGGACAGTCAAATTTATGGACTTTAATACCATCATTAATGGTAATAAAAGCAAATACTTTATCTCCTTTAATTGCATTACAGCATTTGGAGACCTTGTATTCTAATTTTTCTTCATCTTTACCAAAAACCAACATATCAAAATTACTCGATAGTTCATCTTCTTCCTCAATTTTAGGCTTAACCGTTTTTGTACGTTGAATTTTATTTTTGAAGAAATTGTAAATAGCATTGCTACGCTTACTTGCGTAACTTTTTAATTCAGAGTTTTCTATGGATGACATTCCTACTCGATAAAACAAATCGAAACTTGTTTTAAGTTTGAAATGATTTACCAATTCATTTACGGTTTTCTCGTCTAAATTAATTTTTAACTGTTTTAATTTACGAGCCAGTACCACTTTTCCGTCTTCTGCAATTCGTTTTTCTTCTTCTTTTAAAGCCGCTCTAATTCTAGCTTTAGCTCTTGCAGTAACTACAAATTCTAACCAACGAGGGTTTGGTTTTTTTATATTCGAAGTAAAAATTTCTACCTGATCTCCACTCCCTAAAACAGTATCTAAGGGAGTCAATTTTCCGTTTACTTTTACCCCCCTGCATTTTAAACCAATATCGGTATGTATGGCAAAGGCAAAATCTAATGCTGAAGCTCCTTTGGGTAACGATTTTAAATCTCCTTTCGGAGTAAAAACAAAAATTTCTTCGGCATATAAATTCAGTTTAAAATCTTCAACAAAGTCAACCGCATTTATATTTCCGTTTTCTAAAGTGTCTTTTAATCGGTTTAACCAAGTTTCTAATCCACTTTCATCAACAGTACCTTGTTTGTATTTAAAATGAGCAGCATACCCTTTTTCGGCAATTTCGTCCATTCTATCTGAACGAATTTGAACTTCAACCCAATTTCCACCAGGCCCCATAACCGTAATGTGCAACGATTCGTATCCTGTAGTTTTAGGATTGGTAATCCAATCACGTAATCGCAAAGGATTTGGATTGTAATGATCTGTAACGATAGAATAAATTTTCCAAGCATCAAACTTTTCATTTTTTTCTGTCGATTTGTACACTATACGTATAGCAAACTTGTCGTAAACTTCATCAAAAGTTACGTTTTGAGCACGCATTTTTTTTCGAATGGAAAAAATAGATTTTGAACGACCTTTAATAGTATATTCAAAATTTTCTTCATCCAGTGTTTCGCGTATTTTGTCAGAAAAAGTCTTAATATATAAATCTTGTTCTTCCTTACTTTCTTTAATTTTTCCTAAAATATCATTATAAACTTCTGGCTCTGTATATTTTAAACCTAAATCTTCCAATTCAGTTTTTATATTATACAAACCTAACCGATGCGCTAAGGGTGCATAAATATATAAAGTTTCCGAAGCAATTTTTACCTGCTTATAATCAGGCATAGAATCCATCGTTTGCATATTGTGCAAACGATCGGCAATTTTTATCAAAATAACACGTACATCATCATTTAAGGTGAGTAGCATTTTTCTAAAATTCTCTGCTTGTATAGAGGCATCTTGCTCCTTGTTTAAACGAGATATTTTTGTTAAACCACTAACAACTTTTGCTATTTGTTCGCCAAACAGCTGCTCCATATCATCCACAGTATAGGGGGTGTCTTCAACCACATCATGCAATAAGGCTGCTGCAATAGAACTGGCACCTAATCCAATTTCATAAGCAACAATTTTTGCCACTGCAATAGGGTGGTATATATACGGTTCTCCCGTTTTTCTTCGTTGCTCACTATGTGCCTCTAAAGCCAAATCAAAAGCTTTACGAATCAGTATTTTATCTTCTTTAGATAATTTTTGATAAGTACCCTTTAATAAATCTTTATATCTATGGGCAATTTCTTTATTTTCCTCTTCTATGGTAACGTTGTAACTCATAAATGAAAGATACATTTTTTTGTTAAAAACCTAAATTATTTTCTCAAATTTTGAATGCGTTGTAGCAAAGTTGGATGAGAATAATACATAAAAACCGTCCACTTATGGGGTGTTAAATTACTTAAACTATTCTTAGATAGTTTTTTAAGTGATGAAATTAAAGCTTCAGCACTGCTATGAATTTTTGCATAATTATCTGCTTGGTATTCAAAAATTCTTGAAAATACATTCATTATAAGTCCTGTAATTTCAGAAATTGGACTGTAAAGTATACTAAAAGTAATCAATCCTATGTGAAAACTAGGGGTAGATATTCCTAAAGCTTCCGATAAAAGGGGATTGCCAATTAATAATGACAAAATAAATAGCGTTAGTCCTGTTAGTAAAATAGAGGCTACCAAATTAAATATTGTATGCTTTCTTTTATTATGACCAACCTCATGTGCAAAAACAGCTACAATTTCATCGGCAGTTAAATCATTAATCAAAGTATCATACAATACAATTCTTTTTTTAGGACCAAATCCAGAAAAATAGGCATTGGATTTGGTAGATCTTTTTGAACCATCGATCACAAAAATTTCAGTAGATTTAAAACCTACACTTGCCGACAAAGCTTCTAGTTTGGTTTTTAATTCTCCTTCTTCTAAAGGGGTTTGTTTGTTGAATAACGGGACAATTAATGATGAATAAAATAAATTTACAAAAACTGAAAAAGCACTAATCAATAACCAAGTATAAATCCAAAATAAATTTTCTGTTTTAAAATAAAACCAAGTTACTGCTGCCAATAGAACACCTCCAATAACAAGCATTAAAAACCATCCTTTAATTTTATCAATAAAAAATATTTTTTTTGTCATTTTATTAAAACCAAATTCTTCTTCAATAACAAATGTTTTATAGTAAGCAAATGGAGTGGTTAAAATATCACTTCCTAAACCTATAATTCCAAAATAATATAGGGTAATTAAAATTTCATTTTGTGTAAGACTTCTTACTAAATTATCTAAATACAAAAAGCCATCAAAAAAGAAAAAAGCGAGGGTTAGTAATATTGAAAAAGCACTACTATACATAGAAAAGTTATGATTCGCCATTTTATAACGTTGCGATTTTTCATACTCATCCTGTTCATAAACATCTTGCAGTTCATGGGGCAAAGCATCATTAAAATGCTTGGCGTTTAAGTGTGATAATAGTTCTTCTTTTAAAAAATTAAGAATAATAATCCCTACCAGAAGATAAAAAAGAATTTGTGGGGTCATAGGTGTTATAGGTGTTGTTTATTTTAACCAAATGTACAACGCAAAAACCTAATTAAAAAGTTTCATGCAGACTAAAAACCTCTTTGCCTACAAGCTTCAAATACAACAATAGCAGCAGCTACAGATACATTCATAGAATCTATTTTACCTCGCATAGGTATAATAATTTTTTTTGTTGCCTCTTGCAACCAAGTATCGGATAATCCTGTTGCTTCTGTGCCTACAACAATTGCGGTTGGCTTGGTAAAATCTTGCTCTTGATAAGGCTCTGAATCGTCTTTTAAAGCAGCAGCATAAGAATAGATGTTATTTTCTTTTAAATAGCTTATAATTTCTTCCGTGCTTCCTGTGGCAACTTGTGTGGTAAACAAACAACCAACACTACTTCTAATAATATTAGGGTTGTATAAATCTGTTTTAGGATTGGCAATAAAAACAGCATCCATATTTGCGGCATCTGCTGTACGTAACAAAGCACCAATATTACCTGGTTTCTCAGGAGCTTCTGCAATTAAAATTAATGGCGATTTTCTAAGAAACTCCACACTTTCCAAATCGTGATTTTTAGCAACTACTATGGCTAAAACTCCTTCAGTGGTTTCTCTATATGCTACTTTTTGATAAACTTCTTTAGATACTTCAATTACTTCAACAGAACTTTGCAAGCTTGTTAATAATTCATCTAAGGTAATTATTGTACAAATGGCTTCACAGAAAAGTATTTTTTCTATTGTATATTTTCCTTCTGAAGCTAATTGAATTTCACGCAAACCTTCCAGTACAAAGCGTCCCGATTTTTTTCTATTTCTAGATTTTTCTTTGAGCAATACAATTTCCTTGATAAAAGGATTCTGTAAACTGGTAATTTGCTTGTACATGAAATTATTTTTTTTGCAAAAATAGACTTTATTTATAATTCAATAATAAATTCACCATATAACTATAGGTTTTCATTCCATCTTTTTGTCTATTGGCTTTTAAATAAGTGTTATAACTCTTTTTGAAGTATGGCTCTAAAGGATTTTCGTAAGCGTTCCAAAAAGTACGAGATTCCTCAAAATTAATTAGAATTCCTTTGTTAATTGTTTTAATATGCTGTTGATACAACACCCGATCCCTTTTACCTAATTCAGACAAAACATATTTTAGTGCAGTCATTTTTCCAGCTATTTGGAAATAAAGGTCTTCATTATGTATGGCTGCCAAATACCCAATAAAATTGGCCTCGTTTTCTGCAGCAAAACCTAATTGATGCGCCATTTCATGACAGGTGGTAAAGGCATAGGTAGGCAAAGGAAGCTTACTATTTATTTGTGCTTCACCAGTTAAAGGATTTAAATAACCTGCAAAACCCATATAGGTTAGGGGAGTACTGAGCAAAGAATGCTTTATAGAAGGAAACTTATAATCTAAAAAAACATGCGTTTTACTTACATTTTTATATCCGTTTTTTGCCAGTTTATAAATTTCTTTTCTACTATAAGGGACATCAATTTTTTTTGTAGAATCGTTTGTTATTTTAAGGTGAAGTTCGTTTAATTCTAAAATTAAATTTTTGGTATAGCTGTCCAATTCTACATCAGAGTATTGGGTAGATTCAATGTTTAATTGAGTCGCCAAAGGAATTCGATAATAATTCATTCCCCAACTAAATTGAAAGAAAAAATAAAGTATTGAAAATGATGCCCCAATAGCCAATAAATAGCGTCTTATTTCTGAAAACTCATCTCTAATAACGATGTATAAAAATCGTAGTATTAAAAAAACAAAAAAAGCATACAACAAATCGCCAACACTAAAAGGAATCCATCCTAATGATTTTCTGTAAACAGCGGCAATATGCGGATAAACCCCATTAGAATAATATTTTTCAATAAAAGCAGGTTTTCTAGACGTTATTTGAACAAATAAAATTTGAACAAATAAAAAATAGGTTAAATATCTAGAAAGTAATTGGTCGTTCATAAATTCACTTATTGAAAGCCAATTTACAAAGTTTTTGTACAACCATCTAACAATCTCAACCTCTAAAATACGAATCCTTTAATTTTTCAATATACCAACAATCTAATTATCTGTTTGATTATTTACTTATTAACAAATAGGGTAATTTATTAACACGCCTGTGCACAAATTAAATTCGATTTAAGATTTGTAAATTCAATTAAAGAATTAATTTTGTCTCATGGAGCAAACAAAACCGTTCAGAGGACAAAAAGTTGATAAAAGTAGGATTATCAACCTTGAAAAAGGAAAAATACCACCTCAAGCATTAGATTTAGAAGAGGCCGTTTTAGGGGCGATGATGATTGATAAAAAAGGGATTGATACGGTTATTGATATTTTACACCCTGAAGCTTTTTATAAAGATGCGCATAAAGAAGTTTATGCAGCTATTTATACCTTGTTCCAAAACTCTGAACCTACAGATTTGTTAACCGTTTCTAACCAACTTCGTAAAGAAGGGAAATTAGAATTTGTGGGTGGCGATTTCTATTTAATAGGGTTGACTCAAAAAGTGGCTTCCTCTGCCCATATCGAGTTCCATGCACGTATCATTATCCAAAAATTTATTCAACGTAGTTTAATCAGTATTTCTAGTGAAATTATTGAAAGTGCGTATGATGAAACAGCTGATGTTTTTGATTTATTAGATACTGCTGAATCAAAATTATTTGAAGTAACTCAAGGTAACTTAAAAAAGAGTTCTGAAAGTGCCAAAGATTTGGTGAAACAAGCGGTTACTAAAATTCAAGAAATTGGAAACCAAGAAGGAATGAGTGGTTTAGAAACAGGTTTTTCTAAATTAGATGCGTTAACGTCTGGTTGGCAACCTTCCGATTTAATTATTATTGCGGCTCGTCCGGGTATGGGTAAAACAGCATTCGTTATTTCTATGGCGAAAAACATGGCAATTGATTTTGGCCATCCTGTTGCTTTATTCTCTCTAGAGATGTCATCCGTACAGTTGATTACTCGTATGATTTCTAGTGAAACAGGACTGACTTCAGAAAAATTAAGAAAAGGAAATTTAGAAGCCCATGAATGGGAACAATTGAATGTAAAAGTAAAAAACTTAACAGATTCTCCTATTTTTATTGATGATACTCCTTCTCTTTCTATTTTCGATTTACGTGCAAAAGCACGACGTTTAGCATCACAACACGGTATTAAAATTATTGTAATTGATTATTTACAATTAATGACTGCTGGTAGTGCTGCAGGTGGAAATCGTGAGCAAGAAATATCGATGATTTCTAGAAACTTAAAAGCCTTAGCCAAAGAATTGAATATTCCGGTAATTGCACTTTCTCAATTATCACGTGCAGTAGAAACTAGGGGAGGTTCTAAAAGACCTTTACTTTCCGATTTACGTGAATCTGGTGCCATTGAGCAAGATGCAGATATTGTGTCATTTATTTTCCGTCCAGAATACTACGGTATAACTGAATGGGATGATGATGAGCATACACCTTGTGAAGGACAGGGTGAATTTATTGTTGCCAAGCACAGAAATGGTGGTTTGGATAATATTCGTTTAAAATTTACAGGTCATTTAGCAAAATTCTCCGATTTAGAGGAAGGTTTCGGAAATGAATTCCAATCTAAAATGAACGATTTTAACAGTGAAATTTCTTCTGATAATTTCCCAAGCGCGTCTGATGCTTTTGGAACACCGGATGATGGAGATGTCCCGTTTTAAGAAAAAAAGTTCTTTATTTAATGATAAAATATTCCTTAAATAAAGTTTTCAAAATCAAAGAAAAAAATGCACATAAATATGTTTGTTTCATCACTTTAAAAATGTATTTTTGCGCAACTAATTTATACAGATAATAATGTCTACAACACAAGAATTAAAAGATTTTTCTCAACAAGTAAGAAGAGATATATTAAGAATGGTACATGCTGTGAACTCTGGACACCCAGGAGGTTCTTTAGGTTGTACTGAGTTTTTAACAGTTTTATATCAAGATGTAATGAGCTACAACTCAGAAAAATTTGATATGGATGCTAAAAACGAAGATGTTTTCTTTTTGTCTAACGGACATATTTCTCCTGTATTTTATAGTGTATTAGCGAGAAGTGGATATTTTTCTGTTTCAGAATTAGCTACTTTCAGATTGTTGAATTCTCGTTTGCAAGGACACCCTACAACTCATGAAGGTTTGGAAGGAATTCGTATGGCATCTGGTTCATTAGGTCAAGGATTATCTAATGCTTTAGGAGCGGCACAGGCTAAAAAATTAAATGGTGATGACAAATTAGTGTACACATTACATGGTGATGGTGAATTGCAAGAAGGTCAGAACTGGGAAGCAATTATGTATGCTTCTGCTAAAAAAGTTGACAATTTAATTGCCACTGTTGATTTAAACGGAAAACAAATTGATGGTACTACAGATCATGTATTGGCAATGGGTTCTATAAAAGATAAATTCGAATCTTTTGGATGGATTGTTTTAGAAGAAAAAGAAGGAAACGACATTGATGCAATTAAGGCTGTTTTAGCAAAAGCTAAAGATTTAACTGGAAACGGAAAGCCCGTTTGTATTTTATTAGAAACTGAAATGGGTAACGGAGTTGACTTTATGATGAATACACATGCTTGGCATGGTAAAGCACCTAATGATGCACAACTTGAAGAAGCATTAGCTCAAAATCCTGCTACTTTAGGAGATTACTAAATTCAAATAAAATTATATATATAAAATCCCAAACCTTAGGTTTGGGATTTTTTTGTGCTATATAAATCTGCTCTAAACTCACCCCTTGAATAGCACACTAAACGCACCCCGAATGCCCCCTGAGCTTGTCGAAGGGTGTCGAAGGGTGTCGATCTAACGTAGGCTGAGCTTGTCGATCTAACGTAGGCTGAGCTTGTCGAAGCCTAAGGTATATTCAAATACTTATGTGTTTGCAAAGAGATTTGCCATTGTGGATTTTTCATGACATACTCAATAATCTGAGGAATCATTTTTTCTTTTTTACTCCACTCTGGCTGTAAGTATAGCTTACATTTTTTTGAAACTTTAGCCGCTTCTTCTTCAGCAAATAAAAAGTCGTTTGCATTATGAATAATCATTTTTAATTCATCGGCATGTGGATAAACTTCAGCTAAAGGTAATTTTGTTTTTTTTGGAGATAAACAAATCCAATTCCAATGTCCAGATAATTGATAAGCCCCCGAAGTTTCAATATGTGTTTTAATCCCGGCAGAATTTAATTCCCTTGTAATATAATCTAACGACCACATTAAAGGTTCACCACCAGTTATAACAACGGTTTTTGCATATTGCTTTGCATTGGCTACAATTTGATCTGTGTGAGTGGGAGGGTGTAGATTTGAATCCCAACTTTCTTTTACATCACACCAATGGCAACCAACATCACATCCACCAATTCTAATAAAATAAGCAGCTGTTCCAGTATGACCACCTTCTCCTTGAATTGTGTAAAACTCTTCCATCAGAGGAAGCATTTTTCCTGCAGCAATTAACTTTTTCGTTTCAGGTGTCATAATATAAAATGTTTGAGCGGCAAAGATACAAGGAATCTCTTATTGTAAAAACGGAATTAATAACTTTTATTTCGCTTTAAATTTTAAAAGATTTGTTTAAGTTTACAGCTTACTAATTTAATGACATAACAATGAATAATTTTGGATTGAAACTTTTGGCTAGTGTATTAATTTTGACTTCTATTGCTTGTTCTAACAGCAATAAATACAAGGTAGAATTAAATAGAGTTGGCTTGATTACCTCTGAAACAAAAGTGGATGAAATTGATGAGATTTTTAAAAATGATTCTGTTGTAAAACATTTAAGTGAAGGTTTATTAGGTTTTCAAGGAGCTTATCAGCAGGAAGATGACAAATATTTAATTTATTCTAAAGAAGGAAAACACCTATTAACAATTACGCCAAAAGAAGCGCTAGATTCTTTATCAACTATCCGTTTTGTTGATATTTACGATCCTTCGTATGTAACAGAAAAGGGCATAGGCTTAAATAGTACTTTTGAAGAAATTAATTTACAAACTACCATAGATAAAGTAGAAGCTTCTTTTACAAAAGCTACCTTGTATTTAAATGAATTCAATGCGACAATGACTTTAGATAAGACTGATTTAGGAATAAAAACATTCAGTACTGCTGAAATTCAATTAGGACAAATTCCTAATTTAGTTAAACCAAAAAGTTTTGTTGTTTGGTTTAATTAAGAACCTTCATTTTAATGGAGATATTATTTCTAGGCCATTCATCTACATCAATATCTTCTGCGGCTATTTTGTCAATGACATCAATTCCACTAATTATTTCGCCAAAAACAGTGTGTTCGAAATTTAAATGTGATTGACTACGCTGAGATTGAATAAAATAAAATTCAAACGAAGAGGATTTTTTCTCAGGATTGTACTCCCAATCTCTAGCTGCTGCAATTACACCACGTTTATGAGGTCTATTCTTTCTGAATTCTGCAGGTAAGAGATAATTATTTAATTGAGTTCTAAACTCCGTTGTATCTTCACTATCTGAATTACCTCCTTGTACGATAAAGCCTGGAACAACTCTATAAAAACAAGTAGTATCAAAATATTTATGTTTAATAAGATAAATAAAACTAGCTCTATGCAATGGGGTGTTCTTGTATAGTTTAATTTTGATATCTCCCAAACGAGTACTTAGCAACACAATTGTTTCTGGATTTTTCTTCCCATAATCTGTGAAAAAATCTGCACAATTATCTGTGGTAATTGTATCTGTTGTATAAATTTTCTTTTTAGGAACAACTTTCTTTTTTTTCTTTTGAACAGTTGTTTTTTGAACTTTTTTCTTTGTTGGAGGGGAGTCACAACTAACGATAAAACATAAAAAAACAACTACTTTTATACAGTAAAAAAAATAGTTGCTTCTCATAAGTTTAAAATTTCGAAAATCTAGATTATAAGATTCCGCTATACATGCTTTTAATAATACCATCAGACAACCCAATTTTTGGAACATATATTTTTTTAGCACCACTCCATTTCATGGCAGATAAATATATTTTGGTAGCGGGTACAATTACGTCTGCACGATCAGGGTTTAAGCCTAACTCTGCAATACGATCGCTATAGGACATTTTTTTAAGGAACTGATAATGTGCCTTCATATAAATTAAAGACAAAGGTTTCTCAAGTGCCTGACCAGACATTTTAAATATTTTATTAATATTTCCACCAGAACCGATTAATACAATTTTATTTAAGTTTTTGGTGTTCACTTTGATCCAAGCTTCAATTTCTTCCCAAATTTTCTTTTTACTTATTTTTTTATTCAATAAACGTACAGTTCCTATTTTAAAAGATTTTGAAGCGAGAAGTTTTCCTTTAGAAAAAACGGTGAATTCAGTACTACCACCACCTACATCAACATATAAATAAGATTTGTGTCCCTCTATTAATTCACTTAAATCAGTAGAAGCAATAATTCTAGCCTCTGTTTTTCCATCAATTATTTCAATATCTATCTCCGATTCTTTTTTGATTCTTTCAATAAGCTCGGCCCCATTACTCGAATCTCTCATGGCAGAAGTTGCACAGGCTTTGTACTGTTCAACACCATGTACAGTCATAAGTAATTTAAAAGCTTTCATAGCATCAACCATACGTTGACTGTTTTCTGGACTGATAACCCCCGATATAAAAGCATCAGCTCCTAAACGAATAGGGACCCTGACTAAAGCGGATTTTTTAAATTTTGGCTCTTCACCCTTTTGTAAAATAATATTACTAACAAGTAACCTAACTGCATTTGAACCAATATCAATGGCTCCATATTTTTTTATCTCTAACAAACTCACATTAATTTATGGGGTTATTTATGATGTTTTGGAAATTCTTTTAAAATTGTGACTCCTTTTTTTATGCTTTTCCAATGATTATTTTCAAACTGTATTCCTATGACTCCACAAGTAGGTACATGAGCAATACTCTCGTTTCCAAACTTATTGACAAAATCATTTATTCCATGATCATGACTGAAAATAATAGCAGATTCAAACTCATCATCCAAAGCTTTGATTGTTTTTACCAAATACCCGTCGCTAAAACTATACAACGATTTTTTGATTTGTAAATTGGATAACGGAAAACTAAAATTATTACAAAAAATAACAGCAGTAGACAAAGCTCTACTTGCACTACTTGTAATAAATACATCTGGTTTTTCAATTATTTTTCTTAGGGCAGAGGATACTAAATAAGAATCTTTAATTCCTCTCTTTTTAAGGGGTCTGTCAATGTCATCTATTCCTTGGTATTCCCAAGAGGACTTGGCATGTCTAACAATATAAACTGTTTTCATCTAAATAATATAGTTAACCAAATATAAGCAAAGCAATTAATTACTTAGCAAGGTTTCTTTAAAAATAATTCAATATTTATGCATTTAAAAATAGACAAAATTAATTAAACTAAGGAGCCAAACGCTCTATTTTCCAATCAAAATCATCTTGTAAAGTATATAATATTCTGTCATGCATCCTATTAGCTCTTCCTTGCCAAAACTCAATACTGACAGGTTTAACAATATAGCCACCCCAATGCTCTGGTCTAGGAATTTCTTTATGATTAAACTTTTCTTCCATTAGTTTTAGCTGACTGTCTAAAGCTTCTCTCGAGGAAACCACTTCACTCTGATTAGATGCCCAAGCACCTAGTTTACTTCCATCGGGTCTAGACTCAAAATAACCATCCGATAAATTTGAAGCAATTTTTTCAGCGGTTCCTTTGATAATAATTTGCTGTTCTGCACCGTGCCAAAAAAAAGACAAACAAACCTTGGGGTTTTCATCAATAGCTTTTCCTTTTTCACTCAAATAATTTGTGTAAAAAATAAAACCTTCCCAAGTAAACCTTTTTAACAACACAACCCTGTTTTTGGGAAAACCATCCAAACCAATCGTTGAAATAGTTACAGCATTTGGTTCTTCATGATGCCCATTAACTTCTACTTCATGAAACCATTTTTGAAATAGTTCCATAGGGTTTTCAGGAACAGTTGTTTTAGAAAGCTCACTTTTTTCGTAGCTTTTTCTGTAATTACTAAGGTCTTTTTCCATGGATCAAAAATAAGAATTATTTTACTGTGATAATTGTGGTTTTTCTAGAAAACCACAAACCTAAATAGGTAATTGCACCATTAAAAATTAACAATTCATAACCAAACACATATCCGTTTAATAGGTTTTCTGAATATTCATTAAGAAACGCAGTAAGAATTACTGAAACAACAGCAATTACAGGCACAAGAAAATCTTTTATTGTGTGTTTTGTGAAAATCCCAAAAGCAAACAAACCTAATAAAGGACCATATGTATAAGATGCTACACTCAGCAAACTACTAATAACATTGTCTTTTAATACATGCTTAAATAAAACAATGACCAGCACTAATAAAACAGAAATACCAATATGTGTAATTTTCCGAATTCTTTTTTGATCTGATTCTGACTTATTTTGAATACTCAAAAAATCGAAACAAAAAGAAGTGGTTAAAGAGGTTAATGCACTATCTGCACTAGAATAAGCTGCGGCGATCAATCCTAAAATAAAAGTAACCGTTAGGGTAGTGCCTAAGCCTCCATTCAAAGCAATTTCAGGAAACAACAAATCTGTTTTTGTTTTTCCATCTATTTGTGGAATTGCGATGCCATTTTTTTCGGCATAAATATACAACAGCGCCCCCAAAAACAAGAAGACAAAATTGACGATAATTAAAACAAACCCCAATGATAAGATATTCCATTGCGCTTCTTTCGTGCTCTTACAAGTCAAGTTTTTTTGCATCATATCCTGATCCAACCCCGTCATAGCAATAGCAATAAACATTCCCCCTAAAAAGGATTTTAGCCAATATTTCTTTTCTAATATATTATCGGTAAACCATACTTTAGAATAAGAGCTTAACTCCGTTGATTGTAAGGAATCTAAAAGAGACCAATTAAAGTTTTTATTTATGATAAATATAGCTGTAAAAACAGCAATTAACATAAACAAAGTCTGCAAAGTATCTGTCCAAACAATGGTTTTTATCCCCCCTTTAAATGTATAAATCCAAATTAATAAAATAGACAAAGTAACCGTTACCCAAAAAGGAACATGCCAAGCATCAAAAATAAAATACTGCAATACCGAGGCTACTAGGAATAATCGAAAAGACGCTCCAAGAACTCTTGATACAAAAAAGAAAAAGGCACCTGTTTTGTGACTAGTTTTTCCAAATCTTGATAATAGATATTCATAAATAGAAGTAATATTTGCCTTGTAATAAACAGGAAGTAGGACATAGGCAATAACTACATAACCAAAAAAATAGCCAATAACAATTTGCAAATAGCTAAACTGACTGCCTTGCACCCAACCAGGAACAGAAATAAACGTTACACCTGACAAAGAAGCGCCAATCATACCAAAAGCAACCACATACCATGGAGCTTTTTTCTCAGCCTTAAAAAAGGCCGCATTTGTATCATTTTTTCCGGTAAAATGAGCAATCAATAAGAGTAAGCAAAAATAAGCAGCAACAATAATAAGAATTTGATAAGCTTGCATAATTTGTGTTTTGATTCAATTTTACACAAATAAACAAATAAAGATTTTAATCCTTAAAGATTCCACAAATTATTACATTTGCATCATGAATTTTTCTTCAAAACTTTTAGAGAATGCGGTAAATGAAGTTGCCCAACTACCTGGAATTGGAAAGCGAACTGCTCTTCGTTTAGTTTTGCACCTATTAAAACAGCCAAAATCTCATACCAGTCATTTAACTTCAGCTCTTAACAACTTAATTGAAGGAGTAAAACTTTGTGAAAGTTGTCACAATATATCTGACGTGAAACTTTGTGAAATATGTGCTAGTCCTAAAAGAAATACAGAAATTGTTTGTGTTGTTGAAGATATTCGTGATGTGATGGCAATTGAAAATACTACACAGTTCCAAGGCTTGTATCATGTTCTAGGTGGCAAAATTTCGCCAATGGAAGGAATAGGCCCACACAACTTAACTATTGAGAATTTGATACAAAAAGTAGCCTCCGGTACAATTAAAGAGTTAATTTTAGCACTAAGTTCTACGATGGAAGGAGACACTACCAATTTTTATATCTACAAGCAATTGCAAAAATTTAATATTACAATTTCAACCATTGCTAGAGGAATTTCGGTAGGAGATGAGCTACAGTATACCGATGAAATTACCTTAGGACGAAGTATTGCAAATAGAGTTTTATTTGAAAAATCCTTAAAAAACTAATGAAACTATCCGTTGTCATAGTCAATTATAATGTTCGATATTTTTTGGAGCTTTGTTTACTTAGTGTTCAAAAAGCTTGCGAAAATATAGATGCCGAAATAATTGTTGTAGACAATCTATCTACTGATGATAGCTGTAAAATGGTGGCTCAGAATTTCCCTGATGTTGTGTTGATTGAAAATAAAGTCAATTATGGCTTTTCCAAAGCCAACAACCAAGGAGTAGCCATTGCCAAAGGCGAGTATGTTTTGATCTTAAATCCGGATACGGTAGTTGGTGAAAATACCTTTTTAGAAATCCTAAGTTTTGCGGATACAAAAACAGACTTGGGAGCTATAGGCGTGCAACTTATTGATGGTACAGGTGCATTTTTACCGGAAAGTAAACGTGGAATCCCAACTTTAAAGGCATCATTATTTAAAATACTTGGGTCAAACAACAACAAAGGAACCTATTACTCTAATTATTTAGAAAGAGATGATACGGGAGAGGTGTCAATTTTAGTGGGGGCTTTTATGTTGATGAAGAAAAAGGTTTATGAACAGGTTGGTGGATTTGACGAAGATTATTTTATGTATGGTGAAGATATTGATCTTAGCTATAAATTATTAAAATCAGGTTTTAAAAATTACTACTTGGGTAGCACTATGGTGATACACTTTAAAGGAGAAAGTACCCGTAAAGATGTTCGCTATCTAAAATATTTTCATGGCGCTATGGAAATATTCTACAAAAAGCATTTTAGCTCTAATATATTTTATGATTTCGCTATGGAATTAGGTGTGAAGCTATGGTTTTTAAGTAAGTACTTTAAAATGTCCGACTCACCAATCATTATCAAAGAACGAGAAAATGTGCTCTATGTTGGTGATAAAAAAATTACTATTGACGAACAAATGCAACGAAAATTGAATTTTGTAAAATTCAAATCTTTCAAACAATTAGAAAGACATATCATCAAAAAAAATGTAGAAGAAGTTTGGCTAGATGAGGACTACTTATCCTATGCTAAAATTATAGAAACGATTGATTTGCTACATTCAAAAAAAATAATTTTCAAAATACATTCTTCTAAAACCTCATATGTTATAGGAAGTAATTCTTCAGACGGTAGAGGAGAAATTATTGGATTAAATTAATTAACCTCTCTTTCTTCGGGATCCCAACTTTTTTTAGCTCTTGCTTTTTTATAAAGCTTCACTAAAAACATCATAAGCACTCCAAAAATAGCAATACCAACTATACCCCAAATCCAATTCATAGCACTTTGCAATTCCACCAAGAAAATCACAGCAAATAATATAATTGTTGCTCCTTCATTCCATAACCTTAATTGAGATGAAGAATATTTAACAATATCATTTTGTAATTGACTGTATATTTTCTGACAACCAAACTGATACAAATACAGCAACACAACAAAGGAAAGTTTTACCCACATCCAAGGCTGTAAAAGAAAGTTGGGAAGTAAATAAAGTATCCAAAAGGCAAAAATACTTGCCAATATTGCAGAAGGCCAAGTAATAATATACCACAAACGCTTACTCATTATTTTATATTGTTGTTGTAAAATACTTTTCGCTAATTCAGGCTTATCCTCAGCTTCCACATGGTAAATAAATAAACGAACAATATAAAACAAGCCTGCAAACCATGTTACTACAAAAATTATATGTAAAGCCTTGATATAATAAAGATATTGCATGCCAATTGTTTTATGGATTTTAAAAACAAATTTAGCAAATAATAGCCATACATAGTGCTAGGTATTAGACTAAAATTTTGTTCCTAACCTTAATATGTTAATTTGCATTTAATGTTTTTAAATTAGTTTTCAGACTTTGATAGATTCGTTTATCTTTGCGGCTTATGAAGTTTGAAATAAAATCGAAAGATCCACAAAGCAAAGCCAGAGCAGCTGTAATGACAACTGATCATGGTGATATAGAAACTCCAATATTTATGCCCGTAGGAACTATGGGAACCGTTAAAGGAGTTCATCAAAAAGAATTAAAGGAAGAAATAAATCCTGATATTATTTTAGGAAACACCTACCATTTATATTTACGTCCAAAAACACCGATTTTAGAGAAAGCAGGAGGACTTCATAAATTCATGAACTGGGACAGACCCATTTTAACGGATAGTGGTGGTTATCAAGTATATTCTCTTTCTGGTAGAAGAAAAATAAAAGAAGCGGGAGTAAATTTTAAAAGTCATATAGATGGTTCTATGCATTTCTTTTCACCCGAAAATGTGATGGAAATTCAGCGTACTATCGGTGCAGATATCATCATGGCTTTTGATGAATGCACACCTTATCCTTGCGATTTTAACTATGCTCGTAAATCCATGCATATGACACATCGTTGGCTAAAAAGATGTATGGATCACTTAGAAACTTTACCTTTTAAATACGGTTATAGTCAAACTTTTTTTCCGATTGTTCAAGGAAGTACTTATACAGATTTACGGAAACAGTCTGCAGAATACATTGCCAATGCTGGAGCAGAAGGGAATGCCATTGGTGGACTTTCGGTTGGTGAACCTGCTGAAGAAATGTACGCCATGACAGACGTAGTTTGTAGTATTTTACCAGAAGACAAACCAAGATATTTAATGGGAGTTGGTACGCCAATAAATATTTTAGAGAACATTGCACTAGGGGTAGATATGTTTGACTGCGTAATGCCTACTAGAAATGCCAGAAACGGAATGTTGTTTACTTCTGAGGGAAGTATCAATATTAAAAACAAAAAATGGGAAGATGATTTTTCTCCAATAGATCCTATGGGAATTACATGGGTAGATACCGATTACTCTAAGGCATATTTAAGACATTTATTTGCATCTAACGAAATGTTAGGAAAACAAATTGCCACCATACATAACCTTGGATTTTATTTATGGTTGACTAGAGAGGCAAGAAAACATATAATTGCAGGAGATTTTACAGATTGGAAAAATAAAATGGTTAGACAAATGAACAATCGTTTGTAATACAGCAACTCTTAATTAAGTAGGCGACTTTTGAGAATATTAGATAAATACATTTTAAAAAAATACTTAGGGTCATTTATTTTCACCCTATTTATTTTAATTCCCATTGCTATTGCAATAGATGTCTCTGAAAAAATTGATAAATTTTTAAGACATACTAATCTATCTGTAGGTGAAATTATAGAAGATTATTACGTAAACTTTATTATTTATTACGCCAATACATTTATGCCATTGGCTTTGTTTATTGCGGTTATCTTTTTCACTTCGAAACTATCTAATAATACTGAAATTATTGCCATAAATAGTGCCAGTATATCGTTTACAAGGTTTTTAAGACCTTATATGATTGGTGCTACTATTGTTACCTTATTTGCGCTTGGAATGAATCATTTAGTTGTTCCTAGAGGAAATAAAACATTGACGCAATTTGAAAAGAAATACATTAAAAAAAGAAGCAATCAGCAATCCTCTTATGTAAAAGATTTTAACATGCGCTTGGGAGAAGGTAGATATATCTTTGTCCAAAATTTTGGTTTAAGAACCAATCGTGGGTATGACTTCTCTTATGAAGAATTTGAGGGTCTTAAACTAAAATACAGATTAACTGCTGATGAAATTAGATGGAATAAAAAAGACAGTACTTTTTCATTGACAGGATTTAGTAAGAGAAAATTTTTCGATAATTTTGATAGTATCCAAAAAGGGAAAAAATTTGATACTATTTTCGATTTTTCACCTAAAGATTTTTTATATGTTGATTATCTTTCAAAAGAGATGCCTTCTGATGAATTGTATGAATTTATTCAAATTTCAAAAAACAGAGGGGTAAAAAACCTAAACGCATACCATGTTGAATTGTATAAAAGAACAAGCTTACCTGTGTCTTCTTATATCTTAACAATAATTGCTGTTTGCTTAGCTTTTAGAAAGAAACGAGGGGGCGTAGGAATTAATATGGCTGTAGGAATAGGATTGATGTTTATCTATGTGTTTTTTATGAAAATATCTGAGGTATTAGGAGCTGTAGCTGGTAGTAATACCGTTGTAATGGTTTGGATGCCAAATGTGATGTTTGGAATTTTGGCATTATTCCTGTTTTTCAAGTCAAAAAAATAAAACTTTTCATATGATACTTTCACGAAGTTAGTATCTTTGTCATCTTACCAATAAAATAAATTATGGAATATTTAGATTTTGAATTGCCAATTAAAGAATTGGAAGAGCAATTAAGTAAATGTCAGCAAATAGGAGAAGAAAGTGCCGTTGATGTTTCTGAAACTTGCCAAAACCTTACCAAAAAACTTGAAGACACCAAAAAGGATATATATAAAAATTTAACACCTTGGCAACGCGTACAGCTGTCAAGACACCCTAATAGACCTTATACATTAGATTATGTAAAAGCACTTGCAGGAGATACTTTCATGGAACTTCATGGGGACAGAAGTGTTAAAGATGATAAAGCCATTATTGGTGGATTGGGGAAAATTGGTGACCAATCATTTATGTTCATTGGACAACAAAAAGGATACAATACTAAGACTCGTCAGTATAGAAACTTTGGAATGGCAAATCCTGAAGGATATAGAAAAGCATTACGTTTAATGCGTATGGCAGAAAAATTTGATATACCCGTTTTAACCTTTGTTGATACTCCGGGGGCTTATCCAGGTTTGGAAGCAGAAGAAAGAGGACAAGGAGAAGCGATTGCACGAAACATTTTTGAAATGTGTGTATTAAAAGTGCCAATTATTACTATTATTATTGGTGAAGGAGCTTCTGGTGGAGCTTTAGGGATAGGAGTTGGAGATCGTGTAATGATGATGGAAAACTCTTGGTATTCTGTAATCTCTCCTGAAAACTGTTCTACTATTTTGTGGAGAAGTTGGGATTATAAAATTGAAGCTGCATCTGCATTGAAATTGACTTCAAAAGATATGGAAAAATTAAACTTAGTTGATGGAGTTATTAGAGAACCTCTAGGAGGAGCACACTCTGACCGTGAAACTACTTTTGAAATTGTTAGAAAAACTATTGTTGATGAATTAGCAGCGATTAGAAAGTTATCTACAGAAAAAATGATAGCTACTCGTATTGAAAAATATGAAAACATGGGAGTTTACAAAGAATAGTTTTTAAGTATAAAGCAAAAAAAAGGTGTTATGAAAATAACACCTTTTTTTATTTTATAAAGTATAAAAGACTAAGCTAAAATACTATCTAAAGCAGCTTTTTCTTCGTCAGCTAAAGTAGAATCTACTAAAATTCTTCCACTGTATTCATCGATAGTGATTTTCTTACGAGAAGCAATTTCAATTTGTACCTGCGGTGGGATCGTAAAGTAAGATCCACCTGCAGCACCTCTTTCAATAGCAACTACAGCTAATCCGTTTTTTACATTTGAACGAATTTTTTTGTATGCTTTTAACAAATGTGCATCAATTTTTTCAGACAACTCAGCAGAAAGATTGCTCATTAATTCTTCTTCTTTTTGAGTTTCTTTAGCGATAGCATCCAATTCAGATTTTTTATGATCTAAATGAGCTTTTTGTCTGTCTAGCTTTTCAGTTGTAGTAGCAATAACTTCGTTTTTTTGCTCAATTTTAACCTTGTGCTCTTTAATTCTTTTTTCAGCCAATTCAATTTCCAATTGTTGATATTCAATTTCCTTTGTCAAAGAATCGAACTCACGATTGTTACGAACTTTTTGTTGTTGCTCGTCGTATTTTTTAGACAATGTTTTAGACTCTTCTATTGCATTTTTTTTATTTGAAATTTCAGTTTCAAAATTAGCAACATCTTCAGTCAATTTAGACAGTCTTGTGTTTAAACCAGCAATCTCATCTTCTAAATCTTCAATTTCTAAAGGTAGTTCACCTCTTACACTTTTAATATCATCAATTCTTGAATCAATTAATTGTAATCTGTAAAGAGATCTTAATTTGTCTTCAACTGTAAGTTCTTTAGTCTTAGCCATGTTTATATATAGTATATTGGATTCGTATTTTTATCTGATAAAATGATTGCAAAATTAGTAAATTTTTTCGTAAGATAATCAACTAACAGGTTTTTTGTGAACTGTTCACTTTCATAATGTCCAATATCCGTAATTAGTAGCTGATTTTCAGCTTTATAGAATTCATGATATTTAAAATCTGCCGAAATATAAGCATCTGCACCTGCTCGTTTTGCGTTTTCTAAGGCAAAACTACCTGAACCTCCAAGAACAGCCACTTTTTTTATTTGTTTTTTTAATAATTTTGAGTGTCGAATACAATCGGTCTTCATGGTCTTTTTTACATGTTGTAAAAAATCATTTTCATCCATAGCTTGATCAAACTCAGCAATCATCCCCATACCAATATGCTGGTGTTTATTTTCTAAGGTTGTAATTTCATAAGCTACTTCTTCATATGGATGATTGTCATATAATGCTTTTAAAATATTTCCCTCTAAGTGTTTTTCAAATATAATTCCAATAATAATTTCTTTTTCCGAATGCAATTCTCCTTTTTCCCCAACAGTTGGATTTGAATTTTCATTTCCTCTATAAGTTCCAAAACCTTCTACATTAAAACTACAACTATCGTAATTACCAATATTTCCAGCTCCTTGAGCAAATAATGCCTTTCTCAATCTATTCGCATTTTCAACAGGAACGTAGGTCAATAATTTTTTAATATTGTTTTTTTGCGGAATTAAAACTTCTCTGTTTTTAAGACCTAACACTTCACACATTTTAGCACTCACGCCCTCAAAACAATTATCCAAAGCAGTATGCATGGCGTAAATTGCTATATCATTTTTAATAGCTTTAATAACAACGCGCTCCACATAATTATTGCCGTTAATTTTTTTTAATCCTGAAAAAATAATAGGGTGGAAGCTAACCACTAAATTGCATTTTTTTTCAATAGCTTCATCAATCGTAGCTTCTAAAGAATCTAAGGTTACCAAAACACCACTTACTTCTGTTTGATAATTGCCTACAAGTAGTCCAACATTATCAAAGCCTTCGGCATAGGCCAATGGTGCTAGTTTTTCAATGTGCGTGGTAATATCTTTTATTGTTGGCATAATTTTGTATATAATGAATATCAAATGTAAAAAATATAGTTGAATACTACTGTGCATAGTTCAGCTAATTCTTTAACTTTGTTTTGAATTCAAAATCAACTGAAACCAGAAATATTGAATGCTTAAACCATTGTTTTATAAAACCCTAAGAATTCTCGTTTTTCCTTTAGCCATTCTTTATGGAATTGTCGTATATTTTAGAAATTTATTTTTTGATTTAGGAATTTATTCTTCAAATAAATTTGATGTTCCTGTAATTGCTGTAGGAAATTTAAGTGTTGGAGGAACAGGAAAATCTCCACAAATAGAATATCTAATAAAATTACTAAAAGCAACCCATAAAGTGGCTGTATTAAGTAGGGGCTATAAAAGGAAATCAGAAGGATTTTTATTGGCCAACCCAAAAACCACAGTAAATGATATTGGTGATGAACCCTTTCAATTTTACTCAAAGTACCCTCAGGCAATGGTCGCTGTAGATGCAGACAGAACGCATGGAATAAAAACGTTGTTACAAAAGGAATCTAAATTGGATGTAATATTGCTAGATGATGCTTTTCAGCATAGAAAAGTAAAGGCTAGTTTTTATGTTTTATTAACTTCTTACGGGAAATTGTATGCAAACGATTACTTAGTGCCATCAGGAACATTAAGAGAGTCGAGAAAAGGGGCTAAGCGAGCTCAAATTATTATTGTAACCAAATGCCCAGTAAATTTAAGCAATTCTGAACAGGAAGTTATTCTAAATAAATTAAACCCTACAAAAAAGCAAGCTGTATTCTTTACCAGCATTAAATATGCAAATCGCATAATTTCTGACACGAATGAATTGGTAATTAGCAAGCTTGCAGATTATGAGGTTTTACTTTTAACAGGAATTGCCAATCCAAATCCTTTATTAGAACATTTAAAGCAATTGCAAGTAAACTATAAGCACTTAAAATTTCCAGATCATTATAATTTTTCAGAAAAAGACCTGTCTAAAATAAACAATGAATTTATTAAGCTAACATCTACTAAAAAGCTGATTCTAACGACAGAAAAAGATTATATGCGCTTGCAAGGTAGAATAGCTAATTTGTATTACTTGGGAATTGAAACCAATTTTTTAAACAACCAAAGTACTGTTTTTAACGAATTAGTTCTTCAAGAAACAAAAGGTGTAAAAACACTTTAATTTTTATCTACAGTTATGCGTTCCTTTCTATTGGCTATATTCCAAGCAGTAAAAAACACTAATTTTGTTCTTTGAGTTAACAACTCATAATTAATTTTATCGGCAGTATCTGTTGGCTTGTGATAGTCACTATGAACGCCATTAAAATAAAAAATTACAGGAATATTATTTTTCGCAAAATTGTAATGATCTGAGCGGTAATAAAAACGGTTAGGGTCATTTTCCGCATTGTATTTGTAATCAAATTCTAAATTTGTAAACTCCTTGTTTACAGCTTCCGATAAAATATGTAATTCTGAACTCAATTTATCTGAACCTATTAAATAAATATAATTAGGATTTTCTGTGTGAGCATTATCAACTCTTCCAATCATGTCAATATTTAAATTTGCGACATGATTTTTTAACGGGAATATGGGGTTATTTACATACCATTTAGAACCATACAAACCTTTTTCTTCCGCTGTTAAATTCATAAATAAAATTGATCGTTTTGGACCTTGACCATTATTTGCTGCCAACTGAAAGGCTTCAGCAATTTCTAAAATGGCCACGGTTCCTGAACCATCATCGTCTGCTCCATTATAAATTTCATTGCCTTTCGTTCCTAAATGGTCATAGTGTGCAGAGAGTACAACTATTTCTTCTGGAAACTCAGTCCCTTTTACAAAGGCTACTACATTTTCAGAGGCTTTTACTCTAAAAGGTAAAAAAGATTTAGGTATTTCTTGAAAATAATCATCATTTCCAATTGGAGAGGCAACACCACTTTTCTTATAATTATCTTTTAAAAATTCAGCTGCCTTTTTCTGACCTAGCTCTCCAGTATTTCTACCGGCATAGTCATCTGATGCAATTATGTATAAATTTTCTTTTAATTCATTAAGTGTAATACTGTTGGCATACTTTTGAGCAGTTTGAGACGGCGATAATTCAACCTCTTTTGTTTTAAGTACGCTACAGGATACCAATATCATGGAAGTACAAATTATTAGGATGGCATTTTTCATAAATTAATCTTTCGAATTAAAAATATATTATTTTTTTAAAATAAATTGTTCTGTATTTCTATCAAATTCAATTTGTGTTGTAGGAAATAATTCTTCAAAGTTTTTTTGAGAAATATGTTCCTGTAATTTACCTGAAACAAATTTTTCGGAAGTCATTAACCATAATACATCTGCAATTTTTATGGCTAAATTTACTTCATGTGTAGATAATATAATCGTTTTACCTGTTTCTTTTACTAATTTTTGTAGTAGCGTAAATACTTCTATTTTATGGTGAATATCTAGGTGAGCTGTTGGCTCATCTAAAATAATAATCTCAGTATCTTGAGCCAAAGCTCTGGCAATCATTACTTTTTGTAATTGACCATCACTTAATTCATAATATTTATTATCTGCAATTTCTTCAATACCAACCTGAACCAATGCTTTATGTGTCAATTCATAATCTTTAGAACTAAGTTTCCCTAACCAATTTGTATAAGGCTGTCTGCCAAGTGCTACTAATTCAAATACAGTTAACTGACTGTCTGGAATTTTTTCTGTTAATACCAAACCCATTTTTTTTGCCAAATCTGTAGGAGCAATGGTACTCAATTCTTTTTGATTAATAAAAATTGAACCTGATAAGCGATACTGTGTTTTAGATAGGGTTCTTAAAAGTGTTGACTTTCCAATACCATTTTTTCCTAACAAACAAACCAATTTTCCCTTTTCAAGATCGATATCAATATTCTGACAAATGGGATTGACTCCAGATTTTGTACAATAGCCTATTTCTAACTGCTCTGCTTTTAAGATACTATGTTGCTTTGTTTTACTCAAAATCACAGACTGTTTTTTTGTTTTCTAACCAATAACCAAATTACTATAGGTGCTCCAAATAAAGAAGTAACTGCATTTATAGGTAAGGTATACTCACTACCTGGTAATTGTGCTATAGCATCACAAACAAGCATTAAAATTGCTCCATTTATTGCTACTGCCGGTAACAAAACTCGATGATCAGAAGTATTAAATATTAATTTTGTTAAATGTGGTACTGCTAAACCAATAAAAGCAATAGGTCCTGAAAAAGCTGTTATAACACCTGTAATTAAACTTGTTGTAATTAATACAATATAGCGGGTTCTTTTAATATTTACACCGACACTTATTGCGTAGTTTTCTCCTAAAAGTAAACTGTTTAGCGGTTTTATGATGGTCAATAGAAATGCGGTACTTAAAATCAAAATAAACGCAAATACCGCTAATTCATACCAACTTAAATTCCCTAAGCTACCAAAACTCCAAAAAATAAATTGTTGAAGTTTTTCTGCACTACTAAAATAACTGAGTACATTAATTATTGCTGCACTTATGCTACCAAACATCAATCCTATGATAAGGATAGACATGGTATTTCTTATTTTTTTCACGGCAATTAGTACAGATGACAAAACAAGAAAAGCACCTAGGCTACTCGCTATTGTAATACTCCATGTAGATAATATCCATTGGTTAAAATAAACTCCGAATAATGAAGACCCTAGTATAAGACAAGCAACACCCAAACTTGATCCTGAACTAATCCCTAAGACAAAAGGTCCTGCTAATGGATTTCTAAATAAGGTTTGCATTAACAAACCACTAACCCCTAAACCCGAACCAACAAAAATAGCAGTAATGCCTTTTGGTATTCTAAAATTGTAAATAATATATTGCCAGCTATCTTTACTATCAGATGTAAAAAAAAGTATTTTTAATAATTCTTTAAAAGGAATTGCTACAGATCCTAGACTGATATTGACAAAAGCAACAAGAACAAGTACAGAACTTAATAAAATAAAAATATATTTATATGTTTTTATTGTAAACAACTAAGAAATATTATTTAAGAAAGAAATTAGTTTTTGAACTGCTAATCCTCTGTGACTAATTGCCCCCTTTTCAGACATATTCATTTCGGCAAAGGATTTTGTGTATCCATCAGGTTGAAAAATCGGGTCATAACCAAAACCCTCATTTCCACTAAGATTTTTTAAAATAGTTCCTTTGCAAATTCCTTCAAATAAATGTTGTTCACCATTTAAGTTAAGGGTAATAACAGTTTTAAACTGCGCGGTTCTATCTGTAAATGATTCTAGCTCTTTTAAAACCTTCTCCATGTTTTTTGATGCATTATTTTCTTGCCCAGCATACCTAGCGGAGTACACACCTGGAGCACCATTTAATGCATTTATTTCTAACCCTGTATCATCAGCAAAACAACTTAACCCATACTTACTAGTAATGTAATTGGCTTTTAGCATTGAATTACCTTCAATGGTTTTAGCCGTTTCAGGAATATCCTCAAAACATTGAATATCTTGTAAACTAAGTAGCTCTAGTTTGGGTAATAAAGCTCGAACTTCTTTTAGTTTATTTATATTATTTGTAGCAAAAACTATTTTCATTCTAATCATTAAAATTGTTCTATACGCAAAGATAACTTTGATTTGTGAAATAATAACTTCTTTTACAAACTTAAAACAAATAACTCTCAAAAATCTGTAGTAATTACTAACTTTTGTTTATGTGAAAACGTTTTATAAACGATTATTATGCATTATATTTGTTGCTACAAAACAACTACAATTTATGATCTTAAAGAATAATTTATTTTCGATTAACAAACTATATATATTATTTTGTTTGGTTTCTATTACAATTACTTCTTGTACAATTGAAATAGGTGGAGATAATATTAAACAAAACTTTACAACACTTGATACACCAGATATTATTTTCACAAACAATCAAGTAAGTTGGACGGAGGTTCCTAACGCTTTTTTTTATGAATTGACTTTTAATGGAGAAGTAGTAAAAAATGCATATTCACCATATGATATAGATTCGGAGGAACAAAATGGCGAATATATTGTTAGAGCCATACCTAATAGTAAATTAAACAGGTATTTAGCCTCTGATATTTCGGAAGTTTTATCTGTGTCCTATGTAACTCCTACTAATTTAGAAACTCCAGTATTAACGTTTGACAATAATACCATTTCTTGGGATGAAAACAATGATGCTTTTAAATATACCGTATTTAAAAATGACGTGGAAGTTTTACAAACAGCAGAGACAAATTATATTATTGTGGATGCTTCTGCGGATGGAGAATATAAAGTTTTAGCAGAACCCAATGCAGATTCTAGAGTTTGGCTAATTTCTGAAAAATCACTCGGACTTTCAGTAAGTTATGTAACTCCAATGAATCTAGACAAACCAGTAGCTACCTATAATAACAATGTTCTAACTTGGAACGCTGTACCAAATGCAGTTTCCTATAAGGTATATAGAAACGATTCTGAAGTATTAATTACCGAAGAACTAAGTTATACGATGACAAGCACTGCTAACAATGGTGTTTATACAATTGTGGCCTTAAAAAGTCCAAACTCTAATATTCATAAAGACTCTGATAAATCTGATCCTGTGAATGTAGCCTATGTTTCTACAAATCCATAAGCTTAGTGATATAAAAAACATAATTGATATTGATATTATAAACCCGATACCTGACGTAGGTATCGGGTTTATTTATTTTTGAGTTTCTAAACTCATATTTTAAGGTAGGGTTATTTGTATTGTAACTGTTTTATTAGTGTAGTTGCAATGTTAACTACTTAACTATAAAAATTATCTATATGAATCGTGAATTTAATTTTATCGGAAAGTCATTTTTTATCCTTTTAGCTTTTATCGCTTTGAGTTGTGCTACAAATGCACAAACTGAAGAGGAATATATTGAGGATGAAATTATTTTAGAAGAACCCACTAGTACAAATTATGACATCTCTTCAATCTTAACAATGTTTGATGACATGGCTTCTGTTTCCTATTCTATAAATGGAAATACGGTAACTATTTCTACAAATAATCTACCAAATCACAAATCTCCTTACTATAAAAATACCGAATGGCATGATGAATTATATGACGATTATAATGGTAGTAACTCTAGTTTCCATTTAAATCCGAATAGAATTGGAGAACAAGACATAACCTTTACCATTACCTTAAACCCCAAAAAGGCAAGTTATTTAACACAAACTCCTATGGGACCTATGGGTATTTCTAGAAATGGGGTTGTGTTTTTTAATCAATATGCAGCAGGTAGATCAACATTGGATAATGAAATAAATTCTTTTGATCAGTTTTTAGGACACCCAACAGGCAACAACACTTATCATTATCATATTGAGCCTACCTATTTAACAGATATATTTGGCGAAGATGCGCTACTTGGTTTGTTAAGTGATGGTTTTCCTGTATATGGTCCCAAAGAATATAACAAAACCATTTCATCAGAAGATCTAGATGAATATCATGGGCATTTTGGAGCTACAAAAGAATTTCCAAAGGGAATTTATCATTACCATGTTACTAGTGACGCACCTTATATTAATGGAGATGGATATTATGGAACTCCTGGAAATATTTCTCAATAAATGAAAATGAATTGGACATATTTATTATTTGCATATTTTATTTTTATTTCATGTGTTGAAAAACCAATCGTAATAAATTTACAAGAAGATGCTAATTCCATAGAAATTAAAAGTCGGTTGTTAAATTATAACCATCAGCTTTTTACAGGTGAGTTGATTGATTTTTATGATACTCCTACCAATTCAAAACCTAAATTAAGCTGTTTTTATAAGGAAGGAGAGAAACATGGAATTGAACTAAAATGGCATGAGAATGGTACTATTAATACAAAAAGAATTTATAAAAATAACATTAAAATAGGAATTCATAAAGCTTGGTGGGAAAATGGAAACCCAAAATTTGAATATCATTTTAATGATTCAGGAGCATATACAGGTGTTTTAAAAGAATGGTTTCAAACAGGCCAACCTTATCGTTTTTTTAATTATGAAAATGGGAGGGAAGAAGGTAGCCAAAAAATGTGGAAACCAAATGGAGCTATTCAAGCCAATTATGTAATTGTAAATGGAGAACGTTTTGGACTAATAGGCTTAAAAACTTGTGACCCCGTTTCAACAAAATAAATATTATGAAAAAATCAATTATCATTTTAATTTTAATAACTGTTTCCATTTCCTGTAATAAAAACAAGGTTAAAGTTTCAAGTGCAATTCCTCAAAAAGCAGTAAACACATTGCCATTTTTTAACTCAGCAGAATTCACACCTGAATGGATTGACGAAAAAGAGGAAACTTACAAAAGCATTCATACCATTCCTGATTTTTCCTTTATCAATCAAGAAGGAGTAGTTATTTCAAAAGAGGACTATAAAGATAAAATTTATGTGGCCAATTTTTTCTTTACCACATGTACAGGTATTTGCAGAAGTCTAAGTTTACAAATGAAAAAAGTTCAAGAAGAATTTGAAGGAGACCCAAATGTATTTTTTCTTTCACATTCTGTAACACCAGAACTAGACTCTGTACCTGTTTTAAAAAAATATGCTGTTGATTATGGCATAAATTCTAAAAAATGGAATTTAGTTACAGGTAATAAAAAAGAAATTTACGAATTGGCGAGAACTGCGTATTTTTCAGATGAAGATTTTATCAAAACAAAAGAAGCCAGTGAATTTATTCATACAGAAAATTTTTTATTAATTGATAAAAAAGGAAGAATTAGAGGGGTTTACAATGGTACTTTGACTTTGGAAACTAAGCGATTGATAAAGCACATATACATGTTAAAAAACGAAAACTAAAGTTTTTCTCCACAGTTACTACAAAATTTTGAACCATCATTATGCTCATTAGCATTACAGTTTTTACAAGATATTGTATTGCTTGATACCTTGTGGTTTTTTGCGGTGTATTCAGCAGATACAATCCCTGTAGGAACCGCAATAATTCCATATCCCATAATCATTACAAAGGAAGCAATAAACTGCCCTAATGTAGTGACTGGCGTTATATCGCCATAGCCTACAGTTGTTAAAGTAACTATTGTCCAATAAACACTTCTTGGAATACTTGTAAAACCACTATCCGCATTACCTTCTACCAAGTACATTAAAGTACCCAGAATAACTGCTAATATCATTACGGCAAACATAAAAACTGTAATTTTTGGTCTACTTGCTTTTAAGGCACTAATTAATCTATTTGATTCTCCAATATATCTAGTAATTTTTAAAATTCTAAATACACGCAATAAGCGTAATGCTCTTAAAACTAATAAAGCATAGGTTCCTCCCATAATTAAAGAAAGGTATTTAGGAATCGTAGCTAAAAAATCAATAAGACCATAATAACTAAAAATGTATGTTGATGGTTTTTTTATGCAAACAATGCGAAGAATATATTCTAAAGTGAAAAGAATGGTAATTACCCATTCAGCAATATTAAAAAAATCTTGATAAATAGAATTTATTGAAGGAACACTTTCTAACATTACCAAAACAACACTAGCAAAAATAGTAATCAATAAAAGAACATCAAATAATTTACCTGCCTTAGTATCAGCTTCATAAATTATTTCATGTAGTTTGTTTTTCCAAGTACTTTCAGTTGGTGGCATCATATAAAAATACTAATATCTAATGATTCGGTCTAACTTTCCTTTTTCTAAATATTTCTTAACCGCGTACCGTGTAATTAAATTGTCTTCAATATTTGTTATTAACGTCTTTAATAAAGGAATGTTTTCTAATTGTTGCTCCAAACTAGAGTAGCCAATTCCCAATACTTCGTTGTTTTCAATAAGTAAAAAAGATTTTTCACCTGTTTTTCTTCCTTTATCAATAATCACCATATTATCCGTATTAAAAACAACAGTTTGCATATTTTTCTTACGATGTGTATTGAATCTAGGTTTGTGTTTTTTAAAGGCAATATCAAATTTCAATTGCGCAAACAATTCATTTCCTGTTTCTTCATGACTAATGGAAAAAGCTTGGTCTTGAAGTTTTTTTATTTTTTTTGAAGTTCTTAAAAAAAGCTGATTAATTCCCTTTTTAATATTTCTGTTTTTTCCCATATACAGGATAGTCCCTTCAGAGTCGTGTATATAATAGATTCCTGATGTGGTAGGAGTATGTTCTATAAAAGACAAGATTTTACTTGACATAACTTTTTCACTGTCTTGTATAATTTTGACAGAGCTTTTTGTTATTTCCATATCAACATCCTTACGCTGTAATAATTTAAAAAGTTGTACCGTAGCAAGAGCATCACCGCTAGCTCTATGTCTATCTGCCATAGGTATTCCAAGCGACTTGCATAATTTACCTAAACTATAAGAAGGCATGTCTGGAATTAAGGTTTTACTCAATTCAACTGTACATAAAGTTTCACGGACATAGTCGAACCCCAATCTATTAAATTCTGTTCTTAAAATTCGGTAATCAAATGAAGTATTATGCGCAACAAAAACACAATCTTTGGTGATTTCAACAATTCTTTTCGCTACCTCATAAAACTTAGGAGCCGTTTTGACCATTTTTTCTGTAATACCTGTAAGTTGTACAACAAAGGGCTGAATTGGTCTTTCGGGGTTTACTAAGCTAATAAATTGATCAACTATTTCATGTCCATCAAATTTATAGATGGCCACCTCGGTTACACCTTCTTCGTTAAATTTTCCTCCAGTAGTTTCTAAATCAATTATTGCGTACATTAAATATATTTAAATAATTAGAGGTTTCTAGACCCAAAAATAGAACTTCCCACTCTAACCATAGTGCTGCCATTTTCTATTGCCAATAAATAATCTCCACTCATTCCCATTGAAAGTATTTCTAGTTCACTTTCGTCAAATAAAACCTTAAGAGAATTGAATTCACTTTCTACTTGGTTTTTGTCTTCAGTAAAACTTGCCATCCCCATGAGTCCTTTTATAGAAATATTTGTTAGCTCTTTCAAGCTTTCAGAATTCAATATTTCTCGAGTATCCTCAAAGCTTAAACCAAATTTAGTATCTTCTTGTGCTATTTTAACTTGCAATAAACAAGAAATAATTCGTTCGTGTTTTTTTGCTTGCTTGTTGATTTCTTTTAAGGTTTCAAAACTATCAACACCATGAATTAAACTAACAAAAGGAGCAATGTATTTTACTTTGTTTTTTTGTAAGTGCCCTATTAAATGCCAAGAAATATCTTTTGGAAGCTCTTCATGTTTTTTTACCATTTCTTGAACTTTATTTTCTCCAAAAACTCTTTGGCCAGCAGCATAGGCTTCTTCTATTGCAGCATTAGGTTTGGTTTTTGAAACAGCAACTAAAGTTACATGTTGTGGAATTGTAACAGCTATTTTTGTTAAATTATCTTTAATGGACATCGTTTGTCAATTCTATTGAAGAAACAAATATACTTATTTTTGTAAGGAATTTATTGAAATACGAAACCAATAAAAATATTTGACAAATCGTTTAATATTTATTCAAATAGAAATATTTTAGAAAAAAATAGGGAATATAAAAATATTCCCTATTTATTAAGTTAAATTATTTTAAGCGTTGTTTCGAAAAACAAACTTCCCATCAAATGCATCTAAAAGTATTTTTTGTTCTGGTAAAATTTTTCCCGCCAAAATTTCTTTAGACAATGCATTTAAAACTTCTTTTTGTACCACTCGCTTCACCGGTCTTGCTCCAAATTGAGGGTCATAACCTTTTAAGGCAAGTGAAGCAATTGCTTCTTCGGTAGCTTCTAAATGAATTTGTTTTTCCTTCAACATTTTAGCAAGTTTATCCAATTGGAATTTCACAATAGTTCCAATTTCGGTTCTGTTTAAAGGAGTAAACATGATAATTTCATCAATTCTATTTAAAAACTCGGGTCTAATTTTTTGTTTCAATACCAACATCACATCTAGTTTAGCTTTTTCAGCTGTTACTAAGCGATTTTCTTCTTTTGAATTTTCAAAATGTTCTTGAATACTTTCAGCCCCCATATTAGAAGTCATGATAATTATTGTATTCTTAAAATCTGCAATTCTACCCTTATTATCCGTTAAGCGACCTTCATCTAAAACTTGCAATAAAATATTAAATGTATCAGGATGTGCTTTTTCAATTTCATCTAATAAAACTACTGAATATGGTTTTCTTCTAACAGCTTCTGTTAATTGACCGCCTTCTTCGTAACCTACATACCCCGGAGGCGCACCAACCAATCTACTTACCGCATGCCTTTCTTGATATTCACTCATATCAATTCTTGTCATTGCGTTTTCATCATCAAATAAATAGTCTGCCAAAGCCTTTGCTAACTCCGTTTTACCAACACCTGTAGTTCCTAAAAATAAAAAGGATCCAAGTGGTTTTTTCTCATCTTGCAAACCTGCTCTAGAACGTCTTACAGCATCAGAAACAGCTTCAATAGCATCTTCTTGTCCAACCACACGTTTGTGCAATTCATCCTCTAAAACCAAAAGTTTTTCTCGTTCACTTTGCAACATTTTTTGAACAGGAATACCTGTCCATTTTGCAATGACTTCTGCAATATCATCTGCCGTAACTTCCTCCTTAATTAAGGAATGTTCTTGGTTATTAGTTACTTCTTTTTGCAAAGCATCTAAATCCTCTTGTGCTTGCTTTATTTTTCCATAACGCAATTCAGCTACCAAACCATAGTTTCCATCGCGCTCAGCTTTATCGGCTTCTTGTTTAAAATTCTCAATAGTTTCCTTTATTTGTTGAACTTTATCAATCAAATCTTTTTCACCTTTCCATTTGCTATAAACAGCATCTCTATTGTCTTTAATATTGGCTAACTCTTTTTTAAGAATCTCCAATTTTACTTTGTCTTTTTCTCTTTTAATGGCTTCTATCTCAATTTCAATCTGCATTATTTTTCTATCCAACACATCCAATTCTTCAGGCTTGGAATTAATTTCCATTCGCATTTTAGATGCAGCTTCATCCATTAAATCAATGGCTTTATCTGGTAAAAAACGATTGGTTATATAACGCTGAGACAATTCAACAGCAGCAATTACCGCATTGTCTTTGATACGAACTTTATGATGTACTTCGTATTTATCTTTAATACCACGTAAAATAGAAATAGCACTTTCTGTATCAGGCTCATCAACAATTATTTTTTGAAATCTACGTTCCAAGGCCTTATCCTTTTCAAAATATTTTTGATATTCATCTAGGGTAGTGGCTCCAATTGCTCTTAACTCACCTCTAGCCAAAGCAGGTTTCAAAATATTTGCGGCATCCATAGCTCCCTCACCACCACCAGCACCTACTAAAGTGTGAATTTCATCAATAAATAGCACAATATTTCCATGTGAATTGGTGACTTCTTTTATAACCGATTTTAAGCGTTCTTCAAATTCTCCTTTGTATTTTGCACCTGCAATTAAGGCACCCATATCTAAAGAAAATATTTGCTTGTCTTTTAAATTTTCAGGTACATCTCCTTGAATAATTCTATGTGCTAAACCTTCAGCAATAGCTGTTTTACCAACTCCTGGTTCTCCAACAAGCATTGGGTTGTTTTTTGTACGTCTTGAGAGTATTTGTAAAATTCTACGGATTTCTTCATCTCGTCCAATAACGGGATCTAATTTTCCATCTCCTGCCAATTTATTTAAGTTATTGGCATATTTATTTAAAGAATTATACGTGTCTTCAGCCGACTGAGAGGTTACATTTTCACCTTGTCTTATTTCACCAATTGCTGCCAGTAAGCCCTTTTCATTAACTCCTTGGTCCTTTAGTACTTGAGAAATGGTGTCTTTCGTTTTAAATAATGCAAGTAAAAGATGCTCAATAGAAACATATTCATCCTTCATTTTTTTAGCAATATTTCCTGCATCTAATAATGTTGTATTAGCATTTCTAGACAAAGTGATTGAACCTCCTTCAACTTTTGGAAAACTTTTTAAATTATTTTCTATTACTTGAGAAAGAACGGAAGTATTTACTCCTAGTTTTTTCAGAATAAAAGGAGTCACATTTTCATCCACATCCAAAATAGCTTTAAAAATATGCGTATTTTCAATTTGTTGATGACCAAGTTCTTGTGATAGTTGTTGCGATTTTTGAACAACTTCTTGTGATTTTATAGTAAAATTATTAAAATTCATAACGTTGTTTTTAGTGTTTGCTGTGTATCAGTCAAATTACATTCCGTTTTACTATTCTACTTGAAATCGGACAAATTGTCTTGAAAAACAAACAATTATAAGTCATATTGACTGATATATTTTAATATTCAAGACAAAAGTTCTTGAGTTAATGAATCTGCAATTAAAAATAAATTCCCAATCCAATAGCTATTCCATTAAATTTTTCGGAACCTAATTTAAAATTGGTTAATCCAACGCTAACAAATTTATTTTTTATATGATAGTTCAAATTAGTTTGAAAATGACCTATAGAACTTTCATTAACAATTGCTCCTAAATAGGTCACATCTACACTCAATGGTTTTGCAAAGAAATATTGACTTCCAATTTGGTAAGAGAATCCAGATTTATTTACGCCACTACCAACATAGCGATAACCGATTCCGTACCAAAGATTTAATTTTTCTGTACGAACTCTATGGTAATTCACAAGAAAACTTAAATGACTATAAGCTGATTCTAAACCTCTAAAATTATTTTCATTCAAATAAAGAAAATCTCCTGTGACACTAAATTTCTTAGAAAACTGAAGTTTTCCATTTAGATAATTACCTTTTATTCTTTGAGACAATTTGAGGAATTTATTAGCAAATACGAATCTGGATGTTTTCTGATTTTTATTGGCTGTAAAATTAAAATCACCTTTACTATTTTCAAAATAAGGGTATTTTGTAAGCAATGCATTATGATGACGTTCACTTTCTAACTCACCAAAATCGACCAAAACCCCATACGTGGTATATAAAAATACATGTGCTAAGGCTTCGGCAAACATAGAACTAAAAGCATTTTCATGACTTGTATGAATGGGTACATTTGAACCACGAGTTTTTGTTTTGCTTGTTTTGATGCTTTTTTTTGCGCTATCTAATTTGTTTTGAGCATATGTATTGGCTACAAAAAAAATAAAAAAGCATACTAGTAATTTACGTAAAATCATTGTCTTAGTTTAAAATATATAATCAGAAACCATACCAAATATAAACTTAATTCAAGAGGAATAGATTTATAAAATAATTTTATTGAAAGTTAATATTATCTTTGACGACTATTCGTGCAAATAAAAGAAACAATGGGCATATTTGATAAAGTTTTTGGTAAAAACGAAACCTCAGAGAAAAAAATAAAAATTAATTGGATACCGTTAACTTCTATAAGTCAGTTAGACGAAATTATAACGAACAAAGAATCGGTTTCTGTTTTATTTAAACATAGTACACGTTGTGGTATTAGTTCAGGCGTATTGCGACAGTTTGAAACTAAGAATGAAGAAATGAATGGTGCCTTGGATTTTTACTATTTAGATTTGTTGAATTATAGAGAGATTTCAAATGCGATAGCTGAAAAGTTTCATGTTTTCCATCAATCACCACAGGCTATTGTTGTAAAAGGTGGAGAAACTGTGAGTGATGCATCACATTATGATATTATAAATATAGACTTAGAAAAGTTCGTTTGATCTAATTCTTTTTTAAAAAGTAAAATTAAACCTAACAGGTCTTGAAGACCTGTTAGTTTTTTTTTGGGTTAAATTGCAATAGGGATTGACGAGAATATCCTTTTTTGAAGCATGAAAAAAAGATAGCAACAAAAAGCCCGACCCGAATTTATGAAGGGAATTGCCTTAAAAAATAAAATGTTTATAAGCTGTTGATTTTTATTAAGTGAATGGTGTAAAAAACAAAAGAGAATTCGTAATTTTGCACTTTATTTTAACAAACTGTAAATCTTAAAAGATGCAACGTGATCAAATCATCTTCGACTTAATTCAAGACGAAAAAGAAAGACAATTAGAAGGATTAGAATTAATCGCTTCTGAAAACTTTGTAAGTGAGCAAGTTATGGAAGCGCAAGGTTCTGTACTAACCAACAAATATGCAGAAGGGTATCCTGGTAAACGTTACTATGGTGGTTGTGAAGTTGTAGATGTTGTAGAGCAAATTGCTATTGACAGAGCTAAAGAATTATTTGGTGCTGCGTATGTAAACGTGCAACCACATTCTGGTTCTCAAGCAAATGCTGCAGTATATTTAGCAGTTTTAAAACCTGGAGATAAAATTTTAGGATTTGATTTATCTCATGGTGGTCACTTAACGCATGGTTCTCCTGTTAACTTTTCTGGTAAAACTTATAAAACTTCTTTTTATGGAGTTGAAAAAGAAACGGGACGTTTGAACTATGATAATATTCAAAAAATAGCTTTAGAAGAAAAACCAAAATTAATTATTGCTGGTGCTTCTTCTTATTCAAGAGATATTGACTTTGCTCGTTTTAGAGAAATTGCTGATAGTGTAGATGCTTATTTATTAGCTGATATCTCTCACCCAGCAGGAATGATTGCAAAAGGATTATTGAATGATCCGTTGCCTCATTGTCATTTCGTAACAACTACTACTCACAAGACTTTAAGAGGTCCAAGAGGAGGGATGATTATGATGGGGCAAGACTTTGAAAACAAAATGGGAATTACTTTGAAAAACGGTAATTTACGTAAAATGTCAGGATTGTTAAATGCTGCTGTATTCCCAGGAATGCAAGGTGGTCCTTTAGAGCATGTTATTGCTGGTAAAGCAATTGCTTTTGGAGAAGCTTTGACAGACAAATTTTTACATTACCAAATAAGAGTTAAAGAAAATGCTGCTGCTATGGCTGCTGCATTTGTAGCTAAAGGATATGAAATAATTTCTGGAGGTACTGATAATCACTGTATGTTAATTGACTTACGTAATAAAAACTTATCTGGTAAAGATGCGGAAGAAGCTTTAGTAAAAGCTGATATTACAGTAAACAAAAACATGGTACCGTTTGATGACAAATCTCCATTTGTGACTTCAGGTATCCGTATTGGAGCTGCTGCAATTACAACAAGAGGCTTAAAAGCTGATGAAATGAATACTGTTGTTGATTTAATTGATGAAGTAATTATGAACTTTGAAGACGAGACTGTTTTAGAAGCTGTAGCTGAAAAAGTAAATGAACTAATGAGCGGAAGAGCATTATTTAATGCTTAGATTTCGTAATAAATTATAACTTAAAATCCCTTTTCATTTTGAAAAGGGATTTTTTTTGTTCTTTGTTAAATACAAGTAATCGGGTAACTATTTAACTTTTTATAAAGTGAATCTCATTCAAAAAAAATTACCTTTGCTTTAATGAAAAACATAGCCATTCTTCTTTCAATTTTAATGATGACCATGTCATTTACACCCTGTTCTGATGGACATAGTGAAGATCATGAAGAAGGTATAGCTCTAGAAATAAATCACAATCACTCTCAAGACTCTGATGATTCATGCCCTGTAACATGCGCATGTACTTGCTGTGGAACGGCGATTACTTTTGAAGAAATAAAGTTATTTGAATTAAAAATTTCTACAAAAGTTGTGGAGAAAACCAAAATTGAATATTCTTCAATATATTACTTTAATTACTTATCCGAATTTTGGCATCCGCCACAGAAAATTAGCTAAATACCCTCAGTTTAGTAACTGAAAAAATAATAGTTAATTTTTAATTTATTTTAATGAAAAAAATATTTCTGAGCATTATGCTCTTGTTAAATTGTGCATTCAATTTTGCACAAAAAAATAGTGTCGACATATTTGTATATGAAGATGAAACAAAGTCTCCTTTGATGGGAGCCACCATACATATTAAAGCATTAAATATTGGTGCTACTTCCGATTTTGATGGAAAAGCAACTTTGTCTAATTTACCTAAAGGGACTTACGAAGTACGAATATCTTATGTAGGATATAAAAATATGAATGTAAAAATTCAAATTCCACAAACTAGAAAAATTGCATTTTATTTGGAGCAAAGTGGAGAAGAATTAGAAGAAATTGTTCTGAAAACAACAAGAAGTTCTAGAACAATTCAGAAAACACCAACCAGAGTAGAATTTATAGGATTGGAAGAATTAGGAGAAAAATCGATCATGAATCCTGCGAATATTTCCATGGTACTTCGAGAAAGTACAGGTATTCAAATGCAACAAAATTCTTTGAGTAGCGGAAGTACCAATATTAGAATTCAAGGATTAGATGGACGCTATACGCAGTTATTACGAGATGGTTTTCCCTTATATGGAGGTTTTTCAGGAGGACTTAGCATCATGCAAATTCCGCCTTTAGATTTGAAACAATTTGAAATTATAAAAGGAAGTTCTTCTACTTTATATGGAGGAGGAGCTATTGCTGGTTTGGTAAATTTGATTTCTAAAACACCTGAGGAAGATCCTGATTTAACCATGATGTTTACACAAACAAATGCAACGGCAAGTACCTATAATGCTTTCTATAGCAAGCGAAATGAAAAGTACGGAATGACACTTTATGGATCCGGTCATTACCAAAAAGCTTATGATCCGGAAGATGATGATTTTAGTAATTTACCTGAGACCAAATCTTTGTCATTCAATCCTAAATTTTTCTATTATCCAAATGAAGAGAGTTCCTTACAAATTGGTTTGAATGGTACCTATGATGAAAGGTTAGGTGGAGATGTAAACTATATAAAAAACGGAGCTTCAGGAGAACATCAATATTTCGAAAAAAATCTTTCAAAAAGAATCAGTTCTCAAACTTTATATTTTACAAATTTGTCTGAAAATAAATCTTTAGAATTAAAAAACAGTATCGCTTTTTTTGATAGAAATTTAGAATTGCAAGATTATCAATTTAAAGGAAAACAAATAAATAGTTTTTCTGAAATAAGACTAAGTACGACTAAAAAGTCTAGCGAATTCACATTTGGAGCCAACTTATACACTATTAATTTTGATGAAATTGTAGGAGATTCAAAGAAAAGAGATCAGAAAGAAATAACAACAGGAGTATTTGCCAATAGTGTTATTGATTTTTCAGAAAACTGGATACTAGAATCAGGAATTAGAACTGATTATTCCTCGGATTGGGGATGGTTTGTGTTGCCAAGAATTTCTGTTTTATATAAAAATGACAAGGGGTTTTCTTCTCGATTAGGAGGAGGGTTAGGTTATAAAAATCCAGATATTTTTACAACAGATGCTGAAAAATTAAATTATAAAAATATTTTACCTATCTCCTCCAATAATTTAAAGGCTGAAAAATCTTATGGAATAAATTATGATGTGAATTATAAAACCAGAATTTTTAATAATAATGTAGGTTTTAGTATCAATCAGTTGTTCTATGCAACCTCTATCAAAAGTGGTTTGCTATTGGAAGAATCGCTTACTAAATCGAGTTTTTATGAATTTACAAACGCAACTGAATCAATTCTTAGCAAAGGAGCAGAAACCAATATCAAATTCAAATTTAAAGACTTTAAATGGTTTTTAAATTATGCCTTAATAGACACTAAGTTAAATTATCTTCCCGGAAATCCTCAGAAAAATTTTACTGCAAAACACAACGCAGGGAGTGTATTGATGTATGAAACTGAAAAATGGCGTATTGGCTATGAAACCTATTATACAGGAAAACAATTATTAAAAAACAACAATACTTCAAATGATTTTATCACCATGGGATTGATGTTGGTTAGAAACTTATCCAAGGGAAGTGTATTTATAAATTTTGAAAATTTCACCGATCAACGGCAGAGTAGTTTCTCAGACCTAGTAGACACCAGTAATTCTCATAGCAATCCCGATTTTGCAGATATTTATACACCAACAGATGGGTACATATTTAGTATAGGTTTTATTTGGAAACCTTTTCAAGGATAAAATCTCTTCATAAATTTAAATAAAGCTGCTTGTAAATTTTACAGGCAGTTTTTTTTAAGACTAATTTTCAAAACAATTCAAACTTTTTTTAATAGGAAAGGTCTAACTTTATGAAATCCAATTTTAGGATTAATGAGCAAGAAGTGAGTTTAAACAACGAAGAACAATTCATAAAGCGATTAACAGCTGCTAAAACAAGAGATAAAGCTTTTTCCGAGCTTTTAGACATGTATCAGCAGCGATTGTATTGGCATATAAGAAAGTTTGTTGTTACGCATGAAAATACTGACGACGTATTGCAAAATACCTTTGTGAGAGTTTTTAAAAGTCTGCCTAACTTTCAACAAAAAAGTTCTTTGCACACTTGGATGTATCGCATTGCTTATAATGAGTCATTACGTTTTTTAGAAAAAGAAAAAAGAAATCAGAAAGTTTCTATTGATAGTATAAGTACGCGATATTTAGATGCACTCGTTGAAGATGTATTTTTTGATGGCAAAGAAATTCAGCAAAAACTACACAATACATTGGCAAAATTATCAGAAAAGCAAAGAGCTATTTTTCAAATGAAGTATTTTGATGATTTAAAATTCAGAGAAATGGCAGGAATACTAGATTTGAAAGAAGGTACAATTAAGACTATTTATTATAGTGCTGTAAAATTTATTGAAGAACAAATGCTAGGAAAAGTCTATTTAGAAGCTTAACAAAGTTAAATTATGAAAACAGACATAAAAAATAAAAACTTACACGAAAAAGAATTGGGATATACTGTTCCGGAAGGATATTTCGAAAAGTCGAAAGCTGAAATATTAAATAAAGTAAAAACGGATACAAAAGTTAGACGCTTGAATTTTTCAAAAAATAAAATTATTATTTGGAGCACAACGGTAGCAGCTATTACATTACTTAGTTTGCCATTTATGAAATTAGATATGGAAAATTTAACTTCAGATAGTATCGTAAATAATTCTAAAATTCTATTACCTGTAACCATTTCAGAACACCAAGCTGAAGATTTATTATTGGCTAGTTTATTTACAAAAGAAAAAGATATGGATGCAATTGTAGAAGCCTATATGATTGAGGAATAATTATTTTAAATAAATTAAAACTTTTTCAAAAAAATAAGTTCTAAGATATAGAATGTCCCTTTTAAAAATTAATTAAAATTAAAACAAGATGAAAAACTTAAAAACACTTAGCCTATTGGTTTTATTATCAACTGTAGGTGTAACGTATGCGCAAGATGAAGTTTCTGTAGAAGACAGACCAGGAAGATCTGAAATGGCAATTTTCACAGAAGATCAAAAAGCCATGCTAGAAGAGCAAAAAGCTTTACTTAAAGCAAATAAAGAAGCTTTTAAAGAAAGTCTTTCCGCAGATCAATTAGCTATTTTAGAAGATGCAGAATTATCTGCTAAAGAAAAAAGAGCTGCTTTAAGAGCCTCATTTACTGAAACTCAACAAGCAACACTGGCTACTAATAGAGATGCCATAAAAGCATTAAAAGAAGAGTTTAAAGCTACCTTGACAGATGAGCAACGTCAGCAAATGAAACAAAGAGCAAGAGCAAGAAGAAATAGAGGAGGAGATACTGCTAGTGAAGAAAAACGAGCACGTAATCGAGCTATGTCAGGTACAAAAGAAGGAATGAAAGATAGAGTAAAAGACAGAATAAAAGATCGAGTAAAAGACAGAATAAAAAATAACCGTCGTAATGGTGGTGGTGCAGGAACAGGAAATGGAACTGGGGCTGGTGCGTAATAATTAATAATATAACTTATATTTGAAAGCAAGTGGTTGGAATGATTTAGCCACTTGTTTTTGTTTAATTTATATATTATGAAATATCTTCTTTCTTGTTTTTTATATATTGTAATGTTTACTAGTGTAGTAGCACAAGAAACACCAAAACCTAAAAAGGAAAAAGATTTAGATAGCCTTTTAGATGAACTTTTTGAAGATGAAGTTGAGTTAAATAAATTAATTAATGAACTAACCAATTTTAAGTTTTTATATGTATCTATAAATTACAATAATGATACTTATTTTTCTGGACGTGATATTGGTATAGAGCAATATAACATGAGGCCACAGATTACTTATATTAACTCTAAAGGTTTTTTTGCTAGTATTTCTGGAGCTTACTATAGTGAATTTGATCCGAAATTAGATGTAATTACTGCAAGTATTGGTTATGGAAAATACTTCAACAAAAAGAAATTATTTAAATGGAATGTTTCTTATTCTAGGTATTTTTATTTGAATGATTTAGAAAACTTCTTTGACAATACTATAGGTTTTGGACTAAATTATAGAAATAAAAAAAGGACGATTGGAGCTAATGTTGCTGCTGCCTATTTGTTTGGAGAAGATCAATCTGTTCAAGTTTCATCAAGTTTTTATGGCAAAATAAAATTATTAAAAACTAAAAAACACGATTTAATTTTAAGACCACAATTAGCTATTGTTGCTGCTAAACAAACTATTGAGTTAGTAGACACAGCCCTTACGAATGAGGTTTTTGATTTAATAAACACACAACTTTCATTTCCACTTCAATACACTATAAATTCTTTAGATTTTGAATTAGGTTACACGTTTAACTTTCCAAATGCACTTGAAAACGAATCTGAATTAGATTCAACAAGTTTTTTTAATTTTTCAATTGCCTACCTAATCTCCTTATAAATCCTCTAGATTTACTTTTTATTTTTAAAACTTATATCACTTAATTTTATTGAATATTCAATTCTTTGGTTATCACGAATATCCCAGGTTTCCATTTTAATTTTTGGGTCTTGCTTATCCCATTCTATGGTTAGTAGCCCAAAATTATTGTCCATAATTGGTCCTTCAATTCTATTATTGTTAGGCGTCGCAAAATCCCAAGTAGATGAAAGTCCGCTTGAAGTAAAATCATAAATAGGATAAAAATCTGTTTCGAGTTTAGAAATTTCAGAATAATGGATATCCCCAGACAAAAACATAACTCCGTTAGCTTTTGTTTTGGCAATTAAATCTAACATTCGCTTTTGTTCATTAGGAAAATTTGCCCAAGCTTCATAACCATTACACTCAATTCCAAATTGTGTACCTGAGCCAATTAATCTTATATCAGCAGGCTTTTCTAATTGTTCTTCCAACCATTTCCATTGCATTTCACCAAGTATTGTTTTAGTATTGGTTGTATGAGGAGCATATCGTTGGTTGTAAAAATTAAATCTTTTATCGTTTTTAAACTCTTTGCGATGTGGTTTGAGCGCATCTCTAAATGTTCTACCATCTAGTACTATTATTTGAAGTATATTTTCTCCTATTTTGTATTCATAAGAATGATAAATTCCAGGATGTTTTCTTCTTGGTGAATCTTTTGGTTCGTCAAAAAAATCTAAAAAAATTTCTTTTGATTCTTCTTTAAAAGCATACTCTTTTCCTGCATCATTCAAACCATAATCATGGTCGTCCCAGGTTGCTAGAATTTCAGTGTTCTTTTTTAAATTTTGATATGTGGGTTTGTTCCCTAGCTGTTGATACTTTGCTTTAAGTACCTCCATTTTTTTTGTGTCACCATAAATATTATCTCCTAAAAAAATAAATAAATCAGGTGTATGCTCTACTACCAAATCAAAAATGGGAAGTCTATGCGCTTGAGAAGCACAAGAGCCAAATGCTATTTTTGTTATTTTAATTTTCTTTTGTTGCTTATTAAAAGCGACTAGGAGTAGAGATATGATAATGGCATAAAAAATATTTTTCTTAAGTGTCATAAAACGGTTGTATTTAGGTTTGTAACCCTACAAAATAGTGTTGCTTTAGAACACTTAAAATACAAAATATAATTTATTTAATTACTTAAAATTTATTAGACCACTAAATCATAAATATTTAAATGTTTTTTTAAGACTCCGGATGGCGAGTCTTTAGTTTCATCAAATACTCTTGTGTCTCCAAACAATATAAAACTATCTCTAGCTCTAGAAACTGCTACATTGAGCATATTTGGTTTATTATCCCTATCAAAAAACAAAACACCTTCATCTTCATTACTATAAACAGAACTAAATAAAACAATATTTCTTTCGGCTCCTTGCAAGGCATGAACAGTTCCTAATTTTATGGCATTTACTTTAAAACCAGCATCTGTTAAGGCTTTTGATAATTCTGTTTTTTGACTGGTAAAAGGTGTTATAATTCCTAAAATACTTTCTATAGACTCAACATTGTAGGCATTTTGAATTCCTTCTTTATTTCTATTTAACCAAGAAACAATTGATTTTACTTCATTTAAATTGCAGCGACTGTTAAATTTTCGTTCACTTAAACCTTCTATATGATAGGCCATCATAGAGGGAAACATTTGAGCAACAGGTGCAATTCCCTTCATTGGCTTTAGAATACCTCCATAAGCCAATTCATTACAAAATCCAATAAT
>JBHOTE010000015.1:0-46773 GCA_042584125.1 Bacteroidota bacterium
TAGCAGTTATTAATCTTGAATTTTTTAAGTAATTAGAAAAACTGATGTCGATGTCGATTAAAACATCCTCGAATGTTTGCACTTCATCATCTTCTTTTCTCTTCTCTTCTTTACTCTTCTTTTCTTTAGGGATAACTACCGCCTTTTTGCTTTGTACAGGTGTCAAACTACCGCCCGATTGAATGCTTTTTATGTTTAAATGCTTCAATAGGTCGGAGTATTGAATAATTTCAGACTTTCTTTTTCGATATGCGTCTTTTACACTTTCGGCAAATTTTTGACTATAAATAATCTGATGTTCTTCATATAAAAACTTGTCAATAGCTTCCAGTTTTGCCAAAGTCTCCAATATTAAAAGAGCCTTTTCTTCAGACACTTTGAAAATAGATACTAAGAACATTAGGTTCATTTCGTCTGATATGTCTAAATAATGATAATTAGCCTTTCCTAGCTGTTCAAGTAGCTTAAACCACGTAGCATATCCATCATTCCCAAACTTTGTCTCTATGATGTGCATTTTACGTCCATGAATACATTCGTGAGGAAAATAATCTACATCATGTCTTTGTTCTCTGGCCATATTAATTAAATTCGGGTGTTACAATAATTCCGCTTTCTTCTATAATTTCCAATACTCTAATTTTCAACTTTAGATCCTTGCCATACTTCTCTTCAAGTATTTCTGAATCTTCTTTGTTATCACATCTTAAACAATGGATCTGGACGCTCTCCAGGTCCTCCAGTTCCTCTTTTAAAAGTTTAAGAGCGTAACTCATATCACATTCCTAATGGAGTTATTTCCTTTGCAATCAAGTTGTTTATTCTTGATGTCGTATTGCCGCTTTTTAATTCAGATAAATCACTTTCATACCCTACTCTAATCATATTGCCAGTATCAACAGAAACAAGTTTTAAAATTGTTTCTTTTGACCTTACCTGGAAAGACAATTTATTTCCATTTTGTTCATCGATTATTAATTCTGCGTTCTTACTATTCGATATTTTCTTAAGAACTTTTCCGACTACTGACAGCATTTATTATTGGTTTTAAAGGGTATGAAAATGTTTATTCTAACGAGTGATGTTTTTATTATTTATCTGCTTCCTCATACGGAAACACATCTAAGATTGGAGACTCAACAACACTTGGTATTTCAAAGTTGCTCACCGTATCTGACAAGCTATTTGATAAAACTTCATAAGCATCATCAACACTATTTGCCTGAACTAATACGTAAGAATTTGCTCTTTTCTCAGATCCTTTTTCTTCATCTAAAGTGATGAATGAAATTTTACATTTAAACCAACGATCTCCATTGTCGTTCGGTACTATTTCGGCAAAGTTTTCTACCTTGATATTGGTGATTTTAAACTCTGTTGAAATGTATTTTTTCATTTCTTCAATTGCTCTTGCTTCTGCTTCTGTAAATGACATTGCATCAAACAAATAAAGTTGATTGAAGGTTTTTACTCTGTCATCTTCATCAATTCTGCTGTATTTTACTTTTACTCCGTACCACATAAATTTTTATTTTATTGTTTTTTTAATTAGATAAATTCTTTGTTATCGTGTTTTGATAATTCTTCTTCTATTTGATTTAGCAAGGCTAAATCGTCTGGTTCAGGAAGGTAAATCCCTGCTGTTTGGCTTGACCAATTTCTAAACCTTGTGATGGCTAAAGTGGCATCGTTTATATCTAAATCAGCCCAGCTTTTCAAGTCTTCTCTTACTTCACCTGTTTTCTTGTTTACATACTCGGTTTGGAATATTTCCTTGTTTACCGTTTTTTTAAACATTTTTTGCTTTACATAATCAACTCGCTCACCGTATTCCACTGCAAACCAACCAAGGATCAAATGCAAATACTTGTTTTGATTATGAGTTTTATTTCCTTTTTTCTCTGTCAATTCAAAACGACCTTGTTTTTCAATTAAAGCATTGAATTTTTTGGTTGCTTTTTCTACATCAAAAGGTTTGGTAGCGTTGAATAACATATCTAAAAAGGAGTTTTATTAAATTCTAATATCATTCCTTCCTTTGCTGCAAAAACTGTCTTACAAGTCAATTCTTTAACACCCTTTACAAATAATTTCTCATCACTGTTTCCATCCGATAAATGGATAAGAACAATATTGTTCACTTTTGATAAGTCATTTGCTTTTAAAAACTTTTTGCAAGTTTCCAGACTCATATGAGATTTAATAATCCTATCTCTTAAGAATGCAGGAATGGACCCTTTTTCAAGCTTTTCATTAATTATTTTCTCGCTAAAATTAGCTTCAACAATCAAGTTGTTTAAGTTGTCAAAAGTGTATGGTGAATAGTATGAATCTGTAAGAAACAACACATTCCCTGTTTCGATATGATTGATTAAAAAACCTAAAGGTTCAGCTGCATCATGTTTTGCATCAAAAGGCATGATTCTAAAATTCCCAACCAAAAAAGATTTTTTAGATTCAATTACATTTGCTCTATGCCCAAAACAGGACAAAGAATCTAACGTACCTTTTGATGCGTAAACATCTACACCAGCCTTCATCACATCATGAATGGAAACACAATGATCTTGGTGCTCGTGAGTAACAATACATCCAACAATTTTAGAAACATTGAAATCAATAGCTTTTTTAATAGATGAAAGTTTCACACCGCATTCAATAAGCAATGCTTCATTGTCATTTTCTAAAAGGTAACTGTTCCCTTTACTGTTGCTTCCTATTACTTTTAATTTCATATTAAAAAGCTCTATCAGGTGTTTCTTTTGGTAAATCTTCTTTTACCTCCTCAACAATTACTGCCTCTTCTACATTATCAAATGAAAGTTTTTCTTTGTTAGAGTTCTCTTCGATATCCTTATCTACATCAGCTTTTTGAACATCAACAACTTCCTCGTTTAAGGGATCATATAAAACAGAATCATCTGAGCTACTAATCAATAATTTACAAGCTCTGTTTAATACTGTTTTTACAGCCATTTGATCTGGAAAATTTTTGTGTGCTGGAGAGTTTCCTTTTGAACCACCTTGACCCCATGACATTTTTATCTGAGAGATATTCATTACTTCCATATCTCTTGAGCCATCTGTCAATTCATAAACTGCATAAGCTCCAATCACATTAGCACTACCAATACTTTCCAAAGTCTGTGTGTGTTTAATGAGTTTTCTTCTACCTGTGTTTTGATCTACTTCAAACTCAAAAACATCACCTTTGAAAATTGCATTTCCTTTTATCCACTTTAAACCACCATATCTTTTGGCAATGGCTATGTTACCAGCATAAGAGATTGAACACTCCAGTTTGTCTCCATAAGGAATGAAGTAACACTGTTTTTTTATTGGAGAAACTCCATAGATTACCATTTTTAATAATCCTTCTGCAACTGATTCTTGTGTGCATTTTTTTAGAAGATCATTCTTTGGGTCCGATAAGATTATATAAGCCGACTTTAAAGCGTTTTCCACTTTATAATCTTTTGGCAAAGTCAATTCTCCAGACTTTTGAAAAGAATCAATCTTGTTTAATACCTGTGCTGAGATATCTTTTTTTATTGTTGCTACTGCTGCTGTATTTGTTGACATTTTATTTCGTTTTTTGATTAATAATTAATAGTTCTTAACTCCCCAACTATAAAGCGGATTGGCATCGCTACAAATCTTGCCTTCTTTTTTATTGTTATGCTACTCTCAATTTCGGATCCTTTGATACTATCAAATTCACCAATTGACTATCCGATTCAATCAATTCATTTATACTCTCTCTATTGTCAATAAAAATTGGAGCTGAAACTTTATGAAATTGACTTAAGGCATTAATAATATCTAGTCCAGCATTAATTTTTGATGCAGTGTTTAGATCAGAAAAAGGAACACCATCAACAAGAGTTTCACAACATTCAATTTCACCTCCATTAATTTGAGTTTCAAAAAGTTTGAATTTTACGTGTTTGAATTTCTTATTGATTTTATTCTCTAAAGTTTCAATCTTAGATTTAATAAATCCTTCAACTAAGAATTCTTCTTTTTCTAAATCAGAAATTTGTTGAGACAATTGAGATTCTTCACTTTCTAATTCAGTAATTCTTTCGTTTGTTTTCTTTATTGTAGCTTCAGCTGTTAGTTTCTTTTTTAGCTCATCAATATCAGCTACTAACTTCTTTTTATTCTCTAGTAGTTCAGAGTTATCAACCTTTGGTGTTTCAATAATTTTACCTTCAAGAACAACCAACTCGCTTTTAAGCGTTTTATATTCGGCATTCATTGCAAGTATCGTATTTAATGAAACTACTTCTGTTGAAGCTGTTTGTTTCTCTAATTCAGCTTTTAAAGTTTGATCAAGAGCAGTCTCTTCTTTTAGAAGTAAATCCAGTTTTTCCTTTGCTTCAACCAATAATCCTTCTTCATTTTTAAGTTCCTCACTGGCGTTTTTTCCATCTTCGTTAATCAATGTCAGCTGTTCTAACTTGTTTTTATTGAAGTTAGATTCTAGTTCAGATTTTTTCTTTTGAATATCAGCACTTTCAAAAGTTCTTTTACAAGTAGGACAAGCACATTCATCTTCATTGAAAGAAAATACTTTAGCGTTCTCGTTTTCCCAGTTATCTACAAGTTTATTTTTACGAGTTGTCAATGTTTCGATTCTTTGCTCTTTTGCATTGATATATGATAATTGACTTGCTACATCATCTTTTTTACGACTCAACTCTCTTTTTACTCGGTCAAAAACAGCTTTTTCTTCGCTTGATGCTGTGTGCAGTTTTTCTTTTTCTTCAAATTCAATTCCTTGAAGTTTTGTTTTTATAACATGAATCTCTGTAGTAATCTTTGATTGAGATTCTTGAAATTTCTCAAGTCCTTTCGATTTATCCAAAATAGCCTCCTCAGTATTTGCTAAATATCCCTCAAGAGAAATAATTTCTTTTCTTACTTGATCAAAATCAATCAACTCAGGCATACCACGTTGAGCTTCATCAACTCTAGTAGGAATGGCTTTTAAGTCGACATTCAATTTCTTTTTTCTTGATGCTATTTCTTTTTTATACTCTTCAATAGTTTTGTCCTGGAGTCCTGCAATAAGTTTTATAAATTCTGCATTTCCTGCAGCAACATCGTTGTTAGTAAACTCACCTGCAATACGAATTAAAACTTCTCTTCTATCTTGCCATTTCAAAGAATTAAAAAACAAAGGATTTGTAATCAATTTAAAAACACCTTCGTCTAATAATTCATTGATTTTGGTTTGAAATTCGTTTGCTTGCTTAGGAACATCATTCCAGTAAAACAACGTTTCATTTCCTGCAAACTCAGGTATTAAAGCACCTCTTTTTTTAACCCATTTTTCTTTTAAGATTCTTCTTATTTCTATCTCTTTTCCATTAGCTACAATGATTCCAGAAACCTCATGTTCTAGTTTTGGAATAACATTGTTTTGACTGTCTAATGTTTTTACTTGAAACTTTGTAGAACCTGAGCTGTCTTTTCCAAAAAACAAGTAGGTAAACGCATCGAATACAGTTGTTTTTCCTGTTCCGTTGTCTCCAAAAATGCCTGTTACATTTTTAAAATCTTCAATTACTAATTCACGAACACCCTTGAAGTTTCTAAGTGTTAGTTTTTTTAAATAGATTGTTTCCATTACTTTTGATTTCAATTAATATTAAACTTCGGTTTATGGCCACCTCTTCACAGGTGGCTTTTTTTATTTTGGTACTGCAAAACCTACATGATTTCGCTTTCCATTTTTATCTTCTTTATATAATGGATAAGGGTAACTTCTCTTTTGACGAGCATAATAACAAGCTTGCTCTTCGGTATCAAATACTTTTGTGTTTCCCTCCCCTATTCTTTCGGTAACATCTACTCCTTCCTGTGTGCAGTACATTTTTCTTATTTTCACTTTTCTTTCCATTACCGTTATGTAAATTACTTTTACAATTAATACTGATATTGCTATTGCAAACAATAAGAGCAGGTAGTTTGTAATGTTGTTTTCATTCATCTTTTTAGGATTAATTGGTTAAACACTTGTTTTTCATAAAACCCACCTCTCAAAGCGTAGATCGACAAAGAAAAAACACGAGAAGTGGGAAAAATTGCTATGAAAAAGATGTGTAGTATTATGCGGCCCTACACAGCCAAAGAACGTATACGTTTTTAGTTCGCCAACTTTTGATAACTCCCCCCAGCCTACCCCTAAGCCGAGAGAGGTTTATTAGTTATATCAGAAATTGCTTTATCGACTTCTTCAATATTGAAAATTACATTTACACCTAATCTTCTTTTTGGAATGATGCCGTTGTTTATATTGTTTTTCACAGTTTCAACCGGCATCCCTAAATACACTGAAAGTCTTTTTATACCTGTTATATATTTTTGTTCTCGCTCCATAAGCCTAAAACTTTTTTTGATTAGCTATATAGTTTTGCATGAATTCAATAAGGTTTTCTTGAACTTTATATCTCTCTGGAACTTCAAATCGAGTGAACCAACCTGTTCTAACAGATGATATTTTCATTTCGAATTCTTCTGCAACCTTCTCGTAAAGGTCAATTCTGTTATCTTTGTGTACTTTATCAAATAAGTATTTGATGTTGTCAATTTTCTCAATGCTCGTTGTATTATCCTTCATATCTTCTACCTGTTCTACCAGTTCTTGCTTTTACTATTTTTGTTGTTCTAGCTCTTCCTTTTTTTGATTTTCTCATTTCATCAATGGTATCATTGATGATTATTCCTAAATGAATTAGCAAAAAAACCATTGCTATATAATGCCTTGGATCTCCAAACTCTAACACAAACTCACGTGTTATCTCTGCTAAATTTTTCAAACCATTTTTAACTCTAATCTTCTTAACATGACTTGCAACTGTATGATAAGAGCGATGCATGGCATTTGCTATCTCTTTTACATCATAACCAGCACCTACATATGCCGAGACTTTGAATTCTGTTTTACTTAGCTCCATATCCTATTGATTTAACAAGTTTGTGACTAACACATTCTTCATAAACCTTATCAGCTGCAGGTTCTTCAAATCTCATATCTTTCATCAATGGGCTAAAAAGCGATTTGATATTCCCTTTTTTGTCATAGCTTATTACAATGCCTGTTTCTAAAACAGTTGCCTCTCTCTTGCCATTCATTCCGATTCCCATAATTTTATAATTATTGAAAAGTTGATACATAAGCGTTACGAACACTGTTTCTATACTGCTGTATTGGAGTAGCTAAAATTTTGGTAATAGCTATTTCGCCTTTTGGATTACAGATAAACACTGTTTGTAATGGTGACACTTGAACTCTTTTGAAATATGACATAGTTTCTAATTTTTTAAGCGTTTGTAAATAATCCTAATCCCTAATTTTTGGTATTCTTAATTTTTTTATTTGCTACCCTTGGCTTTTTCATTAACTTTGTGTTGTAGTACATCACAAATGTACATAATTGTACTCTTATGTACAAGTATTGTTTGTACTTTTTTGTACATAATTTTTATTATATTGATTTTGAGCAACCTAGAATTAAAGTTTATTAGAGAAAAAAGCGGACTTACAAAAGAAAAATTTTGTGATAGACTGAATATTTCTATTCACACGCTAAGTTCATGGGAGTCAGGTAGGAGAAATATCCCAAAAGTTAAAGCGCTTTTAATAAAAGAACTATTTAACCAGGAAGAAGTCAGCCAAAACAAAGAAGAAAGTAAAAAAGTCAGTCAAAAAAAAGAAATTGCTATTAACGAAAAAGAAAAAAAAGTGCCTTACTATGATCTAGATGTAACCAGCCACATTACAACAAGCTTTAGCGATGTCGTAGAAGAACCCGCTTTTTATGTAGACTACAAGCCATTTAATGACTGTACAGCCTATGTAAATAACTATGGAGATAGTATGTTTCCAAAGTATAAGAACGGAGAACGTTTAGCAGTTAAACAAATCACTAATTTTGATGTGTTATCTTGGGGAGAAACCTATTTGGTTATCACCAATGGCAATGCTAACGATTTAAAGACTGTTAAAGATGTTCATCCACATGAAGATTTTGATAAAATCATACTACGAGCTTCGAATCCTTCCTACAAAGGAGATACGCCTGTAAACAAAGAAGATATTATTTCTATGTTTGCCGTAAAAGGAAAAATATCACAGAATTTTATATAAAAATTAATAAAACAAAAACGCCATGAAAACTATGAAAAAACTACTATTACTTTTTATTACGACTTCTTTATTTATTTCTTGTTCAAGTAATGATATTGAAGATATTGACGATTCTTTATTAGAAGGTGTGTGGGAGTTTTCTAGTCTAGACATAGACGGAATAACACAGGCTGAAAATGAATGTACCTCTATTGAAACGATAACGATTTCTACAACAACTCAAACTGCCATATGGTACACTCCTTACAACACCTCGTCACCGTGCGAGCCTCTAACATTTAATTTCAAATACACAATAAACGGAAATACGATATCTCTTAAAGATCCAGACGTTTCTGGTCTTAATGTGCTCGTTGATGAATTCTCAAATAAAATACTAGTTATAAAAGCTAATAATTGGAAAACAACATTCACCAAGTTTGAAACTGAAAGCAATTAATATAAAAACAAAAAAGAATTCCCAGACTTTGAAATCAACGTTGCAGAATGTTCCTACATATGTAATGTGATAAAGGTTCTGTCAGAGTTTTAATAAATACCTAACTAAAAATTTTCACTGCTATGAAAAAACTACTATTACTGCTTACTATTACACTATTTGTCGCTTGCTCAAGCAATAAAGAGACTATTGATGATATCCCTGTATTCCCTTTAACAAATTTCCAAAAAATACTAGACGAATACGGTTTGCTTAACACAGGTAGAGATTTTCAAGACGTAGCTTCTTCTGTAGATAAAACTAAAATTGTATTCTTCGGCATAAATAAAGCCAGTCTTAATTTAACAGTTTTCGATAAAGAAACAAAACTAGAGCTCTACTCGTTAACTTCGCTAAAGACTATTGACACTATAGTGTCAATAGACGAAGGTTTTGGAGAAATCACAGAAAGGAAAGCAGATTTTTTTGACATTTCAGCAATAAATCCTGTAACATCCAATAATACTCAGTTTGTACTTAACGGCTTTAACAAGGCAAATCAAAAAGATGGTCAATTTGGAGAGTTACTGTATTCTCATTTATATTTTTTCAGCAAAGAAGGTGTTAGCATAATAAAAAACAAACTATCTAAAGAGAAAATACATTATTTTGAAGGAATTCATCTATGGCATGACGATACAGTAATTATTAAAACCTTTAATTCTCGACAACGTATCGAATCATATTTTTGTTACAAAACAAATGGCGATTTTTTATTTGACTGTAAGGTGCCAAGAACACCTATTCACCATATTAATTATGAAGAATACATCGCTGGAGGAAATGGGGGATTATACAGAAGAAACATTAAAACAGATGATTACATTTGGTCAGTCAGCCTATTCCCTGAGTTTGAAATAGGTGATTATAATGAAAAGTATCGTGTTGACGACTCAAAATACACTGTAGAAGGAACTACTATTACAAGCGACATCAAGTATACATTAGCTGATGGAGAGGCAAAAGAAAAAACGTTAAAGCATAATATTGATACAGGAAAAATTATAGAATAATCAAAACTAACCCCATGGTAATAGGTCTAATTTTTGCGGTTTTAATATTAGTGTTTGGCTTATCAGCTATCAACTATTCAGACAACACAAAACCACCGGTAAAAACACAAAACAAGCCTCCTCTATTGAAACAATATGAGTTTGAGGAGAAGCTAAACAAACTCAAACAAGAAAACACAGCTATTTCAGATTCGCAATCAAAGTATTTCAAAATGACTAAAATAGCTAAACAGCTTGAAAAAGAAAAAGAACAAGAAGAAGCTATCATCGAATACGAAAAAGCTTTAGAGTTTGCATATGGAGAGCCCAGTTTAAAAATTCACAACTTTGCACATAGTATAAAAAGACTGATTATACTTTACGGAAAAACGAAACAAAAAGACAAGCTTAAGCTTATATTACAAACTTCAATTGATAAATACCCAGACTTTAAAGAGAGTAATGACTGGAAACACAGATTAGAAAAATTAAATAAATAATTCAAACAAAAACACCATGAAAAAGATCATCACAATTACCGTACTATTTACAACCCTATTATCTAGTTGTACTCAAACTAAATACCTCACAGAAAAATATTAAAACTGAAATTGAGAAAGATGACAGAATCAAGTTTAAAAATAAAAACTCCCTAAATAATGTTTAGAATATTTGAAAGCAACTTTTTGAACATAGTAGCGATTTTGATTGCTGCTATGTTAGCCATGTACATGGTATTATTTATAGTTTCTTTAATAACAAAATCCATACCTGCAATTAAACATATGGCAATAAAAATTATTGATTACTTCTACCTAGTATTAATACCTTTTCCTGTTATATATTTAATTCTGTACAGTATTTCTCTAGAAAACGGAGAGCTAAAAAGTAATTTCTTTTTAGACACTCATTTAGCTACGACACTAAAAGATCTATCCATTTGGTTTTTCACCGCTGGAATTTTTTCAGCAACGGTAAAGTATCTTAATACAATCACTTATGTCAAGAAAAAATTTAAAGAAATTATTTTATCTGAAGAATTCGATAATGTGCTTTCACAAAAGCTTGAAATAATGGCTTACTCAAAAGAACATCTAAAAGAACATTCTGATATTGAGGAGTTGTGGCGCAAAGTAACCTTGTTAAAATATGAAACAGAATTTCCTTCTATTTATTCCAAACTAAAAGATATTGTTAATAATGATTTCAACGAAAAAAACACTTCTTTTTATTACAAACACCTTACGATGGATTTTGATTTAAAAATGCTTGGAAACAATAAAGATATAGAATTTGAAATAACAACAACTTGCACGATTGTTCGTCCTAACATAGATGCTTTTGAATGGGAATTCAAACATGAAGTACTTACGGAGCTATTAGAAACTCAAGAAAATATCGTAGAAGTTTACAATTTAGACCCTGGCAGCGAAACGTATTATGAGCCACAAGATAAAAAAATCAATCCAAGTAAAGAAGGTTTTAGCATTGTTGAACTAACTTACAAATTGAAAGGAAAGCAGGAGTATCATATTAAACATAAAAGAAAATTCACTCAAAACATAGATAAAGATAGGTATTATGGTTTTGGATCAAAAAGAATACTTGACGATTTAAAAGTAAACATCGAACATTGTGATAAATTAAATATATTCTTCTCAAGTGTTAACGGTGTGACATTTATCCACGAGACAAAGGAAAATAAGAACATTCAAACGCACATTCATAATGGATTAATTACTCCAGGTGAAAAATTTAAGTTATTCTTAATACGTAAGTAGTATATTTAGTATATATTTGACAAGATTTAAACATAAAATATTATGAAAAAAATTATTAATGGTACTGAATGGTACGGGTAGTTTAAAAAAAAATATTAAAAACAGCACACTAAAAGACTTACAGAAATGTAAGTCTTTTGTATTTTTATTACTAAAAACAACAACGCATAGACAATGTTTACAAAACCCTAAAAACCTCCATTGTTTACACGAAAAAACACACAAAAACAAATTAAAAAACCGCAAAAACCTAATATAGATCGTTTTACAAAACCAAAGACAACACTTCTTGTGTGCACAATACATTTACACTATCTTTTTATACTTGAAATATTTAATAAACTAATAATTAAAATAACAGTACTCTTTTAATTATAGTTTGTATTTTTAGCAACTTAAAAGCTAAAAAAATTTCACTGCTATGAAAACTAAAAAAAGCTTAGTACTAATTGCGTTTACATCACTTGTACTAACTTCCCTTATTTACCTTATTGACAACGATCCTATATACGAAGATATGAAACTTAACATACTAGAGTTCTCTATGATATCTGGTATTATTTTTTGTTCATTTTCTACTGCTTTTTTTGTTTATAAAACACTAAGAAACAAGTAGGATATAAGATCTGGGTACAATTTTTGAAAATTTCAAATCACAACTTTAAATTTTGGTAACTAAAATTTCTAGTTCTTTTTATTAATCTTCCTAGTGTTTTCTATTAACATTAAAAACAAAAATCATCAAAACAATAATTTTCAGTGGATTGTTTTCACAGATTTTTAACTTCCATTTAAAGGTTTATTAGTATACTTGTAGCATGCAAAAACTGTTTTTTTCTATTCTTATCTGCGTCCTGGTATTTACCAATGTACAATCACAGGAAATAAGTACAAATGTTTCTCTAAAAGGACAAATTTTAGATGGTATTTCTAAAAAACCATTGATGGGATCACACATCCTTAACTTAAATACTGTTATTGGTGCAACTACTGATTTTGACGGAAAATTTGAAATAAAAACAACCGTTAACGACACCTTAATGATTTCTTATGTTGGATATCAATCCATCAAATTAAAAATCACAAATGATTTAATGAAAGGAAATGAACTATCTATTACCTTACATGAAAAAGCGAATGAAATAAGTGAAGTCGTTGTAAAAACACATAATTTAATTGGTGTTTTAGAAATTGATGTAAAGCAAGTTCCTAAAGATAAATTTACTCGAATACATATTAACGGACTTCCACAAACTTATGAAGTAGGAAAAGCAGCCCCTAAGAATATGGGTTCTGTAACGGCTGCCATTTATCATCCTGTTGACTTTTTGTACAATATGTTTGGAAAAAAACCTAAGGCACTTAAAAAATTAAAAAAACTAAAAGAAAAAGATAATATTAGAGCTATTTTAGGTCAAAAATTTGACAGAGAAGTCATGCTAGAATACCTACAGATGAATGACAAAGAATTAAATGAGCTGTTAGATGATTGTAATTATTCTGAATACTTTATTAAAACAGCAAGTGATTTACAAGTGGTTGAAGCTATTTTAGATTGTCATGAAAACTACAAAGCTTTGAAAAAGGGTTCTGTAGCCCAATAATATTCTTTACTTTAGAGGGAACAAATTCTATTTAATTTTATGGAATTGAAAGACCTAGATACTTTTTACGATAAATTACCCGAACCAAACAAAGGGTGTTTTTTAGCTATTCGCACACTTCTACTAGCTTACAACAAAGAAATAGAAGAATTAAAAAAATATGGGCTTCCTTTTTTTTACTACAAGAAAAAACCATTTTGTTATCTGTGGAAAGATAAAAAAACACAAATTCCATATATAGGAATTGCAAAAGGATTTCTGATTGAACACCCAAGTTTAGTAAAGGGAGACAGAACTAGAATAAAAATTTTTACTGTCCACCCAAATCATGATATTGATAAGGAAACTTTATATGAAATCTTAGATTTGGTTAAAATTCATTATTGACTAAAAAAGGTTGTCTGAAAAAAAATAATTTCTCAGGCAACCTTTTTAATTTATAAAGCGTTTCTATAAATAGAAGCCTTAGTTAAAAAACTACTACTTGAAAATAATTTCTATACATACCAAAGAACAACGCTTAATTAAAAAAGCACAGCAGCAAAACAGAGCAGCTCAACAAACTTTGTATGAAAAACATTCTCCAAAAATGCTTGGCGTTTGCAGGCAATATGTAAAAGACATGCATCATGCCGAAGAATTAATGCTTAGTGGTTTTTTAAAGGTTTTTACCAACATTCATAAATATGAAAATAAAGGAAGTTTTGAAGGTTGGATTCGTAGAATCATGATTAACACTTGTATTTCATACTTAAGAAAACACAACCCAATAATATTAGTAGACGACGAACAAATTTTCAAGACTGAAGAAATCATAAATATTGAGAACACAGGAGAAAAAGAATTACAAAAACTAATAGACCAACTTCCTGAAGGATACAAATTAGTATTTAATTTATATGCCATAGAAGGTTATAAGCATAGCGAAATAGCCGAAAAACTTGCCATTTCTGAAAGCACTTCAAAGTCGCAATTATTCAAAGCTAGAAAATGGTTACAGAAACATTATATAAAAATGAACGATTTAGCAAATGGAAACAAATAATACAGATACTGCTTTTAAAGAAGCCTTCAAAAACAGAACGCTTCAGCCTTCTAATTCATCTTGGGGTCGTTTAAGTAAAAAACTCGACGAACATCAAAATAATAAAAAGAAAAAAAGATGGATCTATTTCTCTTATGCGGCAAGCCTTCTATTAATACTTGTCATAAGGTTTTATTTTACACAACAAAATGCTAACAATCCTGATTTTAACACACAACAAAATGTGGTAGAAATTAAGGAAACCTCACCTATTGTAGTGCCGCAGCAAAAACAAAATAAGATTGAAGCTTTAGATAAACAAATCCCTAATCATAGCGAGATAGCGGTTGCAATAACGACACACAAAAAGCTGCCTAAAAAAGAGCTTATAAAACCAACAGTGATTCAAAAAGTAGTACAAAGTCCTAATTTAAATGAAACAATAGCTACCCTTGCTCCTACTACTCAAGAAACATTAAACAATTCAACAGAAAAAATAAAAACCAAAAAAATAAAAATTGATCCGAATGCACTACTTCAAGCTATTGCCAATGAAAACAACGAACGATTAAACAAAAAAGAAAAACACAACATTCTATTAGAAGAATTAAGCAAGCAAAAATTAAACTTAGATGCTATTGCACTTCTTAATGTAATTGAAAAAGATATTGACAACAGTAGCTTTAAAGAAAAATTCATGAAATCTTTAAAATATAATATTGAGAATTTTGCTACTGCATTTAACGAAAGAAACAAATAATTACATACGAAACAAAAGGCCATTGTTTCTATAAATCAACACTCCTAAAACAAACATCATGAAAAAAATTATACTTTACATATGCCTATTAACAATAGGTACCATACACGCACAAAATGAAAATTTTGAAGATCGAGTAAAAGAAATTTCTAGAAAAATTGAGCGAATTACCCTCAAAGAAAAATCCTTTTTAAAAGACAAAGTAAAAGAGATTCAGCAGCAAGAAGAAAAAAATGAAATTACTAAAGAACAAGCTAAGATTTTTAAATTAGAAGCGGCTACTTTTCATGCAGAACTTATTGAAAAAAAAATAGAACCCCTGCAAAAGCAACTAGAAGACTTAGTTCAAAAACAAGTTGAGCAAAATATAAATAATTTTTCAACTCCTAAAGAAGCAATTAGTGAATCCATAAAAATTGACAAAAACGAAGGAGAGATTTCTATTCATAAAAAATTCAAATACAATTCCAAAAAACATTCTTCAAAAAAAACAACCACACAATTTGTGCTGGCTTATGGTATTAATAATATTATAAACAACCATCAAATAAAATCATTAGATAACTCAGAATATAAATTTTGGAAATCGCATTTTTATGAAATGGGATGGAGTTTTAAAACTCGCCTTGCAAAAGATGCATCTAAAGTCTATTTAAAATATGGTGGTTCTTTTGTGTGGAATTACCTACGAGCTAAAGACAATAAATACCAGCAAGTAAATGGAAATGTGACTACTCTTCAAGTCCACCCTCAAGATCTTTCTAAATCTAAATTCAGAAATGTTTATTTGAACTTTCCCATGCATCTAGAATTTGACTTCTCTAATAATCATAAAAATGAAGATGGAACAAAACGAGACAGAACTCACAAATCTGTAAGAATAGGATTGGGTGGTTACGCAGGCGTAAAACTAAGTACCAAACAATCCTTAAAATACGAAAACAATATAGGGCATACGGTTACAGAAAAACAAAAAGGTGATTTCAACACGAGTAATTTCACCTATGGACTAAGTAGCTACATCGCATACAAATCTTTAGGACTTTATGCCAAATACGATTTATCTCCTCTTTTTAAAGACACAGAAACAAGAAATATTTCAATAGGATTAAGATGTGATTTTAACTAATTACGATACATCGCTAAATGTGGAATACCATCTTCTAAATAAGAATTACCTTGAGTAATAAAACCATGCTTCTGGTAAAATTTTTCTAAATAAGCTTGAGCAGAAATTTTAATAGTCTGTTGTTGAAAATTATTTTCAACAGCAGCTATTGATTTTTCTATCAGTACATGACCATAAGAATATTTTCTATATTCCTGCTTCACAACAACCCTTCCAATACTAGCTTCGTTAAAATAAATTCCTTTATCAAAAACTCTTGAATAGGCAATCAACTTCCCTTCTATCATTCCTAGAACATGCAATGCTTTTTGATCTTTATCATCCACGTCTTGATATACACAATCTTGTTCTACTACAAAAACTTCAGAACGTAATTTCAACATCTGATATAACTCATTAGTTGTTAACTTTTCAAATGTTTTTGTAAAAAATTCTACCACAAAATTTAGTTTAACGTTTCCAACCAATCTTTTAACAACAACGGCCATTTTTCAAGATTCGAATTACCGCTGCCTTTAGCCATAGAAAAACCATGACCACCTTTAGGATACAAATGCATTTCTACGGGAATATTTTTATTCCGAAGCGCATTATATAACTGTAAACTATTTTCAACCGGTACTGCCATATCATCAGATGCATGCACAATAAATGTTGGAGGTGTGTTTTCTTTTACCTGTAATTCATTTGAAAATTCATTCACCAAAGCTGGAGTTGGATGAGCACCCAATAAAGATTTTCTTGAACCTTTATGCGTAAACTCTTTTTTCATGGTCACCACAGGATACGCTAAGACCATAAAACTAGGTCTTGCACTAATTGTGTCTACTAAGCTTTCGCTAAAATTATTTGATTTATCAAACTGAGTACCTAAAGTTGATGCCAAATGTCCTCCTGCAGAAAAGCCCATAATTCCTATTTTATTAGGATCTATTTTATAAGTAGCTGAATTTTTTCTTATCATTCTTATAGCTCTCTGTGCGTCTTGTAAAGGAGCTTCATATGATACTTTTACAGAACCTGCATTTGGCATTCTGTATTTTAACACAAAAGCTGCAATACCAAAAGAATTGAACCATTTTGCCCAATCTGTACCTTCCCATTCATAGGCTACTCCATAATACCCCCCCCAGGACAAATAACCACTGCTTTTCCATTCGCTATTTCCGCTGCTGGTAGAAAAACTTCTATAGTAGGTACTTGAACTTTTCCTATAAAGAAAACATCTCGTTTTGGATAAACTTCTATTTCATCCGATTCTTTGGAGTTAGGGACTTCTCCTTCCCAAATCAAAATTGGATGTGTTTGTCCAAAAGAAAATATTGTCATAAAAAATAATAAGAAAGTTAATTTATACATTCTAAAACGAATCAAAACAAAGTAGTTTGCGTATCCTCTGATCCTTCAACATCTTCTTCTGAAACTTCTATTTCATCAAGAATGGGAGCCTCATAAGGTTTACTTTGTAAAAGATTTACTTGCTTAATTTTATCTGTAGTTAACTGATTTCCAATTGCCTTTATTCCTTTCACAGCAATAAACTCTTCAAAATCTACAGACATTGGCTCTAAACTTCTTTTTGAAAAAATAACCTCCGCTATAGGTCTATAATCTGTTGCTACAATTTCTAATTGAGACTTAGGGTGTTCCGTAATAAACTGATCTTCTCTTTCTGGATGATCTATCATAAAACGTTTTACGTAATAACGAGCTTTTTCACCTTCAAAATAAATAGCAGAAATAGGTTTCAAAGGATCCCATTTTTCAAGCACAATCATATCCTCTTCAAAATGATAATTTAAAACAGGTTTAATTGTTTTTGCAATCCCCGATTGGGTAACGATTAGCAACATATCATCTGCAGTAAACTCTCCTAAAAGCTCACCTCTTTCATCAACATTTAAACGTTGAACTGTATCGTCAAACCAAATTTTTCTAGGTTTTAAGGTAGAAGCACCTGCCGACTTAAACTCAATTTTTTTAACGGGGAATTTTGTAATTAAATTCCCTTTAGAACCTCTTCCTTTGATAATTAAATCAGAGAAATCAATATCCCATTTTAATTTTTTTATACTGCCAACAGCTCTTAAATTCACAGAAACCACCTCTGCTTCACCATTAGGGTTTGCTGTAAAATAATGTACTATTGAACCTTTATTACCTGCCGTTAAGTCGTAAACTTTATCTCTTGTAATACTCGTAACAGTAAATCGCTTCATATAACTTGGTCCCGATTTTCCATCGCGATACATCATATTATAAACCGTACGTTTGTCGCCTTTTTTAAAGATCGCAATATGTATAATATCTTTTCCTACAAAAGTTTTAGCTGCTACTTTTGTAATCATCAAACTTCCATCTTTTCTAAATACAATAACATCATCAATATCTGCACAATCTGCAATGTACTCATCTCGTTTTAACGAAGTTCCCACAAAACCTTCTTCCCTATTCACAAACAATTTCGTATTTCTCATAACTACTTTCGTAGCTTCAATATCATCAAAAATTCTTATCTCGGTTTTTCTTTCTTTTCCTTTACCGTAAGTATCTTTTAATCGCTTAAAATAAGTAATCGCAAACTCAATTAAATTGGCTAATTTTTCTTTTACATCTGCAATTTTATCTTCCAAAGCCTCAATTAACAAGTTGGCTTTATCAATATCAAATTTTGATATTTTTTTAATTCGTATTTCTGTCAAACGAAGAATATCTTCAGTAGTAACAGCTCTTTTTAAATGTTTTATAAAAGGTTTCAAACCTAAATCAATAGCTTCAATAACACCATCCCAAGTTTCTACCTCTTCAATATCACGATAAATTCTGTTTTCAATAAAAATTCTTTCTAAAGAAGCAAAGTGCCATTGTTCTTCTAATTCTCCTAATTGAATTTCTAATTCACGTTTTAGAAGTTGAACTGTGTGATCTGTAGAAATTTTCAATAATTCAGAAACCCCAATAAATATAGGCTTATGATTTTCAATAATACAACTCAACGGTGAAATTGAAGATTCACAATTGGTAAATGCATACAAGGCATCTATTGTTTTATCAGGAGAAACATTTGGAGGCAGGTGAATTAAAATTTCTACTTCCGCAGCCGTATTGTCTTCAATACGTTTTATTTTAATTTTCCCTTTGTCGTTAGCTTTTATTATGGAATCTATTAAAGAAGACGTTGTAGCACCAAATGGAATTTCATTAATCACCAAGGTCTTTTTATCCAATTGGTTGATACGAGCACGTACACGTACCTTCCCTCCTCTTTTACCATCATTATAATTGGTAAAATCTGCAATTCCACCTGTTAAAAAATCAGGTACAATTTTAAAACTTCTTCCTTTTAAATATTTAATAGAAGCATCTATTAATTCGTTAAAATTATGTGGTAATACTTTCGTTGATAAACCTACTGCAATTCCCTCTGCTCCTTGGGCTAGCAACAATGGAAATTTTACAGGCAAATGAATGGGTTCTTTTCTACGACCATCATAAGAAGCTTGCCAATGTGTAGTTTTAGGATTGAAAATAACTTCCAAGGCAAATTTAGACAAACGTGCTTCAATATACCTTGAAGCTGCTGCGCGGTCACCGGTAAGAATATTTCCCCAGTTTCCTTGCATATCTATCAACAATTCTTTTTGCCCCAATTGCACCATAGCATCCGCTATAGAAGCATCCCCATGAGGGTGGTACTGCATGGTATGCCCCACCAAATTAGCTACCTTATTGTAACGCCCATCATCCAAATCTTTCATAGACTGCATGATACGACGTTGCACAGGTTTAAAACCATCATCCAAAGCAGGAACAGCTCTTTCCAATATCACATACGAAGCATAGTCTAAAAACCATTCTTTATACATTCCGGTTACTTTCGTAATCGTTTCTTGTTTTTCTTCTGTACCGTTATTTTCTTGCTCGTTTTCTTCTTGCATTTTATACTGGTATTTCTATAACGCTAACGCTAACTTTTCACTTTTAATTTTAGACAATTCATTTATATTTACTCTTCAACTACGTCTAACTCAACCTTTAAATTTTCTATAATAAACTTTTGCCTGTCGGGTGTATTTTTACCCATATAAAATTCTAACATTTTATCTATTGGCATTTCTTTATCTAACATTACTGGATCTAATCGAATATTATCTCCAATAAAATGTACAAATTCATTAGGTGAAATTTCCCCCAATCCTTTAAATCGAGTAATTTCTGGTTTCCCTGATAATTTTTCTATCGCATTTCTTCTTTCATCTTCTGAATAGCAATAAATAGTTTCCTTTTTATTTCGAACTCTAAACAAAGGTGTGTCTAAAATAAATAAATGTCCTTCTTTGATCACTTCTGGAAAAAATTGTAAAAAGAAGGTGATTAACAACAATCGAATATGCATTCCATCAACATCGGCATCTGTTGCTATTACAATATTATTATAACGTAAATCTTCTAAACTTTCTTCAATATTTAAAGCCGCTTGTAACAAGTTGAACTCCTCGTTTTCATACACCACTTTTTTACTCATCCCATAAGAGTTTAAGGGTTTCCCTTTTAAACTAAATACGGCTTGAGTATTTACATTTCTTGACTTGGTAATAGAACCACTTGCAGAATCTCCCTCTGTAATAAACAAAGTAGTATCCAAACGATTTTCTTTTTTTAAATCGCCTAAATGCACTCTACAATCTCTTAATTTTTTATTGTGAAGATTGGCTTTTTTAGCTCTATCTCTTGCCAATTTACGTACGCCAGAAAGTTCTTTACGTTCTCTTTCTGCCTGTAATATTTTACGTTGAATTTGTTCTGCTGTATCTGGATTTTTATGTAAATAGTTATCCAGTTTTGTTTTTATAAAATCGTTGATAAAAGTACGAACCGTTGGCAAATCACCTCCCATTTCGGTAGAGCCTAATTTGGTTTTTGTTTGACTTTCAAACACAGGTTCCATTACTTTAATACTGATAGCTCCAACAATAGATTTACGAACATCACTCGATTCGAAACTTTTTCCAAAAAATTCTCTAATGGTTTTTACAATAGCTTCTCTAAAAGCAACCAAATGGGTACCTCCTTGTGTGGTGTGCTGTCCATTTACAAAAGAATGGTATTCTTCTGTATATTGTGTTTTACTATGTGTCATTGCTAACTCAATGTCTTCATCAATCAAATGAATAATTGGATACGCTTTGTCTTCTTCTCCAATATTTTCATCTAACAAATCTTTCAATCCATTTTCAGAAAAATATTTTTCACCGTTAAAAACAATAGTTAACCCCGTATTTAAGTACACATAGTTTTTAATCATTTTTACGATGTACTCATTTCTAAATTTAAAATTAGAAAAGATACTTGAATCTGGTGTGAAATTTACGCGAGTTCCTCTTCTTTGACTAGAGTCTTCTGCTTCACTTTTTTCTATTAAATTTCCTTTCTCAAATTCTGCATAAACCGTTTTTCCATCTCTAAAAGACTGCACTCTAAAAGAACTTGACAAAGCATTTACTGCCTTAGTACCAACACCATTTAGTCCTACTGATTTTTTAAAGGCTTTAGAATCGTATTTTCCTCCAGTATTCATTTTAGAAACTACATCAACTACTTTTCCTAAAGGTATTCCACGACCATAATCTCGAATAATTACACTGGTATTACGAACAGAAATTTCAATGGTTTTACCTGCGTTCATAACAAACTCATCAATAGAGTTATCCAGCACCTCTTTCATTAAAATATAAATTCCATCGTCTTGAGAAGATCCATCTCCCAGCTTTCCAATATACATCCCTGGTCGCATTCTAATATGCTCTTTCCAGTCTAATGATCGTATATTATCTTCTGTGTATTTTGTTTCCTTTGTCATGTAATTTTGTTCTAAAACTTGAAGTGTTGCTAAAATAGTATTTTAACGAGAGTTTTGAAAGGCTAGGCAAAATAATTATGAACAAGTTTTTAAGAATTGAATCCTTAAAACCCCTTATTTTTTATTTTCCAATTCTTAGGTAATATTTAGCCACTTTTAAACACAAAAAAAAGTCCTACCGAAGCAGGACTTTTTTTATTATAGAAATTAGTGGATTTAAAAGCCAGCAGCTTTTTTAATTTTTCGTGGAAACTTTTTTATAGGTCTAATATAAATTCCTTTTACATAAGCTTCTGCTCCCTCCGATTGAATTTGCAATTGCCCTTTATTTAGTTTATTTCCTTTATGATCTAAAGCATCTGTCAATGCAAAAGTCACTTTTCCATTCGTAACATGTACCGCTTGATCTTCTAGTACATAAAGATCTATTCTTGTCCAAGCACCGTGTACACTTTCCGTATCATACAATCTTTTCCCTTTGCCCTCTACTTTATCAGATGTAGGATCCCACCTACCAAATTCATTTACTCTTACTTTGGCTTTTGTACCTGCCAAAGTGTATAAATCGCCAAAATCTCCTTCTTGAATTTGAGATTCTAAACAACGCTTCCAAACTCCCCAAAAAGTACCATGATCTCCATAACAGTGATACAACAATCCATTATCACGAAGTCTCTCTAATCGTGGTTCATATTTTTTCTCACCCCATTTAAACAATAATGTTAAATGGTAATTTTTATAGATTTTTTTTGAAGTCAACCCCGCATACACCAAGCCTGAAATATTTAATACAGGTTCTCCGTTCTCATCCTCAACTACCTTGTAAACTCCCATAGAATTATCTAATCCTATCGGCTCTTTTGGAACTCCATCATCTGGAACCACATATCCTTCAGGCAAATTTTTCACCGTTTTATGAGGAACTCCTGTCCAAACTTCCCAATTACTCAACTCCTTATCCAACAACGGTTCCCAATCTTTTGATTTTACCATTTTTGATGGTCCATCTTGTTTCATTACAATTCCTTCTTTTTGAGAAAAAACCGAAAGTGTTACCAAAAAACTAAAAAGAAATACACTTATTTGTTTCATTTTCATCATCATTTTATTGTTTTAATTTAAATTTTCTACTTGAAGACATTCCTTCTTTCGGAAAATCGTTAGAAATAGCTTGTGTAACATTACCTGTAGCTGCCCATTCAACACCTCTGGTAAATGACAAAATAAAACCTACACTTTCTAACGAAATAGTATCATGTCCTAAACAGGTATTAAAAACGCGACCTTTTCCATAATTGGTTACTATAAAAACAGGTTCATGTCTATCTGTTGGTGCATTTTTATTTTGATCTTTTCCTGTAGCCAAAATAGTCATATTTTCTGCTGGACCTCTTAACTTCGCATAACACTCATCTGCGGTTGTCAACCAAATCTTTGGCATTCCTTTAGTAATTGGGTGATCTGCTACACGAATCGTTACAGGAAATTCATGTTTTTTTCCATGCGCTCCTGATTCTCCGATGGAATGATCCACTTTCATTTTTCCTTCGTTGGTATAATAAACATATGGTCCACTTTTTTCATTTCTTCCACCCCAGCCACCTAAACCAATCATTTTATTATATTCTAACCACTTAGGAAAAGAATTATTTGCTCCATGCACAGTTACAAAACCACCACCTTTTCTAACAAATTTTTCAAAAGAAGCTTGTGTCTTTTCAGACCAAGAAGCTGCCTTCCATCCAAAATTAGAAACCACTACATCATACTTACTAAATTTTGGACAAAAATCTAAATCCATTTTAGGCTTATTTAACAACTCTCTAGTTCCAACATTTGCCAAAGGCAAATATGCTTTTTCAGTTTCTCCTCTCCACAAAAACTTAGTTCGTTCTATAGTTACCTTAAACAAACCGGTTTCTTCCAAATATTGCTTCATCATAATTGTAGACTTTGGCCAAACCACATGGTTATTCTGCCCGTCAATAATCAACACTTGTATTTTGCGCTTTATTGGTCTTATTTCATTTGCCCTAGCAGAATTAACAAAAAACATTGCTCCAACAAGCATTATACATGACAATACATTTTTAATCTTCATCTTTTATCTTTTAATTTTTCAGGCACAATTTATTAATTTATCCATACAAAGATGCTCAAAAAACAACAATCAGTAAAAATGAAGAACATTTTTAAATATTTTGCTTTTGCAACTCGCTAAAAAACTTCGAACATTGCCCTTAAATTTCTTTAGAATTGTGTATTTTTGCGCCTTAATTTTCAATCTAAAAACATGTCATTAACTAATTTAAATGCAATCTCACCTATTGATGGGAGATATAGAGGAAAAGTAGAATCTTTAGCAGCTTATTATTCTGAAGAAGCTTTGATTAAATACAGAGTAAAAGTTGAAATAGAATATTTTATTGCTTTGTGCGAAATTCCTTTACCACAATTAGAAAATTTTGACAATTCGTTATTTCCTGCTTTAAGAGAGATTTATACTTCTTTTTCTACGGAAGATGCATTGAAAATTAAAGAAATTGAAAGTGTTACAAATCATGATGTTAAAGCTGTTGAATATTTTATCAAAGAAAAATTTGACGCACTAAACTTGCAAGCTTTTAAAGAATTCATTCATTTCGGATTGACTTCTCAAGATATCAACAATACGGCAATTCCATTATCTATTAAAGATTCTTTAGAAGAAGTTTATTATCCTTCTTTAGATGAATTAACAGCTAAATTAGCTGATTTATCAGAAGAATGGGAAAATATTCCTATGCTAGCCAGAACTCATGGACAACCAGCTTCTCCTACTCGTTTAGGAAAAGAATTGTTTGTTTTTGTAGAGCGTGTTAATCAACAAGTATTGCATTTACAACACACACCACACGCTGCTAAATTTGGTGGGGCTACAGGAAATTACAATGCACACAAAGTAGCTTATCCAAATATTGATTGGAAAGCTTTTGGAACCCATTTTGTTGAAAATATTTTAGGATTGCACCATTCATTTCCTACAACGCAAATTGAGCATTACGACCATATGGCGGGTACATTTGATGCCATGAAACGAATCAACAATATTATTATTGATTTAGATAGAGATATCTGGACTTATGTTTCAAGCAACTATTTCAAACAAAAAATTAAAGCTGGAGAAGTTGGCTCTTCTGCTATGCCACATAAAGTAAACCCTATCGATTTTGAAAATTCTGAAGGTAATATGGGAATTGCAAATGCTTTATTTGAGCATTTAGCTGCAAAACTTCCTATCTCTCGTTTACAACGTGATTTAACAGATTCTACTGTTTTAAGAAATGTAGGTGTTCCTTTTGGACATACCTTAATTGGTTTTGCTTCTACTTTAAAAGGATTGAACAAATTATTAATCAATGAAGCAGCTTTTGCAGAAGACTTAGAAAACAACTGGGCTGTTGTTGCTGAAGCTATTCAAACAATCTTACGTAGAGAAGCGTATCCTAACCCATACGAAGCTTTGAAAGGACTTACAAGAACTAATGCAGTAATCAACCAAAAATCTATTGCTGATTTTATTGACACTTTGGAGGTTTCTGATACAATTAAAGCTGAGTTGAAAGTAATTACTCCTAGTAACTATACTGGGATCTAGACTTCGACAAGCTCAGTCTACGGTAAATCGACAAGCTCAGTCTACGGTAATTCGACAGGCTCAGTCTACGGTAAATCGACAGGCTCAGTCTAACGCAAATTTGACTGACCAAAATACATAAAATAGCATTCACAAAAAAAGTACCCTTAGACATACTCAGGGTACTTTTTTATTTTAAATTTGTACTATGCTACAAAAAATGATTTTTATTTTATTTGCAATATTTTTATTTGCTTGTAAAAACAACAACACTGCTACCTCTTTTTCTTTTGAAGAAGGAACATTCAAAACGTATTTAGAGAACAAAAAAGACAGTTCTTTTTTTTATAGAACTAAAGACCTACAAATAGAAACTTACAAAAGTAAAACAGACACTTTTCATATTGAATGGAAAAATAAATTTGAATTTCGTTTGCTTAAAGTCAACCCAAAATCAAAACTGGATAGCACAGAATTTGTGGTAAAAATCACGAAAATAAAAAACAATTCTTACGAGTTTCAAGCAAATTATTTAAACAATAATTTCAAACAAAAAGGTAGTACTTTTAAAATAACAGACTAACACACTTTCTATTCCTTTCGACAAGCTTAGGACACGAATATAAAACAAAAAAATATGGAAATTTTCACACAAGCAGATACCTGGGTAGCGTTATTAACCTTAACCTTTCTAGAAATTGTTTTAGGAATAGATAATATTATTTTTATCTCTATCACTACTGGAAAACTTCCACAGAAAGAACAAAAAAAAGCAACCAATATTGGATTGCTATTAGCCATGGTTTTTCGTATACTACTACTTTTAGGTGTTTCCTATTTAATCGCCATGAAAGATTCTATTTTAGATATTGAAACTTCTTGGTTAACAACACATATTTCTGGTCAAAGCATTATTTTATTTATTGGAGGCTTATTTTTATTATATAAAAGCACCAGTGAAATCCACCATAAAGTTGAAGGTCATACTGAAGAGGTGTCTACTGCAAAAAAAGTGACAACTACCCTATCTAAAGCCATCGTGCAAATTGTTCTAATTGACCTTGTTTTCTCTTTCGACTCTGTATTAACGGCAGTTGGAATGACCAATGGAACGGAAGGTGCTTTGATAATTATGATTACTGCTGTTGTTGTATCAATGCTAATTATGATGCTGTTTGCAAGTCCGGTAGGAAAATTTGTGAACGAACATCCTACCATTCAAATGTTGGCTTTGTCCTTTTTAATTCTCATCGGATTTATGCTAATTACTGAAGGTGCACATTTAGCACAAACTGAAGTTTTCCACCAACATATTGGTGCAATTCCTAAAGGATATTTATACTTTGCCATTGCTTTTTCTTTAGGTGTTGAAGCTTTAAATATGAAAATTAGAAAGAAGAAAAATTAAATAGTTTTTATTACAATAGAAATACTTCTCGATATAATTTCTCCCAAAAATTATTTTATATAATTTAAAAACTAGTTTTATTATCTTTAGGCAAAAAAATTCTCATGAAACTTCCTTCACTCCACCTGCTAGCTACAAATGCGAAAAAATCATTAATCCGATTTCCCTTAACGCTTCTTGCTGCTTTTTTAGGTGTAACCATTAGTATTTACTTGGTTGAAAACAAAAAGGAAATTGACAATATGTTTCCTTATATCAATTTTTTATTGACTGCGGCATTAGGTATTCCTTTATTCTTTAGCACTTCCATTTATTGTAGCTCTAAGAAAATTAATAACTTAAAAAAAATACTTATTCATGCTAGTGCATTTGTTATACTAATAGTCATTTACTTTTCTTTACCCAATTCAGAAATCACCAACAACACAAGTATCCCCTACATAAAATACACCATCTATAATTGTATTATACATTTATTAGTTTCCTTCATTCCTTATTTAAAAACAAAAAAACTGAATGGCTTTTGGAATTACAACAAAACACTATTTATAAGAGTTTGGACTTCAATTCTGTATTCTGGTGTGTTGTATTTAGGTTTAATTTTTGCCTTATTTGCTATCGATAGATTGTTTAATGTTGACTTTCATGATGAATTATATTTTGATATTTATATCGTAACCGTAGGATTGTTTAACACTTGGTTCTTTCTTGGCGGTATTCCTGAAAATCTTGAGAATTTAGAAAACGAAAAAAATTACCCTAAAGGACTAAAAGTATTTACACAATATGTTCTTTTACCTTTATTAATTCTCTATTTAGTCATTCTATATGCATACGTAATCAAAATTATTGCTATTTGGGATTGGCCTAAAGGAATTGTTTCTTATTTAATTTCTGGCGTTTCCATTCTCGGAATCTTAGCCCTTTTACTTATTTACCCATACAGCAAATCAGAAGAAAATTCATGGATTAAAAAATTCTCACGAACCTATTATTTTATTTTAATTCCTTTAGTAATTGTTTTGTTCTTGGCCATAAAAATGAGAATTGACGATTATGGTATTACCATAAACAGATATATCATTGTACTGCTTGGTGTTTGGTTAGCTTTAGTAAGTGCTTATTTCTGTATTGGCAGAAAGAACATAAAATTCATTCCACAATCCTTAGCAATAATAATGGCTTTGATGTCATTTGGGCCTTGGGGAATGTTTTCCGTAAGTGAAAAAAGTCAGTCAGAAAGATTGCTTCATATTTTAGAAGATTCAAAAATTTTAGTCGATGGAAAAATTCAAAATGAAGTTCTTTGGATTCAGGATAGTTTGCCAAAATTGCATGCTAAAAAACTAAAAATCAATCAGCATTTAGTAAAAGACTCCATTCATAATGAAATCTATTCTATCATAAATTATTTAGACGACCATCATGGTTTTAACAGCATCTCAAACATTTTTGAACAAAACATAGATTCAATAATTACAATTTCCAAAACCAATGAAAGGTTTTTTAGCGAGTCAGGAGTTTATATGAAAAGCTTAGGTTTGCAGCAATCTCGAATCTATAAAAATAATTGGTCTAACAATAACAATGGATTTAAATTTGCTCCTAGAAGTTTAGATTATACAGATATATCAGGTTACGATTATTTAATAAAAAATAATTATTACAACAACAATTCCAAAACTGAGAAATACTACATCAAGGGTATTGCTTACTGTATTGACCCAATTGATTATTTTGAAAAAGTATTGACGCTACACACTAAAAAAGAACAAGTGTCTATAGATTTAAAACCCTTGGTAAATTCACTAATTGAGGAATTTGGAGAAAACACTAAAAACAATCTCAACAGAAAAAGATTAACAATTCATAGAACTACAAAAACAGTAGATTTAAAACTTGAAATCAGCAATCTTCAATTTAAAAAATCAAATGATTCTTTATTGTTAGATGGTCTGAATACATCCATATTCATCAAAGAAAAATAAGTCCCCTACACGCTTTTCGTTCCTCAAAACACTCGAACTGACAAACACATATCAATATCACATTGTGTGATTTTAAAGCGAAGTATAGGAAATTGTGTCAAGAAGAATTTCTGGTCAAAATAAAAAAGTTTTAGATACATTTTTCCTTCCTCTAAACACCCGAAGTAACAAATACTAAATATTGTGAATAACCCCTGAAAACTTTTGCTCTTTTGTCTATTGGCTTTACACAAAATTCTAACTTTATTTTGTAAATTTGTGCTTTTAAAAATCTAAGCAATAAATGCTTAAAATATTTTAGACGAAATGATTTTATTCTTTCAACGCAATACCACCGTATTTGCAGTACAAACACAAGAACTTTCATCAGAAAACATTCAAAAATTAGTGTGGCTTTTCGGAAACGCTGAGCAACTTCAAGAAACTTCATTAGAAGGATTTTTTGTAGGACCACGTAAAGAAATGATTACTCCTTGGAGTACCAATGCTGTTGAAATTACGCAAAACATGAGCATTGAAGGAATCATTCGTATTGAAGAATTCACAAAAGTTGCTTCAAACAATGCTGAAATTGACCCAATGTTACAAGTATTGTACACAGGTTTAGATCAGGAACTGTATACTATCAACGTAGAGCCACAAGCGGTTTTAAACATTGAAAACATACAAGAATTCAACCAACAAGAAGGACTTTCTTTAAGTGAAGAAGAAGTGGCTTACTTGGAAGGAATGGCTGAAAAAATTGGAAGAAAACTTACAGATTCTGAAGTATTTGGTTTTTCACAAATCAATTCAGAACACTGTCGTCATAAAATATTTAATGGAACTTTTGTTATTGATGGAGATGAAAAAGAAACTTCATTATTCAAATTAATCCGTAAAACGTCTGAAACGCATCCTAACGGAATTGTATCTGCTTACAAAGATAATGTCGCTTTTGTAAAAGGACCTAAAGTTGAGCAATTTGCTCCAAAGTCTTCAGACAAACCCGATTTTTACGAAACAAAAGAATACGAATCTGTTATTTCATTAAAAGCAGAAACACATAACTTCCCTACAACAGTAGAGCCTTTTAACGGTGCAGCTACCGGTTCAGGAGGTGAGATTAGAGACCGTTTGGCTGGTGGAAAAGGTTCTTTACCTTTAGCTGGAACTGCGGTTTATATGACCTCTTACTCTCGTTTATCTAAAAACAGACCTTGGGAAACGATGGAAGAAAGAGATTGGTTGTACCAAACTCCTATGGATATTTTAATCAAAGCTTCTAATGGAGCTTCTGATTTTGGGAATAAATTTGGACAGCCATTAATTTCTGGTTCTTTATTAACTTTTGAAGCAGATGAATCTGCATTAAGTTCTAACTCTTTACGTAAGTTAGGATTTGACAAAGTAATTATGCAAGCTGGTGGTATCGGTTACGGTAAAAACGAACAAGCATTAAAAGACACACCTCAAAAAGGAGATAAAATTGTAATTCTTGGTGGTGACAACTACCGTATTGGTATGGGTGGTGCTGCGGTATCTTCTGCTGATACAGGTGGAATGGACAGCCAATTAGAATTAAATGCAGTTCAACGTTCTAATCCAGAAATGCAAAAGCGTGCTGCCAATGCAGTTCGTGGAATGGTTGAAAGTGATATCAATCCTATTGTATCTATTCACGATCATGGTGCAGGTGGACACTTAAACTGTTTGTCTGAATTGGTTGAAGATACAGGAGGAAAAATCGACTTGGATAAATTACCTGTTGGTGACCCTACGCTATCTGCAAAAGAAATTATTGGTAACGAATCTCAAGAAAGAATGGGATTGGTGATTGATGAAGAGCATGTAGATTATTTAAAACGTGTTGCTGATAGAGAACGTTCTCCAATGTACACGGTTGGTGAAGTAACTGGTGATGATCAATTTACTTTTGAATCAGCCACTACAGGTGAAAAACCAATGGATCTATCAATGAATGATATGTTTGGAAGTTCTCCTAAAACAATCATGACCGATAAAACAGTCAAAAGAAATTACGAAGCTTTAAGCTACGAAACTGAAAATATTCACGATTACCTAGAAAACGTTTTACAATTAGAAGCTGTTGCATGTAAAGACTGGTTGACAAATAAAGTAGACCGTTGTGTAGGTGGTAAAGTTGCCAAACAACAAACCGCTGGACCTTTACAGTTGCCTTTGAATGATGTTGCTGTAATGGCTTTGGATTACAAAGGAAAAGAAGGAATTGCTACTAGTATTGGACATGCTCCTGTAGCTAGTTTAATTGATGAAGTTACAGGTTCTCGCAATGCAATTGCTGAATCTTTAACCAATTTAGTTTGGGCGCCTTTAGAAGATAATTTAGACTCTGTTTCTTTATCTGCTAACTGGATGTGGCCTTGTAAAAATGAAGGTGAAGATGCACGTTTGTACAATGCAGTTGAAGCAGTTTCTAACTTTGCTATTGAATTAGGAATCAACATCCCTACTGGAAAAGATTCATTATCTATGAAGCAAAAATATCCTAATGAGGATGTTATTGCTCCAGGTACTGTAATTATTTCTGCTGCGGGTCATTGTAACAACATTAACAAAGTAGTTGAACCTGTTTTCCAAAAAAATGCACAAAACAAAATATACTATATCGACTTATCAAATGATGCTTTCAAACTAGGAGGTTCATCATTTGCACAAGCAGTTGCAGGAATCGGAAACGAAAGTCCTACAATAGCCGATTCCGCTAAATTTAAAACTGGATTTAATACAATCCAAAAATTAATTAAAGAAGAAAGAATCTTAGCCGGACATGATATTTCTGCAGGTGGTATGATTACGACCATCTTAGAAATGTGTTTCTCTCAAGAAATGGTTGGTGCTAATATCGATATTTCTGCATTAGGTGAAGCAGATACTATCAAAGCTTTATTTGCTGAAAACAGTGGTGTAATTATTCAATCTGCTGATGAAGATATTGAAACAATAATGATTGCAAACGATGTAAAATTCACCGTTTTAGGAAACGCAATTAGAAGTAGTGAGGTTGTTGTTAAAAATGGAGAAGAAACTCATGAGTTTAACGTAGCCTATTTACGTGACATCTGGTTCGGAACTTCTTACTTATTAGACAGCAAACAAACAGCAAACGGATTGGCAACAGCTCGTTTCAACAACTATAAAGAACAAGCATTAAAATTTAATTTCCCTGCAAACTTTGAAGGAAAACTTCCAGTAATTGATGCAAGTCAGCCAAGACCAAAAGCAGCGATTATTCGTGAAAAAGGATCGAATTCTGAAAGAGAAATGGCAAACGCTATGTACTTAGCTGGGTTTGATGTAAAAGACGTACACATGACCGATTTAATTACAGGTCGTGAAAACTTAGAAGACATTCAGTTTATTGGAGCCGTTGGTGGTTTCTCTAACTCCGATGTTTTAGGATCTGCTAAAGGATGGGCAGGTGCATTTATGTACAATGAAAAAGCAAAAACGGCTTTGGAAAACTTCTTTAAAAGAGAAGACACCTTATCCATAGGAATCTGTAACGGTTGTCAATTATTTGTTGAATTAGGGTTGATTAACCCTGAGCATGAAGACAAACCAAAAATGTTACACAACGATTCTAACAAACATGAAAGTAACTTTACTTCTGTAACTATTGAAGAAAACAACTCAGTTATGCTAAACAGCTTAGCGGGTTCTACATTAGGTGTTTGGATTTCTCATGGTGAAGGTAAATTTAGCTTACCATATACGGAAGACCAATATGGAATTGTTGCTAAATATGGTTATGACGCCTATCCAGCAAACCCTAACGGATCTGACTACAACACGGCTATGATGACTTCAAAAAATGGTCGTCACTTAGTAATGATGCCTCATATTGAGCGTTCTATTTTCCAATGGAACTGGGCTAATTACCCTGTTGGAAGAAAAGACGAAGTTTCTCCTTGGTTAGAAGCTTTTACAAATGCTAAAAACTGGTTAACAAAATAGACTTCGACAAGCTCAGTCTACGGTAAATCGACAAGCTCAGTCTACGGTAAATCGACAAGCTCAGTCTACATAATGGCAGTTTGAAACTGCCAAATAAATGTACCCTAAATTTGTAGAATGGGTTAAATCATTCAAAATCCCTCAAGAAATTCTTGAGGGATTTTTTTGTTTATAACAAATCTTATCTTGTTTTATAAATAAGTTTGAAATTATTATCATATGGATATTAGTTAACTTTATAAAAAAAGATTCACAAATTCCAATAAACAATGATTGACAAACTAATCAAATTGAGAAAAAAAATGTAAATTTATTCAAACTTGTTTTTTTTGCATAAGCCTTATGCGTTCTATGTGATAATTGTAGTAAATAACTTTTTGATCAAACTATATTCCTTTGTTTCACTAATTATTTATGTTAACATCATAATTTAAAAGTAATGATAAAAAAACCTACATACGATGAACTTGTTAAAGAAAATGAAATTCTAAGACAAAGTGAAGAAGGATTAAGAGAAGTATTCAAAAACATGAGTAATGGTGTTTGTTTTTATGATGTTATAGATAATGGGAAAGATTTCATTTTCTGCGATATTAATAAAGCTGGCGAAGAGATTGCTAATGTAAAGAAATCAGATATTTTAGGAACAAGTCTACTTGAGGTTCGTCCTAACATTGAGGAGTATGGATTAATAGATGTTTTCAAAAAAGTTTGGAAAACAGGAAAGCCAGAAATACTTGATGACAAATATTATGATGATCAAAAACTGACAGGATATTTTAAGAACTTTGTTTATAAATCAAGTAGTGGAAAAATAGTCGCCATATTTGAAAATCTAACAGAGGGAAAGCAAGCAATTCAAGAACTTAAAAAAGCCAAAGAAAAAGCCGAAGAAAGCGAAAGTAAATTTCGTACACTATTTGAAACTATACCATTAGGAATTACACTGGCTGATAATGATGGGCAAATCATATCATCAAATCCAGCTGCAGAAATAATTTTAGGACTTACAAAAGAGGAACAATTACAACGTTCTATTGACGGAGTAGAATGGTCGATAGTCAGACCTGATGGAACATTAATGCCTCCAGAAGAATATGCCAGCACTAGAGCTCTAAATGAACAGCGACCTATTACAAATATTGAAATGGGTATAACTAAAGAAATCAATAAAGTGGCATGGATAAATGTTAACGCTGCCCCCATAAAAGATTATGGAGTTGTGATTTCGTATGAAGATGTTACTAAGCGTAAAATGTCGGAAATAGAACTTATAAAAGCCAAAGAAAAAGCCGAAAAAAGTGAAGAACAACTAAAATTAATAGCTAATAATTTTGTAAACGGAATGATTTACCAAGTAGCTATGCTTGATGAAGACAAAAGAAAGTTCACTTATGTTAGTGAAACTGTTATGAAATTATACAACTGTACACCAGAAGAAGCAATGAGTAATCCTGATTTAATATATGGAAAACTTCATCCGGAAGATATAGATGATCTTATTGAGAAAGAAAAAGAGGCTTTACTTAAAATGTCAGTTTTTAAAACAGAGTGTCGAGTAATTAACCCAGACGGAAGCATTAGATGGTCTTATTATGTATCTCAACCAAGAATAATAAATGGTTTAGTTTGTTGGGATGGTATTGAAGTAGATATTACAGAACGAAAAGAAATGGAGTTTGCATTAAAATCAGCCAAAGAAAAAGCCGAAGAAAGTCAGAAGCAGTTTATGTCTTTATTTGAGCAAAGCCCTTTAAGCATTCAAATTTTCAATAGTAATGGAATAACCATAAATGTAAATCAAGCATGGAGAGAACTTTGGCAAGTACCAAACGATTATGAAATAATTAATAAATATAATATTTTTAAAGATAAACATGCTAAAGAAAGTGGTTGGTTAGATTATTTGGTAAAAGCCTTTGAAGGAGAAACTGTACACATACCTGATATGGAATACGACCCACAACAAGGTGGGAATTTGGGTCGAAAAAGAGTGCTTCAAGGAACTACTTTCCCTATAATTATTAATAAAAAAGTAGAAAATGTTGTTTTAATACATCAGGATGTTACTGATTTAAAGAAAAATGAAGCAGAGCTAATAGAAGCCAAAGAAAAAGCCGAAGAAAGCGAAAGTAAATTTCGTACACTATTTGAAACGATACCATTAGGAATTACAATGGCTGATAAAAATGGGCAAATCATATCATCAAATCCAGCAGCAGAAAATATTTTAGGCCTTACAAAAGAGGAACAATTACAACGTTCTATTGACGGAGTTGAATGGTCTATAGTTAGACCTGATGGAACATTAATGCCTCCTGAAGAATATGCCAGCACTAGAGCTTTGCATGAGCAGCGACCTATTACTAATATTGAAATGGGGATAACTAAAGAAATCAATAAGGTGGCATGGATAAATGTTAATGCTGCCCCCATAAAAGATTATGGAGTTGTGATTTCGTATGAAGATGTTACAGTGCGCAAAATACAGGAAGAAAATATTTTACGATCAAACAAACAATTGCAATTAATAAATGATTTTACATCTGAAATACTAAAAATAAGTAAAATAGAAGATATTTATAAATTTATAACTGTAAAGATTTCTGAATTATTTCCCAACACCATAGTTTTATGTAATTCCATAGATGAAAAGAAAAAGGAAGCAATTTTTCAGTCTTATTCAGGAATTAATAGTAACATGTTCAACAAAATCCTAAGTATTTCAGGGTTCAATCCTGTTGGTAAAACATTTAACCTTGTTGCATCCCATGAAGAATTTTTAAGAACCGGCAGACTCCAACATTTCACAAAAGGACTGGCTGAATTTTCAGAAAGCGAGTTTCCTGAAATTGCAGCGAAAGCAATAGAAAAATTAATCGGAATTAGTAATATCTATTCAATAGGAATTTCAAAAGAAAATAATCTTATTGCATCGCTTCAATTCTTTTCATATAACAAATCAGCTATAAGTGCAAAAGAATTTATAGAAACATTTGTATATCATGCTGGAATAGTACTTCAGAAAAAAATACTTGAATTGCAGCTTACCGAAAGCGAAGCGAAGCATAAGATGCTTACTGAATTTTCAGGCGATATGATCGTTAAATATCGAAACTTCAAAATGGTATATGTTAATCCTGCTGTAGAGAAAATTTTAGGCTATACGAAAGAAGAATATTTGGACTTTAGTCCTTTAGATTTAATTCACCCCGATGATATCGAAGAAGTTAAAGCTACTAGGGAACTGGATATTTCAGATAAGACTGATAAAAATCATCTCATCGAATTTAGGCAAAAACATAAAAATGGGAGTTATAGATGGATTTCGGCTCAAATAATCATACATAAAATTGATGAAAACAATATTATTACGATTATTAACTCAAGAGATGTTACGAGTAAAAAGGAAGATGAATTAAAAATCAAAAAACTATCGACAGCAGTATCACAAAGCCCTACTGCAATTGTCATAACTAATACCAAAGGAGATATTGAGTATGCGAATTCAAGCTATACTTCCATTTCAGGTTATTCTTATGATGAGTTAATTGGGCAAAATCCAAGATTGATGAAATCAAATCATCATAAACCGGAGTTTTATAAAAACTTATGGGAAACAGTTACCTCTGGGAATATATGGAAAGGCGAACTGTATAACAAACATAAAAACGGTTCGTTTTTTTGGGAATCATCAGTAATTGCACCAATATTTAATCAAAAAAATGAATTAATAAATTTTGTTGCCGTAAAACAAAATATTACCGAACGTAAATTACAGGAAAATCTTATCAAACAACAAAATAAGGAACTAACAAAACTTAATGCGGATAAAGACCGTTTCATGCAAATACTTGCTCACGATTTAAAAAATCCGTTTCATTCCATACTTGGTTTAATAGACTTGTTAAAAGATAATATTAGAGAATACGATATTGACGAAGTTGAAGAACTATTAAATCTTGCTAGTAAGTCAGCTCAAAACACCTTTCATTTATTGGAAAACCTTCTAACTTGGGGTAGATCAAATTCAGGGGAAATACCTTTTGAGCCACAAAAACTGAGTTTTTCAACTAGTTGCAATGAAGTTATTGAGAATTTACAATTAACAGCAAACACAAAAAGTGTAACAATCAACTATGTAGCGTCAGATGGAATCAGCATTTTTGCAGACAAAAAAATGCTGAAAACAATTTTAAGAAATCTCATTTCAAATGCAATAAAATTCACAAACAAAGGTGGTCAAGTTAATATCCATGCGGAACAAAAAAATTCAATTGTTACAATAACTATTTCTGACAATGGTATTGGTATTGAGCCTTCAATTCTGAATAAACTATTTGATATATCCGAAAAAGTAACAACAACAGGCACAGCAAACGAAAAAGGAACCGGCTTAGGCTTGTTACTTTGCAAAGAATTTGCAGAAAAACACGAAGGAAAAATATGGGTTGAAAGCGAAGTGGGAAAAGGAAGTAATTTCAAATTTACATTGCCTCTGAATCAATAATAATAATAATAATAATAACTGAGAATAAAACTTAACACAACAAATCTAAATATCAATCGGGCTTCAGTGGGTAATTCAACTACAGTTCCAAGGTACAACACTTCCAATCTATCTTTAACGATTGATAAAAAAAAGAAAGTATATGAAAAAAGGAATACTCACTATCCTAATAACTATAATAATTTTTTCTTGTCAACAGGACGAACAAGAAATAACCGGAAGCGTATTTGGTGTTATTTCTTCAAAAGGCATTACCGTTGATGGTGCTTCTATCATTCTAGATTCGACAGACCAAACAACCAGTGATTACAAAGGAAGATATAGTTTTGAAAATGTCATTGCCAAATCTTATCAAATAAAAATTTCAAAAGGCGGGTATTTTCCCATTAAGGAAAGCTTAAACATTATAGGAAGCGAGAATCAAATAGCGAATTTTGAAATTGCTAAAATTCGTGACCCTATAATTTATACTGGAGGAGTTTCTGTTTTAGACCAAACTACAGCAACCGCCAATGGCTTTATTAATTTCATAGAAGGAGATCTTGAAACAACAGAATATGGACATTGCTGGTCCATTGTTCCAGACCCTACAATAAATGATTTTAAAACAGAACTAGGGGTAATAAATTCAATTGGAGAATATCAAAGTAACATTAGCCAACTAGAAGCAAAAACCGTTTATTATATTAGGTCCTATATATCCATAAGCAACCACGTTTTTTACGGCAATCAAGTAAAGTTTAAAACGAAACCTCTTCCTCCAAAAATAACCGATTTTAATCCTAAATTTGGTCCAGTTGGAACACGTGTGGAAATTAGAGGGAATAATTTTACTACAACAATTTCAGAAAACCTTGTGAAGTTTGGAGCTTTTACTGCCGAAATAGAATCAGCCTCAGAAAACTTATTGATCGTTAAAGTTCCTTATGTCGATAAAAATCAAAAATCAAATATTTCTGTAACAATTGAAGATATAACGGACGTCTCTCAAGATCTTTTTGATATATGGTTTCCCTGGACTAAATTAGGTGGTCAAAACTCTAAAACATTTCATTCAGCATCTTTTGTTAAGGATAATTTTGGATATGTAATTGGCTCCAATAGCTCTGTTATGCTAAAATATAATGCGGAAAATGATTCTTGGGAAAACAATCTAAGTTTACCTGAAAATTCTGGAGGAAAACCTTTCTCATTTGTATCAGGTTCAAAAGTATTTGTACTTCTTAATTCTAGTTTTTGGGAATATAATTCATTAACAAATAGTTGGACAAAAAGAAATAACTTCCCTGGCACGTTACAAACAGATCGAAGATATAATTTCAACTTTAGTATTACAGATAAATTATATATTGGTAATTGTTATAAAACCTATGACTTTTGGGAGTACAATACACAAGAGGATAGCTGGAAAAGAAAGGAAGATTTTATTGGTAATTTTGACACAAGTAACCCTGTTTGGGGAAATTATACATTTTCGGTTGACCAAAAAGGCTTTTTAGGAGTAAGTCAAACAGCATTTGCAACCAATACACTATGGGAATACAATCAATCAGAAGACACATGGATAACTAAAACACCTATACCATCAAATGCGTATAGCTTATATGCCAGTTTTGTAATTAATAATGAAGCCTATGTTGGATTAGGTAGGAACTTTAAATGGGGAGATGGATATGTCTCTAACAAGCTATGGAAATACAACCCTAACAATAATACATGGATAAAGCTTCAAAACTCTCCGATTAACATGTCTGTTTATGCCAGTTTTGGAATTAATAACAAAGGCTATATTCTACCAATCTATACACAGTTTGATAAAATCACTAATGATGTTTGGGAATTTAATCCTTCAAAAAATTAAACACAAAACATAAACGACTTTCACTTAAAGAAATAATTATAAAACTAAATAGTTATAATGACATTGCCAGTACTAAACCAGCAATTGTAAGTGTATTATTATTATTTGATAGCTGAACACTTAACTTGGCAGGTGTTCCAATATCCCCAACACCCGAATTATTTCCAGGATCATTGTCATCATACTCAATATCAAACACAATCTCTTCTTTATTTGAATCATACACATAGGTTCCTACTTCTAAACCATTTTCTCTATCTGACCGAACTAAAGAAACATACTCAGCATACAAAAACGTATTGTTTGGTAGCAATGCCAAATAAGAAAACTCAGAACCATATTTAGCACTCCAAACACCAACAACAGGAGAAGAAGCTGTTAACTCAATTTTATCAAAAACCAACTCACCATTCAAAAGACTTAATTTAGTACTTTCTTCCAAAAGACTTGCTTTATAGCTTAACAGACTTCCAATATCCCCAACACCTGAATCATTTCCAGGATCGTTGTCATCATATTCTATGTTAAATTTGATCTCTTCTTTTTTAGCATCATATATATATGTTCCCAATTCCAAGCCATTTTCTTTATTAGAGTTAACTGATAAATCATTTTCAGCATACAAAAACGTATCATTTGGTAACAATGCTAAATATGAAAATTCCGCACCATCTTTAATAGCCCAAAAACCTTCAACAAAAAGACTTTCATTATTATCAGTAGCTTCATCCTTATTTTTACTACAAGAAGATACCGTAATAAGAAGCCCACAAATAATTCCAAAAATTTTATATTTCATACTATTTCTTTTAGTTTATAATAACTATTCTTAAAGGTACTACAATTATGAATACTACAAACTACGATTATAATCAATGAATAAATTTTGTTTAATACACTAAAAACTGAAAATAGAAAAAATGAAATACATTCAAAAATATTGTCCTTAAAAAGCTTGCCGAAAGTTTAGCAAAAAAAACAATTCTCAACACCTTAAAAATTCAATATGGGTTATTACTTTTCCCAAAAGTTTTATACCTATTTACAGAAGATCTTCTACTAATTTAAGTATTTTTAGCACCCTAAAGAAAAAACCTTTATACAATTGATGACAGAAATTTATACTACAAAAAAACTTGAAAAAATAATATCAAAGAAAGTTGAAAACAGTGACTTATTTGCTGACAACAATCTTGGGAACTGGAATGCTACCGTATTTTATATCGCTAAAAAAAATGCCTACTTTTCGTAAATTCTGAAACATTCTTCTCTGTAATTATCCCAAGATTTTCAATGAAAGATATCAATCAAATTGATAAGTTGTTTATTGCCTGTTTCTATAATCAACTGCTACATGAAAAAATAAGTATTAATTTTGAAAAATTAGTATCGAAACTTGGATCCATAGGATTTCGTCCGACAAATAACAATCGAAAAGCCATTGGAGTCATGAATTACAATAGTGAAAAACTAAACTATTTTAAATACGATTATCCAGTTTTTAATTCACAGGTTATTCGAGAAATGACAGAAAAACTAAATAAAACGCCATTTAAACAATTAGGATGGAAATATCCGTTTGACTTAATGCTTGAATTATTAAATAAAGAAATTAAATAATTACGCCTTTCCAAAAATGATTATAGAACAAGAGCAAAAATTTAAAGATGTCCATTCTCAAATAGAAGGAACAATTAATGAACAAACTTTTTTTAATAAGTTCTTAGAATTGTATCCAGATGTTTGGAAAAAACATAAAATTGCATTTTCTAAATTTAACAGAAGTAAACAATTTGGACAAACAATTCCATTATCGATACCTGAAGTTTCATTAAGAAAAGAAATTCGAGTATGGCTAAAAAAACAACAAAATAAATCTTAAAAATCTTTTTCTACATCTTACCAAAATAGAAATCTAAACCCCAAATCAATAGATTTTTGCGGCAAAAAACAAGTAAAAATTAAATAGAACAATTTCTGCATCCAATCATCTTCAAAATATTATTTCTAAATTCGTAAACTCAAAACAGAACCAAAGCTGCAAACACGAAAATGACAGAAAACAAAAAGTATAGTTGGACTATTTGTGAAGCATGTCAGGGACGTGGTAAAAAACGCAGAAAACTTCGCAAAAAAACAAAACTTCGCTATCATAAAGCATTGGCGGAATTTGAAAAATTGAACAATAAAGGTACTGCTCCAATTCGTCCTTTAGGAGATTTATTCGCCTGCGAAATCTGTTGTGGTTCTGGACTAATTCCTTCAGACATCCCTCCTTTAGTAGATACAGAAAATTATCCAAACATAGCTATCATTGGTGGTGGTATTGGTGGTGTAGCACTGGCAGTAGCTTGTTTGCATCGTGGAATTCCCTTTACCCTTTATGAAAGAGACAAAAGCTTTGATGAACGTTCTCAAGGCTATGGACTTACCTTGCAACAAGCTAGTAAAGCTATAGAGGGCTTTGGTATTTCTTCATTAACAGATGGCGTAGTTTCTACAAGACATGTGGTACACGCTACTGAAGGAAAAATTATTGGAGAATGGGGAATGCGAAAGTGGATGCAATCAGACTCAAAAAAAACTCCGAAACGTACAAATATTCATATTGCACGACAATCTTTACGTTCAGAACTTCTAGAGCAACTGGGTAACCATACAGAAGTACAATGGAATCATCAGTTAGTAGATTTAAAAAAATGTGAAGACAAAAGCATTGAGCTGAATTTTGCTATAGATGGTAATAATAAAAATGCCAAAGCCGATCTGGTGGTCGCTGCTGATGGCATTCGAAGTACCGTTCGGAAATTGGCTATAGGAGAAACAACCACTCCTTTACGATATTTAGATTGCATGGTGATATTGGGAATTTGTTCCTTAGAAAATTTACAGAATATTGACAGTTCTCTGTTAGATTCTGCTACAGTGTTTCAAACAGCCAATGGCCATGAGCGAATCTATATAATGCCTTATAAAAAAGATTCCGTTATGTGGCAACTAAGTTTTCCAATATCAGAAAAGGATGCAAAAAATTTAAGTCTTAAAGGTCCAGAAGCCTTAAAAACAGAAGCCACGCATAGAACACAATGGCACACCCCTATTCCACAAATTTTAGCAGCAACCTTAGAAGTTCACATTTCTGGATACCCTGTTTATGATCGTGAATTATTGAAACCCGAATTACTAGAAAACTTGGGTTCCATAACATTAATCGGAGATGCAGCACACCCTATGAGTCCCTTCAAAGGGCAAGGTGCTAATCAAGCGCTACTAGATGCTTTATCATTAGCTAGAGAAATCACAAAACAATGCAGACCTTTATCTCATTGGAGAGAAAATGGAATTCGAAAAAGTGTATTAGTCAATTTTGAATCAGAAATGTTAGCCCGTAGTGCTAAAAAGGTAAAAGATTCGGCTGAATCAGCAGAATTCTTACATTCTGAAGTTGTACTTCACCAAGCTAATGAACCAAGAAGAAAGGTACCTAAGGCATAATAAATCCCAACACTTAACTTATCCTAATAATTATTGCCAGCAAACAACCATAATTAAAGATCAAACAGTATTTTAATTGTATTTTTGCATAAAATTTCTTGACTTAGAATACTAGATAGATTCTAACATTAATGAACAAAAATTTATATTTTTTTAAAATGAACTTTACAGGCAAACGCTATTTAGATTATTCATCCTTTATCAAATCAACTTTCGGAGAGCGAGTTCAAAAAATCTCACTCGATATTGGTTTTTCTTGTCCCAATAGAGATGGATCTAAAGGATATGGTGGTTGTACTTATTGCAACAATAACACCTTTAATCCTGATTACTGTGAACCAACAAAAAGTATAACGCAACAATTAGAAGAAGGCATTGGCAGGTTTTCAAAAAAATATAAATCACAACAATATTTAGCTTATTTTCAAGCGTACACAAATACCTATTCAGATTTAGCATCGCTAAAAAAGATGTATCAGGAAGCATTGCATGTTCCCAATGTTATTGGCTTAGTCATAGGAACTCGTCCAGATTGTATCTCAGAAGAAATCATTGAGTATTTATCCTTTTTATCAAAAAAATATTTCATCTCACTTGAGTTTGGTGTAGAAAGCACTTTAAACAGAACCTTAAAAACGGTTAACAGATGCCATACTTATGAGGAGACAAAAGCAACTTATGAACTTTGTAAAAACAAAGGATTTCATTTAGGAGCGCACTTAATGATAGGCTTACCCGGTGAGACGACCGAAGATTTACTAAATCATGCCATAGAAATTTCCAAACTCCCAATTAACACTTTAAAACTGCATCATTTACAAATTGTAAAGCAATCGATAATGGCCTATCAATACAAACAAAACCCAGAAGATTTTAATTTGTTTACTTCCGATAGTTATATTGATTTTATAACAGAGTTTGTAGGAATATTACGTCCCGATATTATTATAGAACGCTTTGTAAGTGAAACCCCTAAAGATTTACTAATTGCACCGAAATGGGATGGTCTTAAGAATTTTGAGATTGTTGCAAAAATAAACAAACAGCTTGCTGAGAAAAATATTTGGCAAGGAAAATTTTATAAAAACCAATTGCTATCCATACAGTAATTAAAAAAAAACTACTTATCCTATCAAAATATAAGTTGCCTATTTTATAAGTATTCCTCACTAATATTTGCTTAATTTTGCAACATAAAAACAGCGTTATTTTTTATGAAAGAACTCACACTCACTACTCCAGCACTATTATTTTCTGCTATATCATTAATTATGCTAGCTTACACCAATAGGTTTTTAGCCTATGCCACTGTGGTAAGAAGTTTACATGATAAATATTTACAAAACAAAGATTCCGTTTTAATTAAACAAATAAAAAACATCAAACAGCGTCTTTACTTAACTAGGTCTATGCAAGTATTTGGCATTAGTAGTTTATTACTTTGTGTGGTAACCATGTTTTTAATTTATATAGAACTAAACACACTGGCAACATGGACATTTGGTGTCGCACTACTTTTATTAATTATTTCACTCTCTTTATTAATTATTGAAATTCAAATATCTGTAAAAGCTTTAGAACACCATATTAGTGCTATTGAGAATATTAAGGAAAAATAAAGAATGTACTTTTCTAAAATAAATTGATGGTAGATAAGGATGGAAACTTCACTTTTTGGAAAGATTTTCTATATGACAAACTCGACTTTAAAATTTCAAATTTTCAAAAGGAGAAAGAAAGTCAAGAATATAATGCTTGTCGCTACAATTTAAACGCACTTGCAATTATAAGTAGAACTTCGAAAATAACCCCCAAGAAGATTGGGCAGTTTGTAACCTTCTGGAAACGTGAAGAAACAGGTTTAATTGCCCCTTTTAACGAATCCGATACTCTTGATTTTTATATTGTAAATGTTACTTATGAAAGTAAATTTGCACAATTTATTTTCCCAAAATCTATATTGATTCAAAAAGGGATTATTTCAACAGATAATAAAGAAGGTAAAAGAGGTTTTCGAGTATATCCCAATTGGGACCATCCAAAAAGTAAACAAGCAGTACAAACGCAAAAATGGCAACTTGACTATTTTATCGAAATTAATAACTTAACAAACCATCATACTCTTTTTAAACTATACCAAAATAGATAAAAACTCATTTTTAAATAAAGAATTGTAGTCTCTCCAATTTATATTATTAACACAAAACAAACAACTTATATCTTCCCTTGATAGGTATACAAATCAAAATAACGCCCTTCAGAAGCAATCAGTTCATCATGTGTACCACGCTCAACAATATTCCCTCCTTCAATTACTAAAATCTGATCTGCTTTTCTAATAGTACTCAAACGGTGTGCTATAACAATAGTAGTCCTGTTTTTTGTTAATTCTGCCAAACTCTTTTGAATTAGCACCTCGCTTTCCGTGTCTAAATTTGATGTTGCCTCATCCAAAATAATAATTTTGGGATCAGCTAAAATAGCTCTTGCAATAGCAATACGCTGTCTTTGTCCTCCAGACAATTTCACACCACGCTCTCCTATCATCGTATCCAAACCATCATCAAAACGATCGGTAAATTCATTGACATAAGCACCAAAAACAGCTTTTTTCAACTGTTCTTCTGTTGCGTTAGGGCATGGGAATAAAATATTTTCTTTAATAGTTCCTTCAAACAAAAATTCATCTTGCAGAACCACTCCTAAATGTTTTCTAAAACTATTCAATTTCACTTTAGATAAATCTTGATTATCGATAGTAACAATTCCTGATTTTGGATTTAAAAATGTTGCCGACAACCCTGCAATGGTAGATTTTCCTGAACCTGAACTTCCTACCAAAGCAACAACAGAACCTGATGGTGCTTTAAAGCTAATATTGTGTAATACATTTTTATCTTCTTCATAAGCAAAAGACACCTCAGTAAACTCCAAATCTCCTTTAAAAGATTCTAATTCAATTGTTCTATTTTCATCCTCATCTTCAGCTTGCATGTTCATCAGTTCTTCTGTTCTATCCAATCCTGCCAGAGCTTCTGTTAATTGACTTCCAATATTACTCATTTGTACTATGGGTGCAATCATAAATCCTAACAATAAGGTAAATGATAAAAAATCTCCTGTCGTTAATTCACCAATCATAATTTTATATCCGCCAATCCCCATAATTCCAGTAGAAGCAATTCCTAATAAAAAAGCAGAAGTACTTGTCATTATAGAGGTAGCTGTCAAACTCTTTTTTATGTTTTGGAACAACAAATCAACACCTTTTTCAAAAACTTTATTTTCTTGCGCCTCTGCATTGAAAGCTTTAATGACTCTTACACCCGCCAAAGTCTCTGTTAAACGTCCATTAACTTCAGCATTAATTTTTCCTCTTAATTTAAAAATTGGTCTTATATACGCGAAAGCTTTTAAAGCCACAAAACCAAAAATTCCTACAGGAACAAAAACAAAAAGAGTCATTGACAAACTAATATTGATCAATAAGAACAAAGAAATAACAGCCGTTATAGTTCCTCCAACTAACTGAACCAATCCGGTACCAATTAAATTCCTTACCCCTTCCACATCATTCATAATCCTAGATACTAAAGCTCCTGACTTGGTGTTATCAAAAAAACTGAGCGGTAAAGACAATACTTTTTTTTGTACCTGAGCACGTAATTCTGAGATTAAAAATTGCGCTTGGACACTTAAAATTTTGGTCAATAAAAATGAAGTCACGGCTTGTATTAAAATAGCCCCTGCCACCAAAAACAACAAATTGTATAGTTCTTCAAAGTCTTTATTTGGAATAACCTCATCTAATAAAACTTTTGTCTTCCATGGTAAAACCAAACTAGACAATCTACTTAACACTATAAAAATCAACCCTAAAAAAACCAAATTTCTTCTTGGCCAAATAATATTTTTAAAAGCCGTAACCATGGTTACTTTCGATTTTTTATTTTCTTTATTTTGAGATGTTGATTTGTAAGACTGCATACTTAATTTGTTTAACGAGTAAATATATTGCAAATCCTTTTAACAGGTACATCGACTTATTCTTTCTTTTGTTAAAATAATTTGTTATTATTTTACTGGAATCACATTTAAGTAGAACATTGAAATATAATTTAAGGACATGGG